>CAWVZA010000007.1:0-43275 GCA_963934545.1 uncultured Sulfitobacter sp.
CGGAATTGCGTTTCAGGCGGCCTGTGATTTGGTGCTGCTCGGAGCCAAGCAGCCGTCGGGCTATACCGAGCCTGTGCTGCATGCGCGTCGGTTGGAGTTGAAAGCCGCAAGCTGAGGAGCTTGTTGAAGGTTTCGGGAGTGAAGGGCCAGCCCTTCAGACTTCCTGGAGGATATACGGCCAAGAAAGATAGGATGAAGAGATGACTGTATCGTTGAACAAAGCGCGGGTTGTTATTCGCAAGACATTTGTAAAAGGTGCCGAGATGGGGCTCAAGCCATTGTCGGTTGTGGTGCTGGATGCTGGCGGACACGTGCAAGCGTTCGAGCGTCAAGATGGCGCAGCGCCCGGCCGGTATGCGATTGCTCATGCAAAGGCATACGGCTCTATCATGTTGGGTATGGCGGGGACTGCGCAAATGGCACGCGCAGAACAGCAGGCCTACTTTATGGATGCCGTGAATGGTGTCTTCGGTGGTCAGACAATTCCAGTGCCGGGTGGTGTTTTGTTGCGCTCCGCTAAGGGTGTGGTCATTGGGGCCGTTGGCGTCACGGGAGATACATCAGACAATGATCTGACGGCTGCTATGGCAGGGATTGAGGCTGCCAAACTGATTGGTGAGGGCTGAGGCCATTCCGATATGATGACTTGTCGCGGGATTGCGGTGTTGAGAGATTAACACCTACGCGTTAGGCTGGCCCAAATTGATGTGAACAAGGAGTTCAGCAATATGGGTCGGCCTGTCATCGGGATCATTGGAAACAGCTATCTTTTGAACGATCAGTATCCTGTCCATGCGGGCGGGATTATGAACTTTCAGGCGATTGCAGAGGTGTCGGGATGTATGCCTTTGCTGGTGCCGTCTGATCCATCGCTGGTATCCGTTGCCGAACTGGTGGAATGCTGCGACGGGTTTCTTCTGACTGGTGGGCGACCCAATGTTCATCCAGAAGAGTACGGTGAAGACGAGACACCTGCGCATGGTGATTTTGACCGCGCGCGCGATGCTGTCGCTTTGGAGCTGACGCGGGCCTGCGTGGCGGCGGGGCAGCCTGTTTTCGGGATTTGCCGTGGCTTTCAGGAAGTGAATGTTGCCATGGGCGGCACGCTCTACCCCGAAATTCGCGATCTGCCCGGACGCATGAACCACCGGATGCCGCCCGAGGGCACGATGAAAGAGAAATTCGAGCTGCGCCATGATGTGCGGTTTACCGATGGTGGTGTGTTCCACCGTGTGATGGGTGCCCAAGTGGTCCGTACCAACACGTTGCACGGGCAGGGGATCAAGGCCGCTGGGCCGCGCATTGTCGTGGATGGTCATGCGGAGGACGGAACGCCTGAGGCGATCTACGTGGACGGCGCACCTGGATTTACTTTGGCGGTCCAGTGGCATCCTGAATATGAAGCCGCGAAAGATCCTGTATCAAAGCCATTGTTCGAGTCATTCGGTGCTGCGGCGCGGGAATGGGCGGCTGGTCAACGTCCCGTTGCAATCGCGCGGGCTGTTTGAGCGTAGTGCGGCGAGGGGATGCCCCGCCGCACTAGGATTTCTTAGCTCTACATCATTCCGCCTGCGATCTCGATGCTTTGGCCATTGATGCTGCCGCTGTCGGGACCAACGAGCCATGCGGCGGCGGCTGCTACTTCTTCTACTGTGATCAGGCGTTTGTGGCGATTTGCGTTCACCATCATATCGCGCGCTGCTTCGGTCGAGATGCCCGCACGTTCCGATATGCTCTGGGTGTTGCGGGTAACGATAGGCGTGTCCACATAACCGGGGCAGAGGGAGTTGAATGTGTAGGGCTTGCCCATGTATTCCTCCGAGAGGGAGCGAATGAGGCCAATCATGCCGTGCTTGGACGCTGAGTAACATGCGGCACCCGGCAAACCTTTTAGCCCTGCCATTGACGAAACGGCGATAACACGGCCCCAATCGGTGTCGCGCATGCCTTTCAGGCTTTCGCGGATGGTGAGGAATGCGCCGTCAAGGTTGGTCGACATCATATCGCGCCAGAAATCCATGTCGGTCTTATGCGCTGCTTTGCCTGTGGCGAGGCCAGCGTTCGGGACGCAAATCTGGATTGGACCGTTTGCGGCGACTGCTGCTGCGGTTTTGGCGACCACATCGTCCTCGTTGCGCACATCCAGCGCCATGGGCGTCATACCTTTCGTAGCGACTTTCTCGAGGACCTCTTGGCGGCGGCCTGTGATGGTGACATGTGCGCCGCGCTCTACGAGCATATTCGCGATGGCGAGGCCAATGCCTGTGCCGCCGCCTGTAATGAGTGCGTGTTTTCCTTTCAGTGTCATATTGTTCTCCCTGTTTTGCCCAAGCCTAGGCGGCGTATGATGGCAGGCATAGTGGTTGTTTGTTTTACGTGGCGGCACAGAGTGATTCTGTAAAAGTGCCGCGATGCATTCTTGCGTGAGGGTTTGATCCTGTGAAATAATGTTTCAACCCACAAACTTGCAGGTATTTTGCACTAATTTGCTTCTGTGTATCAAAAAGCTGCACCATTTTGCGTATTCTAAGGGCGCGGCGCTTGTCTGTCTGATGCCTCCGCGCTAGGTCAAAAGCATCAATACGGCACGCCAGTTTCGGCACCAAACAAGAATTTGGGAGATTTTGAGTGAAGATCGGTACACCTAAAGAGGTATTCGAAGGCGAGCGCCGCGTGGCGATGACGCCTGACAGTGCGCTTCAATTGCAAAAACTGGGCCATGAGTGCCTGATTGAGACGGGCGCGGGATTGGCGTCAGGTTTTGATGATGCTGCTTACAAAGCGGCTGGTGTCGAGGTGGTTAAAACCTCCGCCGCGCTTTGGAAAGCCGCTGATGTGGTTGCCAAGGTGCGCGTGCCGGATACAGCGGAAATGAAGAAGCTGCGCGAGGGTCAGACACTGATCTCGTTCTTCTCGCCGGTCGGTGATGAAGCGAAAATGCAGGCGGCGGCGAAAAAAGGCGCCACTGTCGTTGCGATGGAGATGATCCCGCGGATTTCGCGTGCCCAGAAGATGGATGCGCTGTCCTCGATGGCAAATATCGCGGGCTACCGTGCGGTGATTGAAGCAGGTAGCAACTTTGGCCGCTTCTTTACCGGCCAGATCACAGCAGCGGGTAAAGTTCCGCCAGCGAAGGTTCTGGTTGTCGGAGCTGGTGTTGCTGGTCTTGCGGCTGTTGGAACGTCCACCAGCCTCGGTGCGATCACCATGGCATTTGACGTACGGCCCGAAGTGGCCGAGCAGGTCGAGAGCATGGGCGCTGAGTTTGTCTACCTCGATTTCGAAGAGGAGCAGCAGGACGGTGCGGTGACGGGCGGTTATGCCTCTGTGTCATCCCCTGAGTTCCGCGAAGCGCAGCTGGCGAAGTTTCGTGAGTTGGCGCCTGACGTCGATATTGTGATCACCACAGCCTTGATCCCCAATCGCGAAGCGCCAGAGATCTGGACCGCCGACATGGTTGCGGCGATGAAGCCGGGCTCGGTCATTGTCGATCTTGCGGCTGAGAAGGGCGGCAACTGTAAGCAGACCGTCATGGATCAGAAGGTCGTGACCGAGAATGGCGTGACCATCATCGGCTACACCGATTTCCCAAGCCGGATGGGTGCGCAAGCCTCGACATTGTATTCCACCAATATCCGCCATTTGTTAACCGATCTGACGCCGGAAAAAGACGGTGTAATCAATCACAACATGGAAGATGATGTGATCCGGGGGGCGACAATTGCCCATGCAGAGGCCGTGACCTTCCCTCCGCCACCGCCCAAGATTAACGCGATTGCGCAACAAAAGAACAAGCCTGCGCCTGTGAAAGAGCTGACGCCTGAGGAAAAGCGCGCCGCAGAGACGGCTGCGTTCAAAGCGCAGACAAAGAACCAAGTGACATTGCTCGCCGTTGGTGGTGCATTGTTGCTGGCCGTGGGTCTTGTGGCGCCTGCCAGCTTTATGCAGCACTTTATCGTATTTGTTCTGTCAGTTTTTATTGGTTTCCAAGTGATCTGGGGCGTGGCGCATAGTCTGCACACACCACTGATGGCGATTACAAATGCGATTTCCTCGATCATCATTCTGGGGGCGCTGATGCAAATCGGCTCTGGCTCTGGGTTGGTGGTTGTTTTTGCTGCTTTGTCGGTCTTCATGTGTGGGGTCAACATTTTCGGTGGCTTCCTCGTAACACGGCGCATGCTCGCCATGTTCCAGAAATCTTAAGGGGAGCTTGAGAAATGGATTTTGGTTTTACAACAGCGGCTTATGTCGTATCTGCAATTCTATTCATTCTTTCACTGGGTGGTTTGTCCGGTCAGGAAAGTGCTAAGCGTGCCGTATGGTACGGGATTGTTGGCATGGCTTTGGCTGTGGCGGCGACCCTGATCGGACCCGGTTCGGGCTTCTGGTTCTTGTCTCTGATGCTGATCGCCGGTGGCGGTGCCGTCGGTTATCAGTTGGCGACAAAGGTGCAGATGACGCAGATGCCAGAGCTTGTCGCGGCGATGCACTCGCTTGTGGGTCTGGCAGCGATGTTCGTTGGTCTGATCGCGCATTTCGAGATTGTCCGCGTTGCGGGTGTTCTGGCAAGTGGTGGTGATATTTCCAACTTTGGTACCTTTGCAGCACTCATCGCCAAGAAGTCAGTTGTCGAGATTAACATCTTGCGCGTTGAGCTGTTCCTTGGCGTGTTTATTGGTGCAGTGACGTTCACTGGCTCCGTGATTGCATATGGCAAGCTGGCGGGACGCGTATCTTCTGCGGCAGAAAAGCTGTCGGGTGGGCATATGCTCAACATCGCGGCGGCTGCAATCTCGGTTATGACGCTGGTGTGGTACTTCAACACGGGTGGCTTCTTCCCGCTGTTCCTGATGACGCTGGCCGCACTGTTTATCGGTTATCATCTGATTATGGGCATTGGCGGTGCGGATATGCCCGTGGTTGTCTCCATGCTGAACAGCTACTCTGGTTGGGCAGCAGCGGCGATTGGCTTCTCTCTCGGCAACGATCTGTTGATCGTGGTTGGCGCGCTGGTTGGCTCCTCTGGTGCGATCCTGTCCTACATCATGTGTAAAGCGATGAACCGTTCGTTCGTGTCCGTGATTTTGGGCGGCTTTGGCGGCCCACAAGGTGAGCAGATGGCTGTTGAAGGAGAGCAGGTTGCGATTGAAGCGGAAGGGGTTGCTGCGGCACTCAATGAAGCGGATAGCGTCATTATCATTCCAGGCTACGGGATGGCAGTTGCTCAGGCGCAAGCAGGCGTGGCCGATATGGTTCGTAAGCTGCGCGCACAGGGTAAGAATGTGCGTTTCGCGATTCACCCTGTTGCGGGGCGTTTGCCCGGTCACATGAACGTGCTGCTGGCGGAGGCCAAAGTGCCATATGACATCGTGATGGAGATGGATGAGATCAACGACGATTTCCCCACCACCGACGTGGCAATTGTTATTGGCTCCAATGACATCGTGAACCCTGCTGCACAGGACGATCCTAACAGCCCCATCGCCGGTATGCCGGTTCTGGAATGTTGGAAGGCCAAGCAGGTGTTTGTCTCCAAGCGCGGTCAGGGTACGGGCTATTCCGGTATCGAGAACCCGCTGTTCTTCAAGGACAACACGCGCATGTTCTACGGCGATGCGAAGGCGTCTTTGGATAAGCTCCTTCCTATGATTGATTAACGCACCGATCATGCGATGATCTAAGCAAACGCTCCACTGGAAACGGTGGGGCGTTTTGCGATTACTTTCACAGTGTCATTCGCGTTGCGTGAGTGGATTGACGCATGGAACAGGATGTTCGCGTAAACCCGCTGGTGTGGTCATGGGCGGCATGATGTGCAGGGTGCAGAATTATACATTGCAAGGATCACACACATGTCACGCTTCTTCACCGAAACACCTATCTGGGTTTGGCCCCTTTTCATTTTGCTGCTCGTTTTGGGGCTGCGTGCACGGCCCGAGCGGGCTGTCCCTGTTGGGTTGTTTTATGGACTGCCGTTTCTCGGCATCTCAGTGCTGTTGCGGGGCTTGCTGCGGGACCGTTGGTCTGGGGTATATTTGCGCTGGCATACGGCTTGGGTGTGCGGGGTGGCTATCTGGTCCAGTGCCAATGGGTGTTAGGCCGTGAGGGCCGCAAAGTGCGGTTGGCTGGGGAAAGTTTGACGCTGACCATGATGATGCTGGTCTTTGGTGCGAACTTTGTTGGAGGCTTTCTGCAGTCGGTCGGTCCAAACATATATAGCAGTATCTGGTTCGGGGCGATCTTTGCAGTTGTGCTGGGTGTGAGCAGTGGCAGTTTCACGGGCCGTGCCCTGCGTGTGTGGAGGGATGTCTGAATTTCCGATAGGTGGAAAAGTATACAGTGGTACGCGTAAGTTGCCTTTAACGCTGTGTCTTCTACGTTGTGCAACGGACCTGTCTAGGATCAAACAGGGATAACGTCGCACGAAGGAAATACCCAATGGCCCCCATCTCTGATCACCCGCTGCGCTATGCTCTCACGGGGGAGTTGCACGCAAGGCCATTCCCGAACGTAGCAGCACCACAGACTGTTGCATTTCTGGCAATAAAACAGGCGGGAGATTCCGCCGCGCGGGATCGTGATCGTGGGGCGGATATGGCGCATCTGGTCGCCTTGCTACAGCACTACGGTGCACCGCTTCCGGAAAAAGACGCCACGCATTATTCTGGCGCAATGGGGAAGTATCACCTGAAATGGGAGCAACACACCGAGTTTGTGACCTACACTGCCTTCGGTGAGGATTTGAGTGAGCGGCCATTTGATCCAGCGGAATTTGATGTCTTTCCTGCTGACTGGTTGAGCGATGCACCGGGACAGCGCCTGACGTCGAGTTTGCTGCGACTGATGCCGATGCCAAAGAAGGCTGATGCATTGCTTGAGCAGTTGCGTGAGTGGTTCGTGCCAGAAAGCCTTGCTGTGGGGCATGTGTTGGACGGGGCTGCCGTGGTGGCGAGTGATTTTCGGATTGATCCTGCGGGCCATTCGCGGTTTGCGGCTTTTGTCCCTGCGCAGACAGGCACGCGGCGCATCGGGCGAATTATTCAACGACTGCTGGAGATTGAAACCTATAAAAACATGTCCATGCTTGGCTTCGCTCTCACGCGTGAGATTGGTGGGCAAGTCGGGGACATGGACCGCCGCGTCAGTGACCTGATGGCCAAGATGAGTGCGCAAGAGATGCGCCCCGAAGAGACGCTGAACGCCCTGCTGGATGTGTCGGTTGAATTAGAGAATGTGGTTGCCCAAACCGCGTTCCGTTTTGCAGGGACAGCAGCCTACAAGGCGATCGTAGATGAGCGGATCGCGGCGTTGCGCGAGGTGCGGTTTGAAGGGCGACAAGGCTTTGGTGAGTTTATGATGCGTCGCTATGAGCCTGCTATGCGCACAGTGATCTCGATGGAGCGGCGGTTGGAGCGGATGTCGGCGCGTGCCCTACGGGCTGCGGACTTGCTTCGGACGCGGGTCGATGTGGAACGCTCTGCGCAGAACCAGTCGATCTTGGAGAGTATGGATAAGCGTGCTGATCTGCAGCTTCGTTTGCAGCGCACTGTTGAGGGCTTGTCCGTGGTGGCGATCAGCTATTACGCGGTCTCGCTTGTGGGATATCTGCTCTACACCCTGACCGAGGTCACGGGGCTGAGCAAAGGCTATCTGACAGCGATGGTTACGCTGCCTGTGGTCCTGCTTGTGTGGGGCGCTGTGCGGAAGCTGCGCCAGCATATTGAGTAGGACGGGTCAGCAGCGCATTGGTAATCCATGCGCCAGCTGCCATTGTTCCAATCGCAAGAAGTGCCGCGACTGAAAGCGTCGGTACGCCAGATAGGCCTGAGCCTACAGTACAGCCTCCTGCGAGAACGCCACCTATACCCATAAGCGCCGCGCCGCCCATGTAGCGGCCTGTTTGTGCCGCGCTCTCAAAACTCTGCCATACGAATGTGCCTGTGGCGAGGCTTGCGGCGAGGGCGCCCAAGAGGACACCACCGATGAGGCCAGTGCCGAAACTTGGCGAGATGGAGGTGCCTGCAATGGTCCAGAACAGAGTGTCTGAGGCGGGACGGGTGAATGACAGGCTCTCCACCGGGATCACATCGAAATCATCATAGAGGACGAAACCTGTGCCGACCCAGGCCAGTGGGACCAGCGCGCCCAGCAGTGCAGCGGCGATGAGCATGGTGGGGCGAACGCCTGAGCGTGCGGCTATAATGACAGCAGCAGCGATGATTGCCGTTGTGTAGAGCCACACACCACCGGGCAGGGCAGCGAGACTAGTCATGTCGCCCAGTGAAACTGTCACGCTGCCGAGCGCTGTACGCAGGGGAGCGAATAGGCCCTTCATCGTGGTGTGAGCGGTGATGGCGAAGACAACCAATACCGTAAGGGCGCGCAGATTACCGCTGCCGCCCAAGACTGTGAGGCGGGAGACACATCCCCGTGTGAGGACCATGCCAGCGCCGAACAGCAGGCCACCAATGACGATTGCCAGCCATGGAAGGTCACCGGCAAGTAAGCGGTGATCGGAGAATTCAATGACGCCTGCGGCTACGGCGGCTTGGGTGCCTGCGACGGCAACTGCCAGTGCCGTGAACCAGACGCCAGCAGCGGCGCGGCTATCGTCGCCTATCAATGTGCGGCGGAAACAGAATTTTGTGATCTGTGCCAAGATGCCGAAAGCCACGCCAATGGCGAGGGCGAAGTAAACAACCGCTTCGGGCGCAGTGAGAGTTTCAAAACCGAGTTCTTCGAACATGGGGCAGACCTTTCCAAACAGAACCTATTTCCATTTGGGGCAGGGATGGGGGGTGATCAAGGGTAGGAGCTGTGTTCACAGGTCTCTGGATTAGAACAACGTTCTCTTTCGGTGCGTATCGGGGGTCATCCTCCTCAAATGACAAACGGGGCGGCACATATGTTCTGTGCCGCCCCGCGTATTGGTTACGTTGGTCTTATTACGCTTGATCAGCGTCCGCGGATGCGTGGGTCTAGCGCGTCGCGCAATCCATCGCCGAGGTAGTTCACGCTCAGCACTGTGATCGAGATCAAGATACCTGGGAGCATCACGCGCTCGGGGTATTCTTGCATCCGGTTCACGGCGTCTGACAGGAGCTTACCCCATGTGGGGAAGTCGGAGGGAAAACCTACACCGAGAAAGCTCAGTGCGCTTTCTGTGATGATTGCTGTGGCGAGACCAAGAGTGGCCGATACCATGATGGGTGAGATCACGTTTGGCAGCAGGTGGCGAAAGATGATTGTGCGGGGTGTCGACCCGATGGAGCGGGCGGCGAGGATGAACTCGCGTTCCTTAAGTGCCAGAATATCGCCGCGCACAATGCGGGCCGTCTGCATCCACGAAGTGAAGGCGATGACCGAAACGATAAGAACGAACATGCCTGCTTCGGGACTGCCGAAAGCCGATGTGAGCGGCTGGCGAAAGAGTGTCACGGCGAGTAGAACCAGTGGCAGGATCGGCAAGCTAAGGAACAGGTCGGTGATCCGCATGAGCACAAAATCAGCGCGCTTGAAGTAGCCGGAGGCTACGCCGATAGCCGTGCCGATAATGAGCGATAGGAGCATCGCGGCCCAGCCAACAGCCATGGAGACGCGGCCGCCGTAAATCATCTGGGCGAGGATATCGCGACCAAGTTGGTCAGTGCCAAAAGGATGTGCCCAGCCTGCTTTTGCTCCACTCTCCCACAGAAGAGTATAAATAGGGCGCCAGTTCTTGTTGCGGATATCGAGTTTCGTTGGCTCGATGCTCCACAGATAGGGGCCAAGCAGCACGCCAAGCGTGATGAACAGCAAGAAGCCACCACCCCAGACAGCGCCTTTGTGCTTGCGGAACTGGTCCCAGACATCGCGCCATTGGCTGCGCGGTGGCTTGGAGGGTTCTTTGTCTTTAAGTGCGCCGAAAACTTCGACCTCGGATACTTGATCAGTCATAACGGATCCTTGGGTCAAGCACGCCGTAGAGGATGTCGGCGATGAGGTTAAACAGTACGATGAGGATCGCGAAGATGAAGGTGAGTGTCATGACCATGGGCAGGTCATTGGCAAAGAGCGCTGTCAGCAAGAGCTGGCCGATGCCGTTCACTTTGAACACGTTCTCGGTAATGATCGCACCGCCAAAGATTGCTGGCATTCCGAGAGCAATGATCGTCACAACGGGGATCATCGAGTTGCGCAGGACGTGGACCATGACAACGACGCTCTCGCTCAGGCCCTTGGCGCGGGCGGTGCGGACGTAGTCTTGGTTCAGGTTGTCGAGCATGGCAGAGCGCATGTAGCGGCTGATCTGCGCCGTGGTTTGCAGCGCTAGCACCATGACGGGCATGATCATTTGTAAGAACTGGATTTTGAAGCTGGCCCAGTCGGTCACAACATGAGTGGTGTCATAGATCGATGGTAGCCAGCCGAGGGTCACGGAGAAGACAACGATGAGCAGGGGACCCGTAAAGAACGGCGGGATGGAGAAGCCGACCATGGTGACAAATGTGCCTGCTTGATCGAACAGTGAATAGTGGCGGTAGGCGGAATAGATGCCGATGGGGATCGCGATGAGGATACCGACTACATAGGACAGGCCCACAACCCAGAGCGTTTGCGGCATCCGCTGCATGACGATGTCCATGACCGGAGAGCGGGTCTGCCAGCTGATCACGCGCTGTCTCTGCTCCAGCTCACCTGTGATGGCGTCAACAGTCATGGAGAGCTGCGTATCAGGGAGCCAGCCAAAAAAGAAGCTGTTGGCCGTCCAGTGGTCGATCAGGACCATCGGCTCCACAACAAAGAACTGGTAGACCCATTTGATGTATTGGATGTGCACTGGCGCGCCGAGGCCGAGGGCTTCGCGCATCTTCTGCTTTACCTCTGGCGGGACAGTGAGCGGCACTTGGGCCATTGGATCACCAGGGGCCAATTGCAGCAACATGAAGATCACGAGGCTGATGAATAAAAGCGTGGGGATAGAGAGGAACAGTCGTCGGATGGTGAAGTTCAGCATCTAGCGGCGCCTTTATTGATCAGTCTTTTGGTGGGTTTGGAAATGGGCGGAGTTTCCCCCGCCCAAGATAGTTAACGGTAGGGCGGGGAGACCCCCGCGACAACCATTATTACTTCATGCGGTACCAGTCAGCTGCGTTCCACAGCTCTGAGTCCCATGTGTTGAGCACAACGCCACCAAGGGAGTTTGCGTGTGCGGATACACGGGCACGGTTGACCAGTGGGATGATTGTCATGGTGTCTTTTGTTACCATGTCGTTCAGCTTGCGACCGATCTCGCCGCGCTTCTCCAAATCACCTGTTGCTGCCAGCTCGTCGAGCAGGGCGTCATAGGCTGGATCACAGAAGCGGTTGATGTTCTCACCCTGCCACTGGCTGGATGGCTTAGGCTCGTTGCCACAACGGTAGGCCGACAGGTAGGACTGTGGGTCTGTGCCGTTGAACGTGTTCGCATACATTTCTACGTCTGCGTAGAATTTCTGGAACGTGTCAGGGGAGCCCGGGTCACCACCAAAGAAGACGGAACCATCAAGGTTACGCAGTTCGGTTTCAACACCGATTTGCTCCCACCAGTCTTTGATCAACGCTTGGAAATCCTGACGGACAGCGTTTGTGGAGGTTTGGTACAGGATGGACAGCTTAACGCCGTCTTTTTCGCGTACGCCGTCGCCGTCGCTGTCAACCCAGCCAGCACCTTCAAGCAATGCTTTTGCGCCGTCGAGGTCTTGGACCAAGCACTCTGTGTTATCGGAGTTGTAGAGCGCGGGCGCTGGGACGAGGTTACACGTCGGGCGACCTGCCTTGCCGTAGCCTACTTCGGTCAGCAGTTCGCGGTCGATTGCCATGGACAATGCTTTGCGTACTTCGAACTCGGAGAGGAACGGGTGTGGCTCTGCTACGGTGGCGCGTGTCTCAGGTGGCAGATCCGCTGACGGGTTGGTCAGGTTCATTTCCAAACGCTCAACCAGTGGGCCAAAGCCCGCGATTGCAACGCCTTTGCCTGCTTCTTCCATCTTGGCAATTACGTCGGGTGCCAGCTGGAGGTTCCATGCATAGTCAAACTCGCCTGTTTCCAGAACGGCACGACCAGCAGCAGCCGCATCGCCGCCCCCTTTGAACGTCATGGTTGCGAAGGCTGGTTTGCCTTCCATGCGGAAGTTTTCGTTTGCGGCCAGTGTAATTACGTCATTGGGACGGAATTCTGTGACTGTGAACGGACCTGTGCCGATTGGGTTAAAGTTGGCTTCTGTACACTCTGGCGCTTTTGCACCGAGGCAATCAGCAAACTGTGCAGCCTGAATGATGGGGCTCTCACCGCCAACGAAGGGGCCGTACGGGTTAGGCTTTGGGCCGTCGAAGGTGACTTTAACAGTCAGCTTGTCGATGGCTTCAACGCTTTTCACGCCGTCAAACTTCGCGCCTTGTGCACAGCCGCCTTCTGGATCCATGCAATACTGGGCAGTAAAGCGGACGTCCTCGGACGTGAAGTCGGAACCGTCAGACCACTTGAGGCCTTCAGTGATTTTCCAAGTAATCGTTGACAGATCCTCAGAAACGCCGCCGTTTGCGACTGTTGGCACTTCGTCAACGAGCCATGGCACCATTGCGCCAGTCTCGGTAAAGCGCGCGAGCGGCTCAACGATCAGGGAGGCAGATTCAACATCCTTGGTACCGCCCGAAAGGAACGGGTTCAGAATGGAAGGTGCCTGCCAATACAGGACCTTAACGTCGCCATCGCGGCCACGCTCGCCTGAGTGGCCATCGGAAAATGCCATTGGCGCCAGAGCGGTCAGTGCGACGGCTCCGAGTAGGGTGGATTTCAAAGTCATAGGATACTCCATGTTGTACATGCAAAAGCATGCGGTATCACCCAACTTATGTGGGCGTTATTGGTGTCACTCTGAAAGTTGGGATGAAGATCGCCGCGCAATTATCAGTTTTACAAAATCAAATTTCACTTCGATCCTTACCACCCCCCCCAGAGCGCGTGGTCGGATTGAAACAGAAGCACGGAAAATTGCAACCCTTTCACGGTGCGTTTTGTGCGGAAAATGTAAGCGGTCTGCGTAATGCTCAACCTATCGGGGTGGATGCGTGCCAACAGCGTTTGACCTAGGCGGTACACGGGGATAGCGTGACGCAAACAGGTGCAGCAAGAAGTACCGTCGCACTGAAAGGACTGCCATGCTTGATCTCTCTGATACAGCTCCGATTGCCCAGATTAAGGGGCTTCGTGTGGAGTTTCAGACCAAGGATGGTCCAGTTGTGGGGGTTGAGGATGTCTCGTTCGACATCAAACCCGGTGAGACAGTTTGTGTTGTAGGGGAATCAGGGTCTGGTAAATCTGTCTCCTCACTTTCGCTGATGCGGTTGGTTGAATACGGCGGGGGCGAGATCGCGGGCGGCGCCATGCTCTTTGATCGCGGTGAGGGGGATGAGGTCGATCTGGCCAAGATGCCCCATAACAAAATGCGTGAGATCAGGGGCAACGAGATCGGGATGATCTTTCAGGAGCCGATGACAGCACTGAACCCTGTTTTCACAGTGGGCAAGCAGTTGACCGAGGGTCTGCGCCTGCACAAAAAGATGAGCAAGAGCCAAGCGGAGGCGCGCGCGCTCGAGCTGATGACGCAAGTGCGCATTCCCGAGCCAGAAAAGCGGCTGACGCAATATCCCCACGAATTGTCGGGCGGGATGCGCCAGCGTGTCGTAATCGCCATGGCGCTCGCCTGCGAGCCGCGTTTGCTGATCGCGGATGAGCCGACTACCGCGCTGGACGTGACCATTCAGGCTGAAATTTTGGCGCTGATGGACCGCTTGAAGCGTGAGATGGGCACTGCGGTGATGTTTATCACGCATGACATGGCAGTGGTCGCACAGATGGCCGACCGTGTGGTCGTGATGTTCCGTGGTAATAAAGTTGAAGAGGGGACCGTCGAGAAAATCTTCGAGAATCCCAAACATCCCTATACCAAAGCGTTGCTTGCCGCTGTGCCAAAGCTGGGTGAAATGACCGGCAAGGATTATCCAGAGCCGATGAAGCTTTTGGGATCGGAAGACAAACCCATTTTGCCGATCAAAGGCACGGATGAAGTGCTGCTGACGGTCAAAGGGCTGACCGCGCGGTTTGCTGTGACAGGTGGATTTTTCCGCCGGACCGTCGCCAATGTCCACGCAGTTGAGGATTTGAGCTTTACCATCAACAAGGGCCAGACGCTGAGCCTTGTGGGCGAGAGTGGCTGTGGCAAATCGACGGCGGGGCGCTCCATCCTACGGCTTGTTAATCCAATGTCAGGCGAAGTTGATCTGGCGGGCAAAGACATCATGGCCCTGAACCCCAAGGACCTGCGCACAGCGCGCCTTGATATGCAGATGATTTTTCAGGACCCGTTTGCCTCGCTCAACCCGCAGATGGGGCTGGCCGATCAGGTGGCCGAACCGATCCATAACTATGGTACGCTAAAAGGTGCTGCTGTGAACGAGCGGGTCGAGATGCTGTTTGACCGCGTCGAGCTGCCGCGCAGTTTTATGCGCCGTTTTCCGCATGAATTGTCTGGCGGGCAGCGCCAGCGGGTGGCGATTGCGCGCGCTTTGGCGCTGAACCCCAAGCTGATCATCGCGGACGAAGCGGTATCGGCACTGGACGTCTCGGTGCAGGCCCAAGTGCTCAATCTGATGATGGAATTGCAGCAGGAGATGGAGTTATCGTTCCTGTTTATTTCTCATGATATGGCCGTGGTTGAACGCGTCAGCCACTATGTGGGCGTTATGTATTTGGGCCGCATCGTTGAGCTGGGACCGCGCCGCGAAGTGTTTGAGAACCCCGTGCATCCCTATACTCAAGCGTTGATGAAGGCTGTGCCGATCGCCGATCCGCGTAAACGTAAGGCGGAGAAGGATTTGAACTTTAAACCCATTCCGTCGCCGATCCGTCCTGTAAGCTATGTGGCCGAGCCGAGCGTCTACCGCGATCTGGGGAATGGGCATAAAGTGTTGATCACCGACAGCGGTTATTGAGGAATTTTAGTTATGACTGAACGTCTTACCCCGCTTGAGTTGATGACCAAACTGATAAGCTTTCCTACAGTGTCGCGGGATACGAACATTCCGTTGATCGATTGGGTGGATGACTATCTGGGCAGTCACGGGATCACTGCGCACCGCTATGTTGATCCTGACCAGCCCAAACACGCGCTATTTGCGCATGTAGGGCCTGAGGTTGCGGGCGCGTTGGTGTTGTCGGGGCATACGGATGTTGTGCCTGTGGACGGGCAGCTGTGGGACACTGATCCCTTCACGGTGGTTGAGAAAGGCGGCAAATATTACGGGCGCGGCACCTGCGATATGAAGGGCTTTGACGCGCTTGCCATCTGGGCTTTGGTCGAGGCGCATTATGCGGGCGTCAAACGCCCCTTGCAGATTGCGTTGAGTTTTGACGAGGAAGTGGGCTGCACTGGTGCGCCGCCAATGATTGCCGCGATGCAAGGTGTGTTGCCAAAGGGCAGCGCGGTGATTGTGGGGGAGCCCTCTACGATGCAGGCCGTAACAGGTCACAAGGGCGGCTCTGGCTTCAACACCCATGTCGTGGGCTTTGAGGTGCATTCCTCGCTGATGCATACGGGTGTGAATGCGATCATGGCGGGGGCCAAGTTGATCGAGTGGGCCAACGAGCAGAACACGATGAATATGGCGGCCAAGCCGTCGGAATTGGCGGCGATGTTTGATCCTCCCTTTACCACCGTGCATGTGGGCATGATTGAGGGCGGCACTGCCCACAATATCACGGCTAAGGATTGCCGCTTTGCCATGGATTTTCGCGTGGTCCCCGGTGAAGACAAGGAAAAGTGGAAGATCGACTACCTTGAGAAAGTCCGCCAAGTTGAGAAAGCGATGCAATCCATTGTGCCCGAAACGCGGATCGAGATTACGCCACGCTTTGACGTGCCCGCTTTGCAGCCCGAAGAGGACGGCGAGGCAGAGACAATGGTGCGCCAGATCACAGGCGACAATGCCAGTCACAAAGTCAGCTATGGCACCGAGGCAGGGCAGTTTCAGGATGCAGGCTATAGCGCCGTGATTTGCGGACCCGGTGACATCGCTCAAGCCCACCAGCCTAACGAGTTCATCGAAGTTGAGCAGTTCAACGCAGGTCATGCGTTTATGCAAAAGCTGATTGAGCGGCTTTGCCTGTAAAGGGCCTGTACGTTTGAAGGGGCCATGCTGATGGGCGGCTTTCCAATCACGATTACCCAAGCGCCGCGCTATCGCGGTGCACTGCCTGATGCGGTGGACCTTGTGGTCATCGGCGGTGGGGTTATCGGAATTTGCACCGCACTTTTTGCAGCGCGGGGCGGTACAAATGTGGTGGTGCTGGAAAAGGGACTGGTCGCTGGTGAGCAATCGAGCCGTAACTGGGGCTGGATTCGCCAGCAGGGGCGCGACCCTGCGGAAATCCCGATCATGAGCGAGGCCCAGCGGATATGGGAGGACTTGTCGCGCGAGACAAATGCGCAGATTGGTCTGACGCAATCGGGAACAACGTACTTCGCCCACAGCGAAGCGGCGGTCAGGGGCTATGAGGGCTGGTTGCCCCATGCTGCTGCTAACGGCCTGAGCAGTAAGATTATTGGTACGGCAGAATTGGCGCGCATGTATCCTGACATGGCGGAAAAGCCGCTGGTTGCGTTGCATACGGATACTGATTACCGTGTGGAGCCTTGGGTAGCAGTGCCTGCGCTGGCCGAGATTGCCGTGCGCGAAGGCGTGCAGATTGTTGAGCATTGCGCGGTGCGTTGTCTGGACATCATCAACGGCAAAGTTGCGGGTGTGGTGACCGAAAAGGGTCGTGTGAGCGCACCGCGTGTTGTCCTTTCTGGTGGTGCGTGGTCGTCGCTGTTCTTGCGCAATCATGGCGTGGCTTTGCCACAGCTTTCCGTGCGTTCTCAGGTCGCGGCGACCGAGCCATTGCCAGACGTTGGGCAAACGCAAGCATCGGCGAAAAAACTGGCGTTTCGGCGGCGCAGCGATGGGGGCTATACGCTTGCGCCCAAAGGACCGTCAGAGCTGTTCGTCGGGCCTGACGCCTTTCGCGCCTTACCCAATTTCCTTAACCAGCTGCGGATTGATCCGTTCGGCTGTATGCTCAAACCCTATGCCCCATCGGGGTTCCCCGATGCATGGGGGACCAAGCGGCAGTGGTCTGCGGATGAAGAAACCCCGTTTGAGCGGATGCGCATCCTTGATCCAAAACCTGTGCCCGTGAAGATGGCCAAACTTGCCCGCGATTTTGCAGCGCTGTTTCCCACGCTGGGAGAGGTCAAGCTCAAGGCAACGTGGGCGGGCATGATCGACACGCTGCCTGATATTGTGCCTGTGGTTGATCACACGCCGATTGAGGGGCTGATTGTGGGCACAGGGATGAGCGGCCATGGCTTTGGCATCGGGCCTGCTATGGGGCGCATCTTGGCCGATCTGGCGGCGGGGCGGCCTGCGGGTCATGATATGTCGCGGTTCCGCTTTGCCCGTTTTACCGATGGTACAAAAATGGTCCCCGGACCGGACGTTTAAAAAAGGATACTCCATGCCGATCAAGAACCGTTTTGCGGAAATGCACGCCGAAATCACCGGATGGCGCAGGCATCTCCACCAATACCCCGAATTGCAATTTGACGTGCACGAAACAGCTAAGTTTGTGGAGGAAAAGCTGCGCTCTTTCGGGATAACGGACATCACCACAGGAATTGGCAAAACCGGTGTTGTGGCGGTCATTGAGGGGCGCAACACTACCTCGGGTCGGGCGGTTGGCTTGCGCGCAGATATGGATGCACTCCCGATTGAAGAAGAGACGGGGCTTGAGTATGCCTCCAAGAACCCTGGAAAGATGCATGCGTGTGGCCATGACGGGCACACGGCGATCTTGTTGGGAGCAGCGCTATATCTGGTAGAGACGCGGAACTTTGATGGTAAGGTTGTGCTTATTTTTCAGCCTGCCGAAGAGGGTGGCGGCGGCGGTCTGGAGATGTGCAAGGATGGCATGATGGAGCGTTGGGGCATCAACGAAGTCTACGGACTTCACAATATGCCCGGTTCCGAGGTGGGCAGTTTTCACATCCGTGAGGGCGCGCTTTTGGCGGCAACGGACGAGTTTGACATTACAATAACAGGGAAGGGTGGCCATGCGGCGGCCCCCCACGAGGCGATTGACCCCAATCTAGCAGCCGCCCATGTCATCGTTGCGCTGCAATCCATTGCGAGCCGCAGTGTCGATCCGTTGGCGCAAGTGGTGGTATCGGTCTGTGTGCTGCGCTCTGACAGTGAGGCGTTCAATATCATCCCGCACCGCGTGAACATGCGAGGGACAGTGCGTACGCTCGATGGGGCAGTGCGTGATTTGGCAGAAAAGCGATTGGGCGAGATTGTGGACCTGACCGCACGCGCCCATGGCTGCGTGGCCGAGATCGACTATGACCGCGGCTATCCTGTGACAGTGAACCATGCGGCCGAGACAGTGTATGCCGCCGATGCCGCAGAAGCCATCAGCCCTGGTGTAGACCGTGCAACGCCGCCCATTATGGCGGGTGAAGACTTCTCTTATATGCTCGAAGAGCGGCCTGGGGCCTACATCATGCTTGGCAACGGAGTGGGCGCTACGGTGCATCATCCCGAGTATAACTTTAACGATGATGCCATCCCTGCGGGCTGTTCGTGGTTTGCCGAATTGGTTGAGCGGCGGATGCCAATTGCGTGACGCCTTACCCCTAGTGATGGCCGCATTGCTAGGGTAGGCTATTGAAAACCATCACCAAAGGACGCACCCATGCCTGTTAAAAACCGATTTGCCGAATTGCATAGCGACATCACAGCATGGCGTCGCGACTTGCATGAACACCCTGAGATATTGTTCGAGACGCACCGCACGTCGGCCACCGTAGCTGAGAAACTGCGCGCGTTTGGCTGTGACGAAGTGGTTGAGGGGATCGGGCGCACCGGTGTTGTCGGTGTGATCAAGGGCAAGAGCACTGCGTCGGGTAAGGTTGTTGGCCTGCGTGCAGATATGGACGCGCTGCCAATCCATGAGGAGACGGGGCTTGACTATGCCTCCAAGATCGATGGGGCAATGCACGCGTGTGGGCATGACGGGCATACGGCGATGCTGCTGGGGGCGGCGCAATATCTGGCGGAGACGCGGAATTTTAACGGGACTGCTGTGGTGATTTTCCAGCCTGCCGAAGAGGGCGGTGGCGGTGCAAAAGTTATGTGTGACGATGGCATGATGGACCGCTGGGGCATTCAGGAAGTTTACGGCATGCACAACTGGCCTGGCATGGAGCCTGGAAGCTTTGCCATCCGCCCGGGCGCATTCTTTGCCGCGACTGATTTGCTGGACATCGAAGTTGAGGGCCTTGGCGGCCATGCGGCCAAGCCGAACGAGACTGTGGATACAACTGTGGTCGCAGCCCAGATAGTGGGGGCGTTGCAAACCATCGTCAGCCGCAATGCCGATCCTGTGAAAACGATCGTGGTCTCTATTACATCGTTTGAGACATCTTCGCATGCCTACAATGTCATCCCGCAAACGGTACGCCTCAAAGGGACAGTACGGACCATGACGCCTGAGATGCGCGATCTGGCGGACAAGCGGGTGAACGAAATTTGTACAGGTGTGGCGGCGGCGATGGGGGCTGTTGCGCGTGTAACGTATAACCGTAACTATCCTGTGATGGTGAACCATGAGGCGCAGACGGAGTTTGCTGCCGATGTGGCGCGCTCTGTCTCTGGTGGTTGTGATGAGGCACCTCTGGTGATGGGCGGAGAAGACTTTGCCTTCATGCTCGAAGAGCGGCCCGGTGCATATATTCTGGTGGGCAATGGTGATACGGCCATGGTGCATCATCCACTTTATAATTTTAATGATGATGTGATCCCAGCGGGATGCAGCTGGTGGGCGGGGATTGTCGAACAGCGGATGCCTGCGGGATGAACCTGCGCTCTTGCGTGCGTTCAGAGCCTAAGGCCGCAACTTAGATTATTGCGGCGATGCCTATGCGAGGCGCAACGCTTTGATCAGGCGGGGTGCGATTGTATCAAGCTTTTCGACTTCTTGGGTCGCAAAGGCATGAGCCGCTTTGACCGCTTTCTCGCGGCTTGCCGTGTCGCGCAGGAGTATATCGATCTGTGCTACCATATCAGCTTTGTCTGACACAATGCGTGCGGCACCTGCGGCCTCCATGGCGGAGAACGTCTCGGCGAAGTTGAAGATGTGGTTGCCCGATAAGACTGTGGCACCTGATTGCGCCACGTCAAAAGGGTTCTGACCGCCAATGGGCCGCAAAGAGCCACCAAGAAAAACGATATCGGTCAGCGCATACCAGTTGCCCAAGTCGCCCAGCCTGTCTGCGAGGTAAGCCGATTTTGAAGGTAAATCGCCACGGCTGCGGCGCGTGTATTTGATACCAGCGTCAGCGATGTGTTGGACGACTGCGGTGCCGCGCTCTGGCGTGTTGGGACTAATGATCAGCAAAAGGTCGGGATGGGTTTTGCATAGCTCTTTATGGGCGGCCAAAACAATTTGCTCTTCGCCCTCATGCTATGAGCCGCGACCCAGACTGGACTGTGGCCCAAGACGGCGCGCGCCTCGAAAATCAGATCTTCGTCGGTTGGTAATGGCCCTGAAAAGTGTTTGCGATTTTGTCTACGGGCCACGCGGGGCGCAGGTGCCTGCAGGCGCACCATTGCTTCGGCCATAGCATCGGTTTAGGCCAAGATAAGATCGAATGTCGCGAGAATATAGGCGGCAAGTTTTGGAACCTTGGCGAAAAAGGTCTGTGACTGTGCAGACATTTGCGGATTGACCAAGGCCATTGTCGTACCTGTCGCACGGGTGCGGCAAAGCATTTGCGGCCAGAGATCATAGGCTACAAAGATAGCTGCTTTTGGCCGCCAGTGTTTGAGGAACCGTTTGAGCGGCCCAGCTGCATCGAGAGGGGCGAATTGATGCACAGTGCGGGGCGGCATCCGTTGCGCGATGCGCGTTGCAGAGGTCGCACAACTGGATGTGATCAGGAAATGGGCATCAGGCAGCATAACACCCATGCGGGTTATCAACGCCAGAACAGATAAGCTTTCGTTGGCTGATGCAGTGTGAAGCCAGATCAACGTGCCATTGGGACGGTCTTCGCTGGCAGTGCCAAGGCGTTCATGGGTGTGCAGGACAGGCACGTCGGCGGCCCGCAGTTTCTTTATCGCGCTGCGCGCAACAAATGGCAACAACAGCATGCTCAGCGCGACATAGGCCGTGTACAAGACAGGCGTGCGCACAGGCTTTAGCCGCCTGTATGGCTCATGTGGCGGGGCATCTGGCCGTCGAGTTTTTGGCGCGAATAGTCAAAGTCATGGCCCTTAGGCTTGAGATTGATCGCGGCGCGGATCGCGTCCTCAAGGGGGCCATTGTCGTCGGGGTGGGCGCGCAGAGGGGCACGAAGGTCGGCGCTGTCTCCTTGGCCGAGGCACAGATAAATTTCGCCCGTACAGGTGAGGCGCACGCGGTTGCAGCTCTCGCAAAAATTATGGCTGAGGGGGGTAATAAAGCCGATCTTTTGGCCTGTCTCCTCAAGGCGAACATAGCGCGCAGGCCCGCCAGTTTTCTCGGCCAGATCAGTGACGGTGTAATGCTCAGCATATTTGGCGCGAACGTCTTTGAGCGACCAATACTGTCCGATGCGGTCCTCGTTGCCGATGTCGCCCATTGGCATGACTTCGATCCACGTGAGATCCATGTCACGCTCGGCGCACCATTCAGTGATATGGGCCAGTTCGGGCTCGTTAAAGCCTTTGAGTGCAACCGCATTGATCTTGACCCGCAGGCCCGCCGTTTGAGCTGTATCAACCCCACGAATAACCTGTGCCAGACGGCCCCAGCGCGTCACTTCGGCGAATTTGGCATCATCCAGCGTGTCGAGTGAGATGTTCACCCGCCGCACACCAGCAGCATAGAGATCGCTCGCGTATTTCTCTAACTGGCTACCATTGGTGGTCAGCGTCAGTTCCTTGAGCGCACCAGAATCGAGATGCCGCTTCAGACCGTCAAATAATGTCATGATCCCGCGCCGGACCAGCGGCTCTCCGCCTGTGATGCGCAGCTTTTCCACACCCAGTCCGATGAAGGTGGAGCACATGCGGTCCAGCTCCTCTAAGGTCAGCAATTCCTTCTTTGGCAGAAAGGTCATGTTCTCCGACATGCAGTAAACACAGCGAAAATCACAACGGTCAGTGACCGATACGCGCAGGTATGTGATGGCGCGGGCGAAGGGATCTATCAAAGGAGCATTCATAGGCTAAGTGGTATAGAACGGGGTCTCGCGGAGCAAGCCTGATTTGAGGGGGTTGGAGCCATGCAAAAGCTGGATTATAAGCGGGATATGAAACGCATAGCAAAGCCCCTTACCGCAATCGCCGCTTCTCTCACGCTTGCAGCTTGTGCCCAGCTCAACTTGGGTCAGCCAAATGATGTTGGTGCAGCGACAGCCGCTGACGCTCAAGTTGCCGAAGCTGCAGCTGCTGCGGAGGCCCAAGCGGCCGCGGCGTTGCCAGCTGCAACGGCAGCTGATGTTGCTGCTGTACCTGTCGATCCAGTGCTGACTGCCGCACCAAAGCCACCCGCCGCCGCCAAGACCCCAGAGACATTGGACACAACAACTGCAAAGCAGCGCAAAGAGGCAGCAGCACCCGCAGCTCTTGCCGCCACGGCGAAATTGCTTGGCACAACTGTTGCAAGTTTGGGCAGCCCTACGAAACCTGGGTTCTGGCTTAAGACTCCACTGGTGAAGTCGGAGACGAAGGGGCGCGTGACCAATAAGGCAAATGGATAGTCTTCTGCCGTTACGCTGATCCCGATCGATGGACCCGCCACAGGAGGGAGCCGTATGTCGCTGCCTGCGATGCGTCTCATTGGTGCGTCCGTGACGGACCTCACCGAATTCGAAGTGACCTTGGGTGGCTAGACAATAAAATCAGGAAAGGCGCGCGGTTTAGACCACGCGCCATTCTTCATTTTAGCATTCAAATGATATCAAGTAGGGGGCTTATCGCCCAACACTATTGGTTATTTGAGTAAACGCACCGCCTCTTTGCGGGCGAACGGCTTCATCGCATCGCCATGGTCCGCGATAAAGGTGTGAACCCGCTCTGGATCATGTTTGCCCAAATCGCGCAGCCACCATGCAATTGCCTTTTGGATGAACCACTGCGGGTCAGACGCGTAAGTTGCTGCCCAGCCGAGGACGCGCTCGCGAACTTCGAGATCATCAGGCTTGGGATTGTTCATCTTGGTCCATGGCAGCGTAATCACAAGTGCTGCACGGCGGGTCCACATATGCTCGGAACGGGTCCAGCCTTCGACACGCTCAATGCGGGTAGGATCGACCATCAACCGCTTTGCGCCAGCGGCACAGGCGTGGTCTGCAATCGCCCAGCTGTCAAAATCGCGGTACCATGTCGCGATGAGCTGCCACGCGGCTTCATCACCGTCGCGCATCCGCGCTTGGGTCAGCATCTTTGCGGCGGCAACGCGGGCCTCATAGATATTGGTGCGCCATAGGCCGTCCGCGATGGTAACGCGGTCCTCGACAGAGAGTTCTTCGCGCCATTCTTTGGTGAGATCGTTGAGCTGCGGATTGGTCAGGCCGAGGTATTCGCGGTCAACCTTGTGATACTCCCGCATACCTGCCGCGCGGTCAGGATCGGCAAGGGCGGTTAGCGCCGCGAGGTAGGGTTCATGCATCTGGCGTATCTTTCACGATGTGTGTGGGCATTCCGTCGATTGTCTCGCGGTTGCGTGTGTCCCAGTAGGTCTCAATGCCTGACTGGCCTTTGTCTTCATTCCACTGCGCTAACACATCGCGCTCGCCAGCGTAATCGAAGAAAGGCACAGCAAAGCCGCAACTGGTCTGGAGCATCTCTATGGTCATGTCATAGAATTGCCGCGCGCCCAAGGCTGGTGGGAAATGCTTCTCAGCCTCTTCGAACCCTGCGTCGCGGGGATGGAGCGTTTCGGCAGTGCCGTAAGCACGCATGATCATCGGGCGTTTCTCAAACCCGCACCACATGAGCGTCATGCGGTTGAGGCGCAGCAGATGGCCTGCTGTCTCATTGCCCGACCCTGTGAGGTTGCGCCAGATGATGCGGTTCGGTCCGATGATGCGCAGGCTGTCCATCCCTTTTGGAGAGATGTTAATCCGTCCGTCAGGGGCCGCAGAGCCGCAAAAGAACATGTGCTGCGCTTCGATAAATCCGCGATGGTCATCGCTTATGGCGTCGAACTGTTTTGCCATTATTCGACCGTCACTGATTTGGCGAGGTTGCGGGGCTGGTCCACATCCGTGCCTTTGGCCACAGCCGTGTGATAGGCCAGAAGCTGGGCAGGGATCGCATAAAGGATCGGCGCAACTGCGTCGGAGACTTCAGGGATTTCGATTGTGTCCCAGACGCCTTCACTTGCCTCATTCAATCCCTTGCGGTCCGAGATCAGGATCACTTTACCTTTCCGGGCCATCACTTCTTGCATGTTGCTCACCGTCTTATCGAAAAGCGGGTCGCGGGGGGCCAAAACTACCACAGGCATATGTTCATCAATCAATGCGATGGGGCCATGTTTCAGTTCGCCTGACGCATAAGCTTCGGCATGTATGTAGCTGATTTCTTTTAGTTTCAAGGCCCCTTCATGTGCGAGGGGGTAGAGGGGGCCACGACCCAAGAACAAAACATCGCGGGCATTCGCCAGCTTGGCTGCTGTCTCCTTTATCTTATCGCTTTGCTCGAGTGCTTCGCTCATCAAGGCAGGCAACCGGCGCAGGTGAGCAAGGTGGTCTTGCAGCTGCTCATCGGTGATTTCATTGCGGTCTCTGGCCGCCTTGAGCGCGAGCAAGAACAGCACAGTGAGCTGGCATGTGAAGGCCTTGGTTGAGGCCACGCCGATCTCGACGCCTGCATGAATGGGCAGGGCGAGATCGCTTTCGCGGGCGATAGACGATTCAGGCACATTGACTACGGACATGATCCTGTCGGCCTTACCTTCGCAATAGCGCAGAGCGGCGAGGGTGTCTGCTGTCTCACCTGACTGGCTCACGAATAGGGCGACAGAGCGGGCAGGGATCGGTGGCTTGCGGTAGCGGAACTCGGAGGCGACGTCCACTTCGAGGGGCAACCGCGCGATCTGCTCGAACCAGTATTTCGCGGTGAGGCAAGCAAGGAAGGCAGTTCCGCATGCGACCATCGTGATCCGGTCGACCTTTGAAAAATCGATCTGGGGATCGGGTAAGCGTATTTCACCAGATTTGCTGAGGTAATGGCCTAATGCCTCGGCGATCACTGTTGGCTGCTCTGCGATTTCCTTCGCCATGAAGTGTTTGTGCCCGCCCTTATCGATGCGGGTGTCGCTAATCTCGATTTTGCGGATTTCACGGTTTGCGGGCACGCCTTGCGCCGTAAACACCGAGGCCCCTGCACGGGTGAGAATGGCATAGTCGCCTTCCTCCAAGTAGCTGATGCGATCTGTCATGGGTGACAGAGCTATTGCATCGGAGCCCACAAACATCTCGCCGTTTCCGTAACCGATTGCCAAGGGCGATCCCTTGCGCGCCGCAATCATCAGATCATCTTCACCATGAAACAGAAACGCGAGGGCAAATGCGCCGTCCAGCTTGCTCAATGTCTTGATTGCAGCTTCTTGTGGCGACAGACCTTCGGCCATAAAATGCTGGGCCAGCATGGCGACAGTTTCGGTATCTGTATCAGTGACAGGCTTGATGCCGTACTCGGCCAGTTCTGCACGCAACTCACGAAAATTCTCGATGATGCCGTTGTGCACGACTGCAACGGGACCTGCTTGATGGGGGTGGGCGTTGCCAACATTCGGCTCCCCGTGGGTGGCCCAACGGGTGTGGCCGATGCCTGACTTGCCCGCGAGCGGCTCATGCACCAGCAGATCACCGAGATTGACCAGTTTGCCGACGGCACGACGACGGTCCAGTTTACCTCCATTTACGGTGGCAATTCCCGCGCTGTCATAGCCACGATACTCAAGCCGCTTGAGCGCTTCCACCAGAATGGGGGCTGCTTCGTGATTTCCCAATACGCCAACAATTCCGCACATGATTAACTGCTCCGCTGTGTTCTGGCCTTTTTGGCTTTTAGCATGTCCATCAGTTTACGCGCCATGCCTGGTTTTTCGACCTGAGGTGCGCGGGCAAGGGCCAGCGCGTCAGGCTCGACGTCGGATGTGATGACTGATCCCGATCCTGTCATCGCCCCGTCGCCCACATGAACAGGCGCCACCAGCATGGTGTTCGATCCGATAAAGGCGTTTGCGCCGATATGCGTATGGTGCTTCATCACGCCGTCATAGTTGCAGGTAATGCTGCCTGCGCCGATGTTCGCATGCGCGCCTACAAAGGCATCCCCGATATAGCTGAGGTGATTGGCCTTGGCCCCTTCGGCAAGCACGGCATTCTTGATCTCGACGAAGTTGCCCACTTTTGCGTTTTCTTGAAGCTCGGCACCCGGACGCAGACGAGCGTAGGGACCGACGACAGCACCGCGAGAGACGTGGCAGCCCTCAAGATGGCTAAAGGCGCGAATATGGGCACCACTTTCAACGGTGACGCCTGTGCCGAAAACCACATTCGGCTCGATCAGTGCATCGCGGCCAATGACGGTGTCACGGGCAAGGAAAACAGTGTCTGGTGCCTGGAGCGTGACGCCATCCTCAATGAGGGATGCACGGGCGCGGGCTTGGAATGCTGCCTCGGCCTCGGCCAACTGGGCGCGTGAGTTGACGCCGAGGGTCTCGGCCTCGTCGCAGATCACAGCAGTGGCTTTGAGGCCGCGGGCGCGGGCAAGGCCGATGATGTCAGTGAGGTAATACTCGCCAGAGGCGGTTTCATTGCCCACGGCATCGATCAGATCGAAGAGGAGTGTCGCATTACACGCAGTCACACCGCTGTTGCACAAGGTAATGGCACGCTCGGCTTCGGAGGCATCTTTGAATTCAACGATCCGCTCCAGTGATGTGCCGTCCATGACCAGTCGGCCATAGCTGCCAGGATCAGCGGCCTCAAACCCCAGCACAACCACATCTGCGCCCTCAGAGGCGCTCATCATATCTTCGAGTGTTTCAGGCAAGACAAATGGCGTGTCGCCATAAAGAATGATCGCTGTGCCATCAAAACCTTCCAGCGCAGCACGGGCCTGTGATACGGCGTGGGCGGTGCCCAGTTGTTCAGATTGTACAACTACAGTTGCTGCTTCGTCATAGGTTTGCGCGGTGGTGGTGACTTCAACAGCACCGTGGCCTGCGACTACGACAGTGTGCATCAAGTCCAGCGTGGCACCAGCCGCCATGGCGTGGACGAGCATAGGATCGCCCGCAATCGGGTGCAGTACTTTGGGCAACTCCGAGTTCATTCGCGTGCCTTTGCCTGCGGCAAGGATGATCAGGCTAGTCTTCATGGGGTGTCCATTCTGCTTTTTTCTGTTTTTCCCTGTTTAACTCATGGGCGCGACTGCGCAAGGTGGGCGGGATCACTTAGGGTTGCGACTTGCAACACTATGGGGTGCAAGGTAGGCGGATTATAGCAACATATTGGGGGAACATGATGAAGACAGTGGTATTCGATCTCGACGGGACATTGGCCGATACAAGCGGTGATCTGATCGCAGCGGCCAATGCGTGTTTCCGCGATATGGGAGCGGGGGATGTCCTTGATCCTGCGACTGATGCGGGCACTGCCCTACGCGGTGGGCGCGCAATGCTGCGTTTGGGGATGCAGCGGATGGGCAAGCCTGCTGATGATCCGTTGATCGACGAATACTATGATGCGCTGTTGTACCACTACTCCCGCGATATCGACACGCATACGCGCCTTTACGACGGTGCGATGGATGCTGTGACCGAGTTGAAGACCCGCGGCTATATCGTGGCAATTTGCACGAACAAGCCTGAGGAGTTGGCGCGGACGCTGCTCACGCAACTGGGCATCCTCGATGAGTTTGCGGCCATGTTGGGCGCGGACACGCTGCCAGTGCGCAAACCTGACCCAGAGCATTTGAACGAGACTGTGCGCCGTGCAGGTGGCGATCCTGCACAATGCGTGCTGGTGGGCGATAGCGATACGGACCGCAACACGTCAAAAGCGGCGGGCACTGCGTCGATTTTGGTCACTTTTGGACCTGCGGGGGGTGATATGGCTGCTCTTGCGCCAGAGGCATTGTTGGAGAATTACAGCGATCTGCCTGATCTGGTGGAGCGCTTGCTGGGAAAGGTCTAAGCCATGAGTGATGTATTCAAGGGAAGTTTCACCCAACAAGAGCCGATCCCAGAAGCAGGGATTGAAGCGGCTGTTGCAGTGATGCGCAGCGGACGTTTGCACCGCTACAACACTGTGGCCGGGGAGACGGCTGAAACGGTTCTGCTGGAGCAGGAGTTCGCAGCGTCTGTTGGGTCGAAGTATTGCCTTGCTGTGGCCTCTGGTGGTTATGCGATGGCGACTGCGCTGCGGGCTGTGGGTGTCGAAGCGGGCGACCGTGTGCTGACCAATGCCTTTACACTTGCCCCTGTGCCGGGAGCGATTGCCGCTGTCGGGGCGGTGCCTGTTTTTGTTGGTGTCACGCCTGAGTTGGTTCTGGACCTTGATGATCTCGCGGCAAAGGCTGATGAGGGGAGCGTCTTACTGCTGAGCCATATGCGCGGGCATATCTGCGATATGGAACGCCTGATGGAGATTTGTGATGCGGCGGGCATTATTGTGATCGAAGATTGTGCGCACACAATGGGGGCCGCGTGGAAAGGCAAACCGTCTGGCACTTGGGGCAAAATTGGCTGCTATTCCTGTCAGACGTACAAACATGTAAATTCGGGTGAGGGCGGTTTGTTTGTGACCGATGACGCGGAAGTGGTGGCGCGGGCGATCATGTATTCGGGCAGCTATATGCTTTATACGTCGCACCTTGCAGGACCGCCGACAGAGGCGTTTGAGCAGATCCGCTATGAGACGCCCAACATCTCGGGGCGTATGGACAATCTGCGTGCTGCGATTCTGCGACCGCAACTGGCTAATTTGGCGACGCAATGCGCGCGCTGGAACGAGCGGTATTTTGCGATTGAGGCGGGCCTGTGCGACACTGCAGGGCTCAAGGTGATTGAACGTGTAGAAGAAGAGACCATTGTAGGCTCATCGATCCAGTTCTTGTTGGAGGGTTGGGAGAGCGCATCGGTGCAGGACGTGCTCGAGCGTTGCAAGGCGCGTGGCGTTGAGCTGAAATGGTTTGGCAATGCAGAGCCTGTAGGCTTTACCAGCCGCTATGACAGTTGGCGCTATGTGGATGCGCCTGCCATGCCCGACAGCGACAGGGTGCTGGCAGGGATTGTGGATATGCGGGTGCCGTTGACCTTCACCCTAGAGGATTGTGCGCAGATCGCGCGGATCATTCGCGAGGAAGTCAGCCGGATTTTTCAATCCGCTGGTTAACCTAAAGGGGCGCTGACGCGCATTTCAATTATTTTGTAGAGATTGCCGCACTGGTGTGGTCGGCAGGTATGGCTTGTACTTGCTGCGGCGTTGCGGCGCTTGACCTGTAGTCTTCTATCTGCAACTATTGAACAAGCGTTCAATAAATTCGGGTCGAGGGAGATGGTCCATGTTTAATGCCACAATGAAGTTTGATCTTGGAGAAGACGTAGGTGCATTGCGCGATATGGTGCATCGCTGGGCGCAGGATCGGGTGCGCCCTATGGCCAAGGATATTGATGCGGCCAACCTGTTTCCCTCCGAGCTTTGGCGCGAGATGGGAGAGTTGGGCCTTCTTGGGATGACAGTGGACGAGCAGTGGGGTGGTACGGGCATGGGATACCTTGCGCATACTGTCGCTGTCGAGGAAATCGCGCGGGCGAGTGCCTCCGTCTCGCTGTCTTATGGTGCGCATTCCAACCTGTGTGTAAATCAGATCAGCCTGAATGGCACCGACGAGCAGCGTGCAAAATATCTGCCGAAGCTGTGCTCGGGGGAGCATGTGGGCGCGCTTGCCATGTCCGAGACGAGTGCGGGATCCGACGTTGTCTCGATGAAGCTGGGTGCGGAAAAGCGCAACGATCACTACCGTTTGACGGGGAACAAATACTGGATCACCAACGGCTGCGATGCCGAGATGCTGGTGGTCTACGCCAAGACGGACAAGGATGCAGGGTCCAAGGGGATCACGGCGTTTTTGGTCGAGAAAAGCATGACGGGTTTCACCACCTCGCCTCATTTTGACAAGCTGGGGATGCGCGGCTCGAACACAGCCGAGCTGATCTTTGAGGATTGCGAAGTGCCGTTCGAGAATGTGCTGGGCGAGGAGGGGCGCGGTGTTGCCGTGCTCATGTCCGGTCTTGATTATGAGCGTGTGGTGCTGGCGGGGATCGGCCTCGGCCTGATGGCGGCCTGTCTGGACGAGATTATGCCCTATATGGCGGAGCGTAAGCAGTTCGGCCAACCCGTGGGCAACTTCCAGCTGATGCAGGGGAAGATGGCGGATATGTACACGGCGATGAACTCGGCGCGGGCATATGTTTATGAAGTGGCAAAGGCTTGCGATCGTGGGGAAGTGACGCGATCTGATGCGGCTGCGTGCTGTCTGTATGCCTCCGAGCAAGCGATGGTGCAGGCGCATCAGGCGGTGCAGGCGATGGGCGGAGCGGGTTATATGTCCGACAGTCCTGTTGCGCGGATTTTCCGTGATGCAAAGCTGATGGAAATTGGCGCTGGCACCTCCGAGATCCGCCGCATGCTGGTGGGACGCGAGATGATGGCGGCGATGTCGTGACGAAGGCGCGCAAGGAAATGTCGTGATGATACGTTTGCCGGGTCTTGATGAGGATGGGTGCTGGGATATTCCAGCGCGCCTCAACATGGCGCGGCAGTGTCTGAGCAAGCCATCGGATCAGGTGGCGGTAATCGACCTGACAGGTGAGGTGCGGGCCGATGTGACCTATGTGCGCTTGGGTGAGATGGTCGATGGTTTGGCGCGGGCTTTGATGCGCCGCGTCGTGGCGGGGGACCGTGTAGGCGTGCTGTTAAGCCAGTCGCCATGGTGTGTTGCAGCCCATCTGGCGATCTGGAAAATTGGCGCTATTTCAGTGCCTATGACCAAGCTCTTCAAGCATGATGCCTTAGCTTCGCGCATTGGCGATAGTGGTGCGGAGTTGGTCCTGACCGATGTAGAAGGTGCGCAGTTGGTTGGTGATCTTGCCCAACCTCTGCTGGCCAACCGTATTGGCAGGCGCGGTGCGGAGGTACCCTTTGCTGATACGGGGCCAGACGATCCTGCGGTGCTGATTTATACGTCTGGAACCACTGGCACGCCAAAAGGGGCGCTGCACGGGCACCGCGTGCTGACAGGGCACCTGCCCGGCGTGGCGATGAGCCATGACCATTTGGGGCAGGACGGTGATTGCCTGTGGACGCCTGCAGATTGGGCGTGGATTGGCGGGCTGTTTGATGTGGCGATGCCAGCGCTGGCAATTGGTGTGCCTGTGGTGGCGGCGCGGATGGAGAAGTTTGATGCGGCAGAGTGCCAGCGCATCCTCGCCCAAGGTGCTGTGCGCAATGTATTTTTTCCGCCGACAGCGCTGCGGATGCTCAAGGCGGCGGATGCGCGGATTGACGGGTTGCGCTCTGTTGCGAGCGGGGGTGAGCCGCTGGGCGCGCAAATGCTGGCGTGGGGGCGTGAGGCGCTTGGCGTTGAGATCAACGAATTCTATGGCCAGACGGAATGCAACATGGTGGCAAGCAGTTGTGGCGCTGCGTTTGAGGCGCGCGCAGGCTGTATCGGAAAGTCAGTCACGGGTTTCGAGATTGCGGTGCTGGACGGGGACAAGCCAACGGACAGTGAGGGCGATGTGGCCGTTCGGCGCGGAGCTGCGTCAATGATGCTGAAATACTGGCAGCGTCCTGAGGAGACGGCGGCTAAGTTTCGTGGTGAGTGGATGCTGACGGGGGACCGTGGTGTGTGGAAGGGCGATTTCCTGCGCTTTGTCGGGCGCGAGGATGATGTGATCACCTCCAGCGGCTACCGCATTGGTCCTGCCGAGATTGAGGATTGTTTACTGACCCACCCAAGCGTGGCGACTGTTGGTGTTGTGGGCAAGCCTGACGCGCTGCGCACGGAAGTTGTGAAGGCTTATGTCGTCCTGAAGGAGGACGCGGATGTGAGTGCGTCCGAGCTTCAGGCATGGGTTAAGGAGCGGCTCGCAAGTTATTCTTACCCGAGGGAAATCGAGTTTCTGGAGGCGCTGCCCATGACGGTGACAGGTAAGGTGATCCGGCGGGAGTTGAAGATGCGGGCGGTGGCTGAATGAACGTGATGAATAATCTAATGTCGAAATTTACAAAATTTCAATGCCCGAACTGTGAGGCGCCTATTTCATTCGCCGAAGCCGAGCGCACAATCACGATCCCTTGGTTCCTTAATTTTAGGCGCAATAGCATTCACGTTTGTTCAAGATGTTCAAATCGGCTAAAGCTGTTTTCCAGATTGCCCTCATGGATATTATTTCTGAGTATCTGGATATTGCTGGGGATACAGGCGGCAGGATCATTTGGAATAATGCTTGGCGTCCTCCCGTTCATCAAGGGGTCCGGTTCGGGTCTTGCATTGATTTTTTCCCATTTAGTGCAGCGATACTTTAGGCAATATTTTTTTTGTTTTGGGCGTGGTCGGCGGGTTTAATTATGCGCAAAACCCATATTTTGGAGAAGATAGAATGAAATTGAGTTCGCAAGCACTCCCGTCCTCCGAGGCGTTCAAAGTCAATACCGCCGCGCACCTTGAAGCGCTGGCTATCGTGCGCGAGGCCGCCCAAACCGCAGCCTTCGGTGGCGGTGATAAACCGCGGGATCGGCATTTGAGCCGTGGCAAGATGTTACCCCGTGAACGGGTGGCGAATTTGCTGGACGCGGGATCGCCGTTTCTAGAGGTCGGCGCTGTAGCGGCCCATGGTCTCTACGGGGGCGCGGCCCCTTGCGCGGGGGTGATTGCGGGTGTGGGCACGGTGCAGGGGCACGAGGTCATGGTGATCTGCAATGATGCCACAGTTAAGGGCGGTACCTACTATCCGATGACTGTGAAAAAGCACCTGCGTGCGCAGGAAATCGCGGAAGAGAACAACCTGCCGTGTATTTATCTGGTCGATAGTGGGGGGGCGAACCTGCCCAATCAGGATGAGGTGTTTCCCGACCGTGACCACTTTGGCCGCATTTTCTATAACCAAGCGCGTATGAGCGCCAAGGGCATCCCTCAGATTGCCGTGGTGATGGGCTCGTGTACTGCGGGGGGTGCTTATGTGCCTGCGATGTCGGATGTGACGATTATTGTAAAAGAACAAGGGACGATCTTCCTTGCGGGGCCACCATTGGTAAAGGCGGCGACGGGTGAGGTGGTCACGGCGGAGGACCTTGGCGGCGGTGATGTGCATACGCGCCTGAGCGGTGTGGCGGATTATCTGGCGGAGGATGATGCCCACGCGCTGGCGTTAGCGCGGCGGGCTGTTAGCTATCTCAACCGCGCAAAGCCAAGCACTGTTCAGTGGGAGAGTGTCGAAGAACCTGCCTATGATCCGGCAGAGATTTTGGGCGTAGTGCCTGCGTATTTGCGCACGCCCTATGACATTCGCGAAGTGATCGCACGCACGGTAGACGGCAGTCGTTTTGACGAGTTCAAGCCGCGATTTGGCGAGACCTTGGTGACAGGATTTGCCCATGTGAAGGGCTGTCCCGTAGGCATCATCGGCAACAATGGCGTGTTGTTTTCCGAGGCCGCGCAGAAGGGTGCGCATTTTGTGGAGCTATGCTCGGCCCGTAATATCCCATTGGTGTTCCTGCAAAACATCATGGGCTTTATGGTGGGGCGGAAGTACGAGAATGAAGGCATTGCGCGGCACGGGGCCAAGATGGTCACGGCCGTGGCATGTACCAATGTGCCCAAGATCACCATGCTGGTCGGCGGCTCGTTTGGCGCGGGTAACTATGGCATGGCGGGGCGAGCGTATTCGCCTCGGTTCTTGTGGGCATGGCCAAACTCTCGCATTTCTGTCATGGGCGGCGCCCAAGCGGCGGGGGTTTTGGCCACTGTGAAACGCGACGGGACAGAGCGTCAGGGCGGCACATGGTCAGCGGAGGAAGAGGCGGCGTTCAAGCAGCCTACGGTGGATATGTTCGAGGAGCAGTCGCATCCGCTTTATGCCAGTGCGCGGCTTTGGGATGACGGAATTATTGATCCACGCAAGACGCGTGATACGCTGTTTTTAAGTCTGTTGGCGGCGCTGAACGCCCCGATTGAGCCGACGAAATTCGGCGTGTTCCGGATGTAAGGGAAACGATATGACACAAACATTACAACAGATCATAGATGCGAACCCCGAGGCTGAGACTTTCCGCTTTGGTGACAGCGATAAGCTTTGCGCAGAAATCCTGGTTCTGGTGCGCAGCGGCGCAAAAACTGCGACCTGCGATGCCGCGGCTTCATACGGCAAGGGTGGGGATGCGTGGCCTGAAGTGGGGCGGCGCGATGTGGCGCTGAACTGGGATGGGACGCCTGCCGCTATGCTGGAAACGGTTGAGGTAAGCACGCGGCGCTTCTCGGATATGGATGAGGAGTTCGTCGCGGCTCAAGGCGAGTTCCGTGATCTGGCGCATTGGCGTGCAGGATACGAGGCCTATTTCCGCCACGCAGGTGTCTTTTCGGAGGACATGACGATCATGTGCGAGCGATTTAAACTGATAGAGGATTACGCCTGATGTTTGATACGATCCTGATTGCGAACCGGGGCGAGATTGCGTGCCGTGTCATGGAGACGGCGCAGGCGATGGGCGTGCGGTGTGTTGCTGTGTATTCTGACGCCGATGCAGAGGCCAAGCATGTGGCTATGGCAGATGTCGGCGTGCATATCGGTGGGTCGGCCCCTGCGGACAGCTACCTGCGTGGGGATGTGATTATTCAGGCGGCGCTGGATACGGGCGCGCAGGCGATCCATCCGGGGTATGGTTTTTTGTCGGAGAACCCCGAGTTTGTGGATGCGGTTGAGGCGGCGGGGCTGGTGTTTATCGGGCCGTCTGGTGCGGCGATCCGTGCGATGGGGCTCAAGGATGCGGCCAAGGCATTGATGATTGAGGCTGGCGTACCTGTGGTGCCTGGCTATCACGGGAAGGACCAGTCAGATGATTTGCTCGCGGCGGAGGCGGGCAAGATCGGGTTTCCCGTGATGATCAAGGCGGTTGCGGGTGGCGGCGGCAAAGGGATGCGTCTGGTTGAGGCGGTTGGTGGTTTTGCAGACTCGCTGGCCTCAGCGCGGGCGGAGGCGAAGACGGCGTTCGGGAATGCGGATGTGCTGGTGGAGAAGTTTGTCTCCCAGCCGCGGCATATCGAGGTGCAGGTGTTTGGCGATGGCAAGACTGCGGTGCATTTGTTCGAGCGCGATTGCTCGCTCCAGCGGCGGCACCAGAAGGTGATTGAGGAAGCACCAGCACCTGATATGCCAGAGGTGGTCCGTGAAGCGATGGGGCAGGCGGCAGTGCGTGCGGCGGAGGCGATTGGATACAAGGGGGCTGGCACGGTTGAATTTATCGTTGATGGCGTTGGTGGGCTGAAGGTCGACGGGTTCTTCTTTATAGAGATGAACACGCGCTTGCAGGTGGAGCATCCGGTGACCGAAGCCATTACCGGCGTTGATCTGGTGGAATGGCAGTTGCGCGTGGCAGCGGGGGAAGATTTGCCGATGCGCCAAGACGCGTTGACCATAACGGGTCATTCTTTTGAGGCGCGCTTGTATGCGGAGGATGTGCCAGCGGGGTTTTTACCAGCGACGGGGACGCTGACGCATCTGGGGTTTGATCCTGAGTGCCGTGCGGACAGCGGTGTGCGCAGCGGCGACACGATCAGCCCGTTTTATGATCCGATGATTGCGAAGGTGATTGTGCATGGGCCCACGCGTGATGTGGCGCTGGCGCGGTTGCGGCAGGCGTTGAGCCAGACCGAAGTGGCGGGCACGGTGACGAACCTCACGTTCCTTGGGGCGCTGGCGGGGCATGAAGGGTTTCGGCGCGGTGAAGTCGATACGGGGCTGATTGCGGGGGATATTGATGCGCTGACGGCTGTGCCTGTCGTGGAGCCGCGTCATGTGGCATTGGCGGGAATGGCGGCCTTGGGGCTGTTGGACACGGGGCCCGAGACGGGGTTCACGATTTGGGAGCCTTTGTTGCAGCAGGTGATGCTCGGTTGGGGTGACCAAGAGCAGATCGTGAAGGTCGAGGTCATGGGGCCTGATGCGCAGCGGTGGCATGTTGGTGAGGATGTGGTGGAGGCTGCGCGGATTGGCGGGCGCTGGCAGATCGGCGGCTTGCCTGCGGCGCGGGTGGCTGTATCTGGCGATACGGTGACGGTGTTTGATCACTATGGGCTGGTGTTCCACCGGATTGATCCGTTGCAACAGGCGGCGGGTGCGCAGGGGGACGGTAATTTGATTGAGGCGCCGATGCCCGGTCTAGTGCGTGAAGTCTTTGCTGTCGTGGGTCAGAAGGTGACTATGGGCGATAAGCTGGCCATTCTGGAAGCGATGAAGATGGAGCATAGCCTGCTCGCGGCACGGGACGGTGTGGTGGCGGAAGTGCTTGCCGTGGCTGGGGATCAGGTTGAGGCAGGGGCGGCGCTGGTGCGCCTTGAAGCAGAAGCAGATGCAGAAGCCGCATGATTACGCTGCATCACTGTCCGCAAACCCGCTCGATGCGCAGCTTGTGGTTGCTACACGAGCTGGGGATTGAGTTCGAGGTGGTCACGCACGGGTTTGACAAGGGCCTGCGCGATGCTGATTATTTGCGTAAAAGCCCTGCGGGGCGTGTGCCTGCCTTGGAGATTGACGGGGAGGCCGTGTTCGAGACGGGGGCCATTGCGGAGGTATTGTGCGAGCGGTTCTCGCCGGACGTTCTTGGGCGGCCTGCGGGGCACGCCGAGCGGGCGCAGTGGTTGATCTGGGTGCATTTTGCCGAAACGATCACCCAGCACAGTGCGGCGCTCACCCAACAGCATCTGGCGCTGCGCGAGGATCATATGCGCAGTCCGTACGTGATGAAGCTGGAGGCGGCGCGGCTCTTGAAGTGCTACGCGGCGCTTGAGGTGCGACTGGCGGAACGGGACTATCTGCTGGACGGGGGGTTCTCGGCGGCGGATGTGTCGGTGGGGCAGGCGGTGTATCTGGCGCGGTTCTTTGCGCGGCTGGACGGGTTCGCGGCAGTCGAGGCGTGGTATGCGCGGATCACAGCGCGGGAGGCGTTTGATGCGTCACTGCCGCGTACTGGCAAGATATTTGAAGGTGAATTTTTTGAACCATGGCCGCTGCCTGTCTGATAGGCTTGGGCAAAAGGGGAGATTACGATGAGCTTGGGACCTTGTGAGATTTTCGAAGTTGGGCCGCGGGACGGTCTTCAAAACGAGGCACGTGATATTCCAGTGGCGGAGAAGATCGCGCTGGTCGACAAACTGAGCGAAGCGGGGTTCAGCCGCATCGAGATTGCCAGTTTTGTCTCCCCCAAGTGGGTGCCGCAGATGGCGGGATCGGCGGATGTCTTGGCGGGGATCACGCGCAAGAAGGGGATACGGTACGCGGCGTTGACGCCCAATATGCGCGGCTACACCGATGCAGTGATTGCAAAGGCCGACGAGATAGCGGTCTTTGCTAGCGCCTCTGAAGGATTTTCCCAGAAGAACATCAATGCCTCCATTGAAGAAAGCATTGCGCGGTTTGCACCCATTTTGGAGGAAGCACGGCATATTGATTTGCCTGTGCGAGGCTACGTGTCTTGTGTCGTCGAGTGTCCGTACGACGGGGCGGTGACACCAGAGGCTGTGGCGCGCGTGGCGGACAAGCTGTTTTTGATGGGCTGCTGCGAGGTGTCTTTGGGCGATACCATCGGGGCAGGGACGCCTGATACGATTGCGCGGATGCTGCTCGCGGTGCGTGATGTGGTTCCCGTGGGCCGCTTGGCGGGGCATTACCATGATACGGGCGGTCGCGCTTTGGACAATATAGATGCGTCGTTGTCGCTGGGCGTGCGGGTGTTTGATGCGGCGGTTGGCGGTTTGGGCGGATGTCCCTACGCGCCTGGTGCATCGGGGAATGTGGCAACTGAAGTAGTGGCAGAGCATTTGGCGCGGTTGGGGTATGAGACAGGTCTTGATCTGGATGTGATTGAGCAAGCGGCGGAGATGGCGCGTCAGATGCGCGGATAACATGGAGTGCGTGGCGGATGTTTGAGACGATAACCATTGAAGTGGATGGGCGCGGTGTTGCGACACTGACGCTGGCGCGGGAGGCCAAGCATAACGCGCTGTCGGCAAAGATGCTGGCGGAGTTGACGCAGGCGGCGGCGGATTTGGCGGCGGATGATGCCGTGCGCGTTGTGATTTTGGCTGCGGCTGGCAAGACATTTTGCGCGGGTGGTGATCTGGGCTGGATGCAGGAACAGATGGGCATGGACGCGGCCACGCGGGCGGCGGAGGCGGGAAAGCTCGCGACGATGCTCGGAGCGCTGAACCGCTTGCCCAAGCCGCTGATCGGGCGGCTGCACGGGAATGCCTTTGGCGGTGGTGTGGGCATGGCTGCGGTGTGTGATGTGGCTGTTGGGGTTGATAGCCTCAAGATGGCGCTGACGGAGACGAAGCTGGGAATTATTCCTGCGACCATCGGGCCGTACGTGATCGCGCGCATGGGCGAGGGGCGCGCGCGGAGGGTGTTTATGTCGGGGCGTGTGTTTGGCGCTGATGAAGCGGTTGAGTTGGGACTGCTGGCGCGTGCGGTGCCGGAGGCAGAACTGGATGCGGCAGTAGAGTGCGAAGTTGTGCCCTACCTCGCCTGTGCACCCGGTGCCGTGGCTGCGGCCAAGAAGCTGGCGCAGGATTTGGGCGGTGCGGCGACAGAGGAAGCGGTTGCCATGTCGATTGCAGTACTGGCGGCGCGGTGGGAGACAGTGGAAGCCGCCGAGGGGATTGGCGCGTTCTTCGAGAAGCGCAAGGCGGCTTGGGTTGTGTGACAGTGGCCAAGGCAGAGCCTCAATACTCCAGAAAACGTTGACAGTTTGAAATAACCAAGAGGGATCTATGGCCGTTGGAAATGAATGGGTCAGCGCCGATCTATATACGCTTCAACTAGACGAATCTGAAAGCCGCGCCACCGTTTTGGGACATATGTTTCCAGAAGATGGATGGCCTATGTCATTCAGAGCGCGTGATGAAGTGGTCGCAAAAACGGCTTAGCCTGTTCCCTTTGGGATGAGCGACTGGAGCTACAGGCGCATCGAAATTGAGCAGAGTGAGGTGCAAAAACGTCTGCTGACACCCGTACTAAGCGCTGATGTTTCCGCGGCGCTAACAGACACGATCAGCATGTCCCCGTTTCGAATTGTAAGCGAGCGGATGAGAGTGTTTCTTGAGACGGAGTTTTCAGATGCGGGACAGTTTTATCCATTTAGCTAAGACGATCGAGAAACCGGTCTTGTGATGCCAACTTCTCATTTCCATTGGCAGCCCTTTCATTACCTGAGGTTTAGTCCAAAGAAAAATAGAGGGCAGGACATGCAAATGCGACCTCAGACTTGGGGACCACTTAGCGGCATGGATACCGCCTGGGAGATCTATCACAACAAGGTGTTTCAGAAGTTCATCATGAAGCTGCTCTATTGGACAGGATCACCAAGGTTTACCGAAATGGTGTTTCGGGGCGATGTGTACCGTAAAATGAGAGCTGTGGGTTTTACAGGACTGTATGAGGCAGAGGCCGACAACTATCTTCGACATACGAACGAAGAGACGGTTGGTTATATACATTTCAAAAAGTGCAAGTTTTTTGATTTTTTGGTCTGCGGGCTACTGCGTCTGCTCAGGCAGCGGTGGCGGTCCCTTTTCGGTACATTCGGCGTACATGCCCAGCAAATGAATTGCGAAACTTTCGCCCAAGGCGGCTAAATAGGTTGGTATCACCCAATAGGGTATAAGGCGAACAAGCCAACCGCTCTTCTCGAGGCCAAGTGCGTAGGCCAGCCTACCGACGAAAACGACTGCTAATATCGAGCTACAGATCAGGATAAAACGGCTGAAATCGTGTAAAAATTCTGAACAACAGTCAGCTGGTCTGCCTACATCGTAGCGGGTTTGGACAGCAACGAGAAAGACAGTTGTGAAGGGAAACCCCAAACCAACGGCAAGCGCAGTCTTTACCGTCATATCAAAAAACAATTCACCGCTAAAAATGATGGAAATTGCGTTGGCAGCAGATAGGAGGATAGCCAGATGAAAGAGGTTCAGAACAATTGCTGGACCGAATTTAACGGCTTTTGCCATGCCAGTATTTGCTAGTTCCAAGGTGGATTTTTTCGAAATGTCTGACGCCTGCCAAGTCTTGGAAAGAATGGTCCGCAGGGTTGTGGGCTCTTTCCACTCTGTCGCTGGCCGTTCCATCCGCATCGCATCAGCCGCTTTGCGCAGAAACCCGAGTGCGACAGGCTGAATGTGTTTATTCAAAACGCGCGCTGTGTCTGTGCCCGATTGTAGTGTGACCTTAGCGATTTGTACGGCCTCTTTAGGCCGTGTTCCAATTCGGTAGAGCACAGCGATTGGAACAAGAAACACGGAGACAGTCGTCGAGAAGATCAATAGCCCCGCAAGCACAGCATGCAGTTTGTCGAGAACCTCAAGTAAAATTAGGTTGAGGACGATCAACGAAAGGCTCACCGCAGCAAAGCTGATAGTGGTGCGTCGATACCACGTGATAAAGAGTTGCCAATTTGTCTGCATCCTTGCGTTAAAACGCGCAAATAGGGCGAACAGAAGGAGTTCCAATGTTAATTCCTAGTCTCAGGCGGTGCTGCCGTAGATCGTATTCCCAAACCGTTCAAACGGCAGCGGCGTTTATGATACCTGCACCTTTGTCGCTTACCTCCCGTTGACCCCACCTGCCCACGGCGCTAAACCCAAACGCAAAGCTAGAGGTGCGCCGTTTGCCCTCGTGATCCGAGAAAGGAGCCACCCTTGGATGATATGCTCATGGAATACCTGCCGATCCTGATTTTTCTGTTTGTTGCCATCGGCTTGGGGCTTGCCCTTCTGCTGGCTGCGGCAGTGATTGCTGTACGCAGGCCAGACCCTGAAAAGGTGTCAGCCTATGAGTGCGGGTTCAACGCATTCGATGATGCGCGGATGAAGTTTGATGTGCGATTCTACCTTGTGTCGATCCTGTTCATCATTTTCGATCTGGAAATCGCGTTTCTCTTCCCTTGGGCTGTGGCATTTGGCGACATATCCATGGCGGCCTTCTGGTCTATGATGGTCTTCCTCGCGGTGCTCACTGCAGGATTTGCATATGAATGGAAGAAAGGGGCGCTCGAATGGCAGTAACGTCTACTAACGCACCCGCAATCGCAGGCATGGACCGCGATGTGGCGACGCAGCAGTTGAATGCCTCGCTGGCGGACAAAGGCTTTTTGCTGACGTCCACCGAGGATTTGATCAATTGGGCGCGCACAGGCTCGCTGCACTGGATGACCTTCGGGTTGGCCTGTTGTGCGGTTGAGATGATGCACACGTCTATGCCGCGCTATGACCTTGAGCGGTTTGGCACGGCACCACGCGCCTCCCCGCGCCAGTCGGATTTGATGATCGTTGCGGGCACGCTGACCAACAAAATGGCCCCTGCGCTGCGCAAGGTTTATGACCAGATGCCAGAGCCGCGCTATGTGATCTCGATGGGGTCCTGCGCAAATGGCGGCGGATATTACCACTATAGCTATAGTGTTGTGCGTGGCTGTGACCGCATTGTGCCTGTCGACATCTATGTACCAGGCTGCCCTCCGACGGCGGAGGCGCTGCTGTACGGTATCATGCAGCTACAACGTAAGATGCGCCGGACGGGGACGATTGTACGATGAATGGGTTTGCCATGAATTGTACCGTTGAAAGGACACTAAGATGAGCGATGCACTGACGGAACTGGGCGGATACATCGAGGCCAAGCGGCCTGATTGTGTGCTGGGCTGGGATGTGACGCAAGGTGAGCTGAACCTTGATGTGACGCTGGCGAATATTGCGGGTTTGGTGGAGTTCCTGAAAGGGGACGCGACCTGCCAGTTTAACTCGCTCGTGGATATTACCGCCGTCGATTACACAGGTCGGGCCAAGCGGTTTGATATGGTTTACCACTTCTTGTCGATGTACCAGAACCACCGCATTCGTTTGCGCGTTGCAGTGCGTGAAGAAGATATGGTGTCATCGTTGGTTGATATTCACCCCTGTGCCAACTGGTTCGAGCGTGAAGTTTTCGACATGTTCGGCATTCTGTTTTCGGGTCACCCCGATTTGCGCCGCTTGCTCACGGATTACGGTTTCCGCGGTTATCCGCTGCGCAAGGATTTTCCGACCACGGGCTATACCGAAGTGCGGTACGACGAGGCGGAAAAGCGGGTTGTGTATGAACCTGTGAGCCTTGTACAGGAGTACCGCCAGTTTGATTTCATGTCACCGTGGGAAGGGGCCGAGTATATCCTTCCGGGTGATGAGAAGACAAAAGAGGCGGCGAAGTGAAGATGTTCTGCCGCGCAGTAGAATTTGCAGTACTTGGACCGTTCGCGGTGCCTGTATGGTTGGCGCGCAATGCACGTGACCCGAAGGTTGCGAAATGATGGATGGCGATTTGGGTGAGGCCATCGGTGGAATTTTGTTTTTCACCGTGTGGGTCGTGATGGTTTCCATCCCCTTGCTTGCAGTAATTTTTAGCCTCAAATGGCTGAAAGGTCGGATTAAATGATGGACGGCACAAAAAGTTTCGAGGACGCCCTCACAGGCGAACAGAAAATCCGCAATTTCAACATCAACTTTGGCCCGCAGCACCCTGCGGCCCACGGCGTTTTGCGTCTGGTGTTAGAGTTGGACGGCGAGATTGTGGAGCGGTGTGATCCGCACATCGGTTTGCTGCACCGTGGCACTGAAAAGCTCATGGAGAGCCGGACGTATCTGCAAAACCTGCCGTATTTTGATCGGCTGGATTATGTGGCGCCGATGAACCAAGAGCATGCTTGGTGCTTGGCTATTGAGCGTCTGACGGGTGTTGAAGTGCCGCGTCGGGCCAGCCTGATCCGTGTGCTTTATTCCGAGATTGGTCGTATTCTCTCGCACCTGCTGAATGTAACCACGCAGGCGATGGATGTTGGC
>CAWVZA010000008.1:0-42352 GCA_963934545.1 uncultured Sulfitobacter sp.
GTTCGTATCTACGCAGTCATGGATCGTGGAAACCTATGGTGCATGGTTCGAGCAACAGACAAAGCTACGTTTGATGCTCAGGCCCTTGACGTTAAGCTCAAGGTCTACACCAACCCTGCACAAGCTGAGGTGCTAGACGAGGCAGGCAACGTGGTTACAGCCGCTGTGCCTGCCTCTGGGCCTCTTATCTCTGCACCTGACGTCACTATCGCAGAACTAGGCTCACACGTCCTCACGGCAGGCGTTTATGATGCAGAGGGCAATGAGACTACCGCCCCAGTGCTTGACACAAGGTATCACGTGAACTTCTGGCTTGGACCTGAAATGGTGGCTCGTGGTGAGTGGATGCAATGGGCTACGCTTTGGACCCATTACGGGTCTACTATCGTAGCAAACGCGCAGGAAGACGGGACAGCAATGCGAGGGGTTGAGTTGATTGATCCTGCAACTGTTGCTCATCCTGCAAACAAGTTGTTGTGAGAAAACAATAGGGAGCCTAGAAGATGGCAGAAGAGCAAAATACCGCGCAAGCTATTGGCGCACTCACTGCCCAAATTGAGGCGATGAACAACAGGTTGGAACGCGACCGCGAGGACCGCAAGGAGACAAACGCGGCGGCGGCGGCAAATCGTGAGCGGGTCAACAGCACGCTTTTGGAATTGCAGCAAGGTCACAAGAAGATCGTGTCGCGGTTGGATCGGGTTGAGCCTGTTGCGGATATGGTGACGGGATGGCGTGCGCGGTTTGCCGGAGCTATGATTGTTTTGGGGTTCATCGGTACTCTTGTTATCTTGGGTTTTGGGTTTTTCAAAGACAGCATTTTGCGGCTTATTTTCGGCACATGACACGGAAAAGGAGAGAGTGATGAGAGTATCAACACGCGGAACCCTAGAGATTGCAGAGCATGAGGGCATCGTCCCTGCGCCATATTACGACAGCGCAGGCGTACTAACATACGGCATCGGTCACACAAAGAACGCGGGCGGGCCCGACCCTGCTAAAATGTCGCTGGCAATGCCCGCAGACATAGACAAAGAAATCGACAAGGCTTTGAAACTGTTTGCCCAAGATGTCGTCAAGTATGAAAAGCGCGTCAACGCGGCAATAAAGGTTCCTTTGGCACAGCATGAGTTTGACGCGCTTGTGTCCTTTGACCTGAACACAGGCGGGATACACCGCGCCAAGCTGACCAAAGCAATTAACGCACACGATCCAGACGCCAAGCGCCACTTTATGGGCTGGCTTAGACCGCCTGAACTTCGCAAGCGCAGGACGGCCGAAATGGACCTATTCCATACGGGAGACTATGACGCCAACGGGGACCGTATTCCGGTTTGGAAAACCAACGGCAAAGGCAAGCTGATCGGCCAGTTGCGCACGATGAGCGGTGACGATGTTCTCAAACGCATGGGGCGGCGCGTATCTCATACGGGAACATCAGCCGCGCCCGTTACCGCGACACCCGCTGCACCGGTTCACTGGCTGACAACCCTCCTGCAGTCGTTATTTGGGGGCAAGTCATGAAAGGTTATCGCACAATCGTAGTGAACGCCGTGTCCATCATTGTCATGGTCGCAGCGGCTGCAATGCAATACGCGGATCAGCTGCCGATCACATCTGAACAAGCTGGAATGCTCGGCATGTGTGCGTCAATCGTCATGGGTATTGCAAACCTGTATCTGCGCAGCGTTACAACCACGCCGGTTGGTAAAAGCAAATGACTTGGCTCATGGCTAAAATCTACGGCGGTGCTGCGATTGTCTTAGGTCTGGTCGCTGGCTACTTCGCAATCAGAAAAGACGCAGTTAAGGACGACCGCAAAGACGCAAAAATTGAGGATTTGGAAAATGCCCAAGACATTCAGCGTCGCGCTTCTGATGCTACTTCTGACGAGCGGCTGCGTAAATACGATGACGCTGGTTGGCGCGACTGAGGTTGCGCTTTGCGCCGAATGGCGGGATAGCCTGCCGACTCGATCACGATCTGACACCGTTCGGACCCAAGAGGAAATACAGGTGGCAATTGCGACGCACGCTGAGGTATGCTTGTAATGACTAAATCTCCAGCTTGGACCCGCAAGGCAGGGAAAAATCCCAAAGGCGGACTTAACGCCAAGGGTAGAGCTTCGGCGAAAAAGCAGGGTATGAACCTCAAGCCCCCTGCGCCGAAACCAAAGACCAAAAAAGATGCCGCGCGCCGCAAGAGTTTTTGTGCTAGAATGAAAGGCATGAAAGCCAAGAACACGTCATCCAAGACCGCCAAAGACCCGGATAGCCGGATCAACAAGAGCCTGCGAGCGTGGAACTGCTAATGTCAATCTCAAGAGCCCAGATGGGTAGCCAACTGAAAGGAAATCGAATGAAAAAGCCTGTTAAGAAGAAGGCAATAGGGGGTGCTTTGGCCAAGTTCAGCCCTCTCGCGATGCTGCTTAACGCTGCCCGTGATGATAAAAAAGACGATCGGCGCAAAAGTGGAACAGGGGGCCCAAGTCGCCCGAGCGGCATGAGTGGGCCAAGTTTACCCTCTGGGGTTGGCGGTATGAAAGCCGGTGGCAAGGTCAGCTATATGAAATCTGGTGGAAAGGTAACACGGGCCGATGGTGCCGTCATGAAGGGGCGCACAAAAGGCAAGATGTGCTAATGGCGAAGCCATCAAAAACGCCCGCTTCAAAGTCCAAGGTCAATGAGGCGGGTAACTACACCAAGCCCACGATGCGCAAGCGGCTGTTTGGTACGATAAAGGCGGGCAGCAAGGGCGGGTCGGCTGGTCAGTGGAGTGCTCGAAAGGCGCAAATGCTTGCCAAACGATACAAGGAGAATGGGGGCGGGTACAAATGAAGGGCGTTAAGCATTATCTCAAGGACGGGACTGAGCACAAGGGCGCGACCCACAAGCACAAAGATGGAACGCTTATGACCGGCGCTGCGATGTCCAAGTCATCAAAAACTTTGGTCCACTACAAAGACCTTGGTAAAACCGCAAAGGCTAGAACAGATGGCAAAAGCAAAAAGTCAAAAAAGCCTAAGTAAGTGGGGCAAGGAAGATTGGGGCACCAAGAGCGGCAAACCTTCAACTCAGGGCGCCAAGGCCACTGGTGAGCGATACTTGCCAAAAAAGGCCAGAGATGCGCTTAGCCCTGCCGAATACGCGGCCACTTCAAAGGCCAAGCGAAAAGGTACTCGCAAAGGCAAGCAGTTTGTGGCACAACCGAAGAAGATAGCCAAGAAGACGGCCAAGTTTAGGAAGTGATCCATGGCGGTTGTTGTACCAGATATCGCAGAGCTTTTTGAAGAAGCATACGAGCAAGCCGGCGTGGAGATGCGATCGGGCTACGATATGCGTTCTGCGAGACGTAGCCTGAACCTGTTGACTCTTGAGTGGCAGAACCGCGGCATTAACCTATTCACCGTGGTTTCTGGAACAATCCCGTTGATTGCCGGACAGTCGACATACGCGGCCCCTGACGAGACCATCGACGTCATTGAGCATCAGCTGCGTATTGGAACAGGGGTGAGCCAAGCCGACACCGCGCTGCAGAGGATCAGTGTCTCGACATACGCGGCCCAGTCCGCCAAGGCTTTGTTGGGCAGGCCAACCCAGATTTATATTGATCGCGGTCTCACCACAAACATGACGCTCTGGCCGGTGCCTGACACCACCGACAAATACGAACTGTTCTTTTACCGACTTGCGGGTATCGACGGTCTGGCCTCGGGGGTCGGCGCTGGTGCGCCTGTTCCTTCTCGGTTTGTACCGGCTCTCGTTGCGGGCTTGGCTTTCAGAGTTGCGTCAAAGAAGCCCGAGGCGGCGGCGCGCGTTATGGTGCTCAAACAGATATACGACGAACAGTTCGCCCTTGCGGCTGCTGAAGACCGCGACAAGTCTCCGACGTTCTTCTCGCCGGGGATTTACTGATGGGTCAGTTTGCACGCGGCAGCAAAGCTATTGGTATTTGCGACAAAACGGGTTTTCAGTATCTGCTGTCGGATCTCGTCTACGAATACGTCAACGGTACACGCACGGGGCTGCGGGTTGGAAAAGACGTGGCAGATCCCGATCAACCTCAGAACTTTATCGGCAGGTTGCGCATCACTGATCCCATGTCGCTGCGTGAGCCTCGCCCTGACAACAACCGGCTACAGTCGATCGGTCTATTTGGTTGGCGGCCAGTTGGGCATCCCGAGATTTACCTCACAGCTGCTGTGGGCACCGTCACCGTCGTTACAGGAGGTTGACCCATGAACTATACTGAACTCGTTGCATTGATCCAAGATTACACGGAACAACGCGAACCGACTTTTGTGGCCAACATCCCGCGTTTTGTTCGTCAAACCGAGCAGCGCGTGTATCGCACGATCATGATCCCGGAGCTTCGCAAGAACGCAACGGCCACGGTCGCGGCTGGGTCTCAGTACGTGGCTCGACCTTCCGACTTCCTGTCAGTATTTTCGTTGGCCCTGATCGACGGTTCCGGTAATTATTCGTACCTGTACGACAAGGACGTCAACCTTCTGCGCGAAGCGTATCCGAACCCATCCACAACAGGGCTCCCTCGGTATTACGCTCAGTTTGATGGCGACACGGTGGGTAATCCGGGAAACTTTATAATTGCTCCGTCGACGGACGCCGATTATACCGCAGAAATTCACTACTATTACGACCCCGTGTCTATCGTGGAATCTGAAACATCGTGGCTTGGTGAAAACGCAGAGGCCGTGCTGCTCAACGGAGCGATCGTTGAAGCATATGTTTACCTCAAAGGTGAGGCCGACATCATGGCGTCTTACGAAAAGCAATACAACTCCGCGCTTGGTCAGTTAACCGGCATAGATGTGCGTAGCAAACGCGATGATTATCGCGACGGGCAAGTGAGACAACAATGAACATTGGAACAATGGGCACAATGGCGGTGCAGGTGCGGACAACATCCGACCGAGGGTTCAGTGCCGAAGAGCACGCCGCACGCTGCGCTGACAAGATTGTCTCTGTTGCCGACACAGCTCATCCTGCAATTCGAGAACAAGCTCGTGCTTATAAAACGCAGGTTGCTTCTGTGGTGACGGGTTGCATCAAAGATGCTGTCGCTTCAGACCGCACAACCGTGTATAACGCACTCAACGATGCTGGTCATTCGGATCTGGCAGACCTGATACGGAGACTCTGACATGGCTTTTTCGGGAAACTTTCTTTGCACTTCGTTTAAGCAGGAGCTGCTGCAAGGGGTCCACAACTTCACCGCCAGCACCGGCAATGTCTTCAAGTTGGCGTTGTTCACCAATAGCGCGTCTTTGAACGCCGCAACCACGGCATACACAGCGTCAAATGAAGTTGGCGAATCTGGCTCATATGTTGCGGGCGGCGGTGCTTTGACAACGGTTACGCCCGCGGTGAGCGGGACCGCGGCCTTTGCAGATTTCGCTGACATCACGTTTACGTCGGCTACGATCACAGCTCGGGGTGCGTTGATATACAACGACACGGCGGCCGGCGATCCCGCGGTGCTGGTTTTGGATTTTGGAAGTGACAAGGTTTCTAACGTGGGCGACTTTCAAATTGTATTCCCCGCTGCTGACGTGACCAGCGCAATTATTCGCATCGCATAGGGGGTTTTCTGAATGGTAGTTCTTGTCAACAGAGCCAAGGTAGCGACGGCCACTGCCGGCACAGGCGCGATCACACTCGGTGCGGCTGTAACCGGGTTCCGCACTTTTGCCGATGCAGGTGTGGTTGACGGGGCTGTGGTCCGTTACGTCATTGAAGACGGCCCTGCTAACTTTGAGATAGGCACCGGAACCTATACTGCCTCTGGGACCACTCTGTCCCGAGTAGTAAGCGAAAGCTCCAACACCGATGCAGCCATACCTCTTTCCGGCACTGCTGTGGTCTATGTGGCTGCGACAGCTGCAGACTTCTTGCCCCTTGCAGAAAACGTTACGCTTGACGACACTGACCTTGCGGTTGCTGTTGCCACCAACATGCAAGACTTTGCTAACAAAACCGACGGCGCGTTGCTGCGGGCGCGCGGCACGGGATTCACAAGCACTTACGCGGCCAGCGTAACAGTCGGCGGCACAACCTTTGCACAACCAGCGGTCAAGGGTGAGATAGCCAGCGACCTTGGCTATTTCCCAATAGACTACGCGGGGGCAACAGGTGTCACGGTGGCAACAGGTGCGACCTCTGTTTACGTTTACATAGACAGTGCAAGTAATTTGCAGCAACAAACGACTGAACCGACTAGGCAGGATTGGTCGCGCAAGATGTTTACAATGCGCATTTCTGTCAACACGGTTACAGGCAACATTCTTGGGTTTGAGTATCTCGCCAACCCCATCGGCCACTACGCAAACAGCACCCGCGACTTTTATGAGTTTGTGCTGGCGGCGGGTTTGTCTCTTAGAAAGGGGCAAGACGTGACGGGCAGGACTGATAATCTTGGTTTTAATGTGGGCGTGGGGAGCGGGTTCGAATACGGTGGTACGGGGGATATTCACAACCCCAACATCAAGAGCTTTGACGCAGTTTCCAACGCTGAATATGATCTGCTGGAAAGAGTAGATATCGCGGCTCAAAACCAGACAAACCTTGTGAAGTTTTGGGATAATGCGGGGACTATCACGCCTTTGGGTTCTGGAACTTTTGTCGGACACAGGCTTTACCGGTTCAGCAACGGTCAGTTCGCTATCCAATACGGTCAAGGGAATTACGCCAACATCGTTCTCGCAAAGGCTGGCGCTCCGATAGAAGAATACGTCCTGAACACTCGCCTAGAAAAGGCGACTTTCTTTGGCTGGTGGTTTATTGGACAAACGGCCACAGTTACATCGGGGGCACCAACGCTAACAGCTTTCAAAAAGTACACGATTGGCATTACTTGACGCCGTAACTTCGACCCTGCCAAAGACAAACAACTGGACCGGAGTGTAATATGCTAGGCTTTTCCCCTCTTGCCGCAACCCCGCTGGGTACACCCAATGCTTCCCCGCCGGCCGATTTGACGGTGAATATAGCAGTGACTGTTGCGGGTTTACTGGCGACCACCGCTTTGGCGGGTGTGTTGGTTTGGGGCCGAGTAACCCCTGCACCGGGCAACACTTGGGCAACCGAGACTCCCTCTGCGGGCAACACTTGGGGAGCACTAGCTCCCGCGACGGGCAACACTTGGAGCCCTATTGATCCCTAACTTGCAACGCGCTACACTAAATTTCAACACTGACCCGCAAATGGAGCCTTCGCAATGGCGAGTACATACACTCAAAACACAGGTATTGAGAAGATTGGTGCGGGTGAGCAAACGGGATTGTGGAACGCAACCACTAACTTGAATTTTGATATCATTGACCGCGTCAGCAACGGCGTTGGTTCGATAGCCCTGTCCGGCACAACTCACACATTGACAACGACCGACGGATCTCTTTCGGACGGTCAGTACAAAGTGTTGGTTTTTGGAGGATCGCCCAGTGGTACAAACACCGTAACGGTCGCGCCCAACAGTCAGAACAAGCAATACCTTGTGGTCAACAACTCAGGCCAAAGCGTAATCATCTCGCAGGGGTCTGGCGCAAGCGTTACCGTCGCGAACGGCGCCACTGACATCATCTACTGCGACGGGGCTGGTTCGGGGGCTGCCGTCATCGGGCTCGCTGCGGCTCTGTCAGGTCTTGCAAAGACCGCCAACAACGGCTCTGACTTTGCCAACGTGGGTGCGGTGCGGACCAATCTGGGCTTGGCAATCGGCACCAACGTGCAGGCTTATGCAGCAGTCCTTGCCAATACGACGGCGAGCTTCCTCACGGCAGAGAAGTCCAAGCTGACGGGAATTGAAGCCCTAGCAGATGTGACCGACACACCTAACGTCACGGCGGCGGGGGCTCTCATGGATAGCGAGGTAAACGCAAACCTCAAAACATTTTCTCTCCCTGCCAGCACAACTATATCAGCCTTCGGCAAAACTCTTGTGGACGACGCCGATGCGCCGGCGGCCTTGGTTACTCTGGGCGTGACCGCCACGGCGGCTGAATTGAATATCCTAGACGGTGTGACCGCCACCACTGAGGAGTTGAATATCCTTGACGGGGTGACATCGACGGCGGCTGAATTGAACCTGCTAGACGGCGTGACAGCCACCACGGCAGAGCTAAACATCCTCGACGGTGTGACTGCCACGGCGGCTGAACTTAACGCCCTAGACGGCATCACAGCGACCGTCACCGAGTTAAACTATACCGACGGCGTAACGTCTCCCATTCAGGCGCAGATCGACGGTATTCCTGCCGTCATTGATGAAGACGACATGGCGTCAGACAGCGCCACGCGGCCCCCATCGCAGCAAAGCGTTAAGGCTTATGTGGATGCGGCGGCTGCTGATTGGGAGTTTGTCGAAACCATCGCCACCACGTCAGGAACGACAGCCGAGTTTCCATCTGCCGGAGCGCTTGCGGACGGCTACACCTACGCGCTTGAACTCTTGGAGGTTGAACACAACTCAGGGTCGAACCAAAATTTACGGGTTGACGTGTATGGCGCAAATGCCGCCGCTTACATAGGAGACCCACAAAGGATAAGCCAGAATGCCGACTCTACGGGGTGGTATGGGTTCATGCCGCTACCTACTACCATGCGCGTGGCGATGAACGTACACACACTGCCAGCCACCAACATAGTAGATAGCTCCGCAACAGGGACCGACTTCGCAAGGACAGATGGACACGCATATGTCCCCTACTACCACTTCGCTACGGCCCAGAAGATCGACAAGGTTCGTATATCTGTCTCAGGTGGAACATTTGACAAGGGCGCAATCAAACTGTGGCGCAAGGCGCTGTAGATGACCCTAATCCCCCTTGAACTTCCACCGGACTTGGAGAACGTCTAATGCCCCTGCAGAAGCTCCAGTTTAGACCCGGCGTAAACCGCGAGACCACCGCCTATGCGAACGAGGGCGGTTGGTTTGACGGCAACCGCGTGCGGTTTCGTGACGGTTTACCGGAGACTATTGGTGGCTGGGCGAAAATGTCAGTGTTCCAGTTTCTTGGCACTTGCCGCGCACTGCTCGGGTGGCGTGTTTTGGACGGCACGCAGCTTTTAGGGGTTGGTACACACCTGAAATACTATCTTGGTCGCGGCGGTGGTTATACCGACATAACCCCAATTCGTACAACAACCTCTGCCGGTGATGTTACATTTGCAGCAGTCGACGGAAGTTCCACCATAACGGTGACAGACGTAACGCACGGGGCAGTTCTAAACGATTTTGTCACGTTCAGCGGTGCTGCATCTCTTGGCGGGGTTGTGACTGCGCCAGTGCTCAACTTGGAATATCAAGTCACACGGGTTGTGGACGGCGACAACTACGAGATCGAGGTGGCTGTAACAGCCAACGCCAGTGACACCTCAGACGGGGGTTCGTCTACGGTTGGAGCCTATCAGGTAAACGTTGGTCTTGACACGTCTGTGGTTGGAACAGGCTGGGGAGCCGGCGGCTGGGGAGAGGGTGGTTGGGGGGACCCCTCGTCAACAGTTATCCCCGGAGCGCAACTGCGCATTTGGACCCACACAAACTTTGGCGAAGACCTTGTATTTGGCCCACGCGGCGGTGGTGTTTACTATTGGGATCGCACAAGCGGCCTTAGCGCGCGAGGCGTGAACATAACCTCGCTGGCCGGAGCCAACACTTCGCCCACCGTTGCAAACATTGTTCTTTTGTCGGAGCGCGATCGCCACGTTCTGGTTTTCGGTACTGACGACGAGTTTGCCACCGGTGTGCTTGACCCTCTGCTTATTCGTTTTTCTGCCAAGGAAAGTCTTACCGACTGGGAGTCGCGCGCCAACAACACTGCAGGGTCTCTGCGTATCAGCTCAGGTAGCGAAATAGTTGCAGCGGTGCAAACAAGACTTCTCACATTGGTAATCAGCGACGAGTCCGTGCACGCGATGCAGTTCATTGGAACGCCGTTCACGTTCGGTATCAACGAAGTGGCTTTCGGGACTTCGATCGTGGGACCCAGTGCTGCAGTAGCCGTTGGTGACGAGGTTTTGTGGATGGGGACCGGTACGTTTTACAGGTTCAACGGTCTCGTTCAGCAAATACCCTGCAGTGTGAAAGACTACGTTTTTGGAAACATCAACGAGAACCAGTACGCCAAAATTTCTGCAGGGCATGAAAGTGCCTTTGGTGAGGTTTACTGGTTTTATCCCTCAAGCGAGTCAGAGGATAACAACAAATACGTTGTGTACAATTACCTACAGGATCTCTGGTATTACGGAGACTTGAGCCGCACAGCATGGCTTGCGCGCGCAGCGTTTTCATCACCCATCGCTGCTTCCAAAGACAACTATCTCTACTTGCAGGAAACAGGTATCACCGATGGTGATTTTGAACCAGCTCAGGCTCTGGGCGCGTTCATTGAGTCCAGTCCGATTGATATCGGAGATGGCGACAACTTCATGTTCGTTACGCGCATGCTGCCGGACATAGCGTTCCCTCGCTCGATTGGCGTTTCCGCGCCCAGCGTTACGATGACACTGAAGATGCAAAACTTTTCGGGTGGGGCATATGTCGGCTCCAACAATCGATCCGTCGTACAGACAGCCACTGTGCCTGTTGAGCAGTTCACTGAGCAGGTTTACTTGCGTTTGCGGGGACGATCGGTGAGCCTGCGTGTGGATTCTGAGTGCGATTGCACTGCTTGGCGGCTGGGGACGCCGCGTCTGGACTTTCGATCAGATGGTCGTCGAGGATGAGTAGCAGCATAAACATACCGTACTTCCCCAACCCACCGGTGGTGTACAGCCAACCCTACATGTCTCAGTTGGTGCAGGCGTTTGCCCTTTTTGCGCAGCAAACCCAATCCGTTGGACCTGTGCAAGCAAACACTCTCAAGCTCACAAACCTTTCCATCTTTGCTGACAACGCAGCCGCGATCACCGGAGGTCTTGTTGACGGTGATGTTTACAAAACAGCAGCGGGCGAGCTCAGAATTGTAGTGTAGCCTTTCTTCGCGCAGTTTGGTACTAATGCGACATAAATACTGGAGACGACCATGGTTTTACCTCTTCTTTTCAGCTTCCTCGGTAGCGGTCTTGCCAACGCAGGGGTTCTTGGTGCAGCCGGATCGTTCCTCTCAAACCCTCTTGTCGCAGGCGCCATAGGCTCAGGTCTCGGCACAGCTGTTGAAACAGGCGATATCAAAAAAGGTATCGGCGCAGGTCTTGGGTCCTTCGCTGGCGGTTCGCTGCTCGGCGGTATCACGGGCGGCGCGGGCGGCGCGGCCGCAACCTCTACAAACAATGTAAGCGGGAACATGGCGGAGTCGTTGCGCCCCATGGGCCGACCAAGCAACTTAATGGGCAGTGCTGCAATGGGCAGCGATGGGGCGGGTCTTCGTGACATTTTCCGCGGCGGTGTGGATTTCGGATCTTCCGCGCAGGGCATCGGTTCAATGGTTGGTAGTCAGGTGGGCTCTGCCTTGCTTGGTGGTAGAAACAAATCCCCCAGAGGATCTGAGGCCCCCGATCTTTCCCAGATGCGTCCGATGGTCCGCGAAGCGCGCACACCCGGTCCAGACTTTGTTCCGGGTCAGTCTGCCGAGTTCGACTTTGGCGTCAGCACACCTTACACCACAGACTACATGAACCAATACGCACCTCAAGGCATGGCTGGCGGCGGCATGGTGGAGCGCATGGTGCCCGGTTATGGTCCTGTCGCGATGCGAGAAGGCGGCATTGCCGACATCGGCGCCGCTCCGCGCGGAGGTGGCACGCCTGCCCCGAACGAACGTGAAGTTATATCGGCGGCGATTGCAGCCGTGCAGGGCACCCACCCTCAGCCGCAAGTGGCCCTCGGTGCCTTTCTTGCGCAATACGGCGAAGCTGCCCTGCGTGATCTGGTGGACCGTGTTCAGTCTGGTGAGATGGGCGAAACTGCAGCCAAGACAGAAGGTAAACTGGACGGGCCCGGCGACGGCATGAGCGACATGATCCCTGCGAGCATCGACGGGCAAGATGACGTTTTGTTGAGCGACGGAGAGTATATCGTCCCTGCAGATGTCGTGAGCGGTCTCGGCAACGGCTCAAGCGACGCGGGCGCCCAAGCGCTAAACACGATGAATGACCGCGTGCGTCTCGAACGCACAGGTAAAAAGAAACAGGCCCCAGAGGTCCCACAGAATAAGATGATGCCTGCATGACCAAGGACCTCCGCATATCGGCAGTCCGTCCAGAGCTTGTAGATGTGGTGTGGCCGCAGGCGGTCGAGATGCTGGAGCCTGCAACTGACACCTCCGCCGGAAAGATCCTCATTGGAGACGTCTACAAATCAGTGGTCAACGGGGAACTGGTACTATGGATGATCTTGGAAAACGGCGCACCGGTGGCGTTCTATACGACACGTTTAATTGAGTACCCGAACCGTCGCGCAATGGCCATGGACTGGGTGGGTGGATCTGGGTTATCGTCGTGGCTAAACGAAGCGCTCGACGCAATGGAAAAACAGGCGCGTGCAAATAATTGCCAGCACTTGGAAGGTTTCGGCAGATTGGCGTGGGGACGTATATTGAAGCGTCGTGGGTGGAAGCCCGAATACGTTGCATACAGGATGGAGCTAGACGATGGGTAAGGGCGGATCAACCACCGAGCAAACAACCACACAGGACGTGCCTGAGTGGGCCAAGCCGTATTACACGGACATCCTTGGAAAAAGCAAATCCATGAGCGAAGAGGCTTACGTGCCTTTTACGGGCCAACGTATCGCTGGCGACTCTGGTGATTTAAGCTCATCGCAAGACATGATCCGCAACGCAGCTGCGCAAGGTGGGCAGGGCTTTGATGCAGCGAGTGGGACACTGGGCGGATTGGGCACGATGGCTGGATCATTGGGTCAACAGCAGGGGTCCAACTTTGGCGCGTTTGACGGATTTAACGCTGGCGTTGCCGACCCATCCACGGCGTTTTCCGAGTTTGGTGGGGCGCAAGAGTTTAGCGGCGCTCAGGAGTTCGGTTTTGATCCCACGCGTCAGTTCGACAGTGCCACGGCTGCGCAGTATATGTCACCTTACATGGACTCCGTTGTAAACCGTCAGCAAGATGATGCTTACGAGCAGTTTGAACGTGGCCGCGCTGGACGTGACGCACAAGCTGTCAGTGCCGGTGCCTTCGGGGGTTCTCGCCAAGCTGTACAGGACGGCATGGCAAGCGAAGCCCTCAGCAAACAACTGGGCGACATTCAGGCGACAGGTTCACAACGTGCGTTTGAGCAGGCCCAGCAGCAATTTGAGCGCGATCGTTCCGCAGGGATGAACACTGAGCAATCTCGCGCAGCGGAAGCAGCCCGCGTCCAAGGTATCGGTGTTGGTGAGGCAGGGCGCGTTCAAGGAATGGATGCCAGCGAAGCTGGGCGCGTGCAGGCGGGGCAAGCCTCGGAACTTGCAAGAACCCAAGGTATTAACATCGACGAGCAGGGTCGCGTTCAGAGCGCCGACGCTTCAGAGGCTGCCCGCGTGCAGGGTGCATCTGCGGACGAGGCGATGCGGCAAAGAGAGTTCCAGCTTCAGACCATGGGCTTCAGTGGCGACATGGCGACACAAATGGCGAACTTGCAGGATCGCGCTCAACAGGGCGACATTCAGGCCGCGCAGCTTCTTGAGGCCCAAGGGCTTGGCAACATGGCGCGCGATCAAGCTGGCTTGGATATGAACTACCAAGACTTTCTTCGTCAGCAGAATTTCCCACGTCAGCAGTTGGCTGATCAATCGGCGCTTTTGCGCGGTATGCCAGTGGGACCCGCCGGGTCAACTACAACCGAGACGCCCTACAATCCAATGCAGCAGGCTCTCGGTGCGGGCATATCGGCCCTCGGTGTCTATAAAGGAATGCAGTGATGAACATCCTCGACACGCAGGATAAGCTCAAGAACCTGTCCCAAGAACAGCTTATGACGGAGATGAAGATGCCCACAGGGCAGGCTCCGCAGTTTTTGGTGTTGAGTGAAATCACTCGTCGTCAGAAGATGCGTGAGTCGTTCGCTTTAGAGCAAGGCAAAGACGAGACAACTGTGGCGCAAGACGCTGTGGCGGCTGCGGGCATGCCCGCTCAGTTCGCAGGCGATATGGCTGGCACGATGGCTCCGCGGACCGACACTAATGGAAACACCGGTGCGGTGCCCCAGCAAGCAATGCCGCCTCAAGGCTCTCCCGCCCCACGCACTATGTCTGGTGGTGGGATCGTATCGTTGCAAGAAGGTGGACCAGTGGGCGGATCTGACATCTCCAGCCTTATGACCGACCCCGCGATGATGTTGATGGCCAACCGCCAAGGCATGTCTGTCCAAGAATACTACGACTCCCTTGCTCCCGAAGCGCAGGCGCAAGCATTGGCGCGCGTTGAGCGTAACCGCTTGCTGGCGCTGGAGCCGACGGTTTCAGGGACGCCGCTGGCAGTTAACCCGTCATCTGCGGAAAATCAGCAAGACACATTTGAAGCCGGTGACGCTGCAGAAGCTGACCGTTCAGGTTATATTCAAGACCTGTTACGTGAGTCGTCGGGACCTGAGCCTTTCGATATGCAGACGCTTGCTGGTCTTGGTGTGCAACCCACTGCTCCGCAGTTTGATGCGCGGTCGGCGCCAGATCTGCCCAACCGGCTGCTGTCGGGACAACGCGGCGAAGGCGCGTCGGCTATGAACGACTTCCCGCGAGTGCCGTCCGCGCTAAATGTGCCAAACCCAACAAGTGGGCAACCTTTCGCAAGCCAATCGTTCCCAAACACGTTTGGCATAGAGCCGTCACGCACTGTTGCGCCGGACAGCGCAAACATTATTGCGCAGATGGAAACACGCTCGCCCCATGACCCCAATGCGCTGGCCGTGGCCCCGTACGCCAACCAATCGTTCCCAAACACGTTCGCTCCCATGGAGCAGGACGCTACGAGACAAGCTGGATCAGGCGGCAGGAGGGCCGCGCGTGCGGATAACCCAAGCACTGGCTCCATATTTGACTTACCTATCGTTCCCAACCCCGGCAATCGATCCGGTTCTACACGCAATGATCCGGACCCAATAGTGACAGAGCCGGTCTATCCCACTTCCGTCGGTAGGCGAGATGGTGCCACACCTATGGATCTTGCTGCAGCTGCAGCACAGGAAAGCGCGCCCGATGGAACGCAACCTGTCGGAATGGACACGGGAACACCTCTCGACGGTGTCGTTATGCCCCCCGCTCCATCCAGAGGTGGTGGCGGTGGTGGCGGTGGTGGCGGTGGTATCGCAAGCATGGCTGCCCAAGGCGGCGGAGCTCCGTCTGACTACGAGCAAGAGCTTATTAAGATGTTGGGCGCTCGCGAAAAGCGTGCCGAGCAGGACAAGTGGATGGCGCTCGCTGAGGCTGGCATGGCCCTTATGTCGTCTTCGCAGCCAACGTTTGGCGGAGCCCTTGGCGAAGCTGGACAGGCGGGGCTTGGCGCTCTGCGCGCAGGCACGGAGTCTGCTGAAGGTGATCGTCTGGGCCTACTTGGTGCGATCGAGCAGTCCCGTTTGGGCCGCGAACAGGTGCAACTCCAACGGCAAGCTGCGGCCGCGAGGGCGGCTTCGGGCAGAGGTGATGAGGGGCCGAGCTTGGCGATCACCGCTGGGCAAAACCGCCTTCTTGGTCAATACAATACCGACATCGAGGGTCTGGACAACGTCTTGAATGGTTTGGTTCCCGGCACCACCGAGGCGCAACGACTGGCGGCTGCCAATAGACGAGACGAGCTAGTGGGTCTCAGAGGAGGTCTTATCGGGGTCATGTCGGGTGTACCGTTCCCCCGTGCCGGTAGCGGCGGCGCTGCAGAAATAGACTACGACTCACGTACTCAATAAGGAGACCTCAACGTGGCTGATATACGTGTACCCGGCGAATTAAGTGGAAAAGAATACAACATCCGCATTGCTGGGGACAGCCCCACTGCGGATGAGCGGCAACGTATTGACGCATTTGTCCGTCAAAGCGAAACGCAGTTTGCGGGTGAGTACGAGGCCCAGTTTGGCGAAAACCTCCTTCCAAGCACTGGTTTTGGTGCACAGATCAGCGAAACGTTTCGCGGCATCCCTCGTGGTGTTGGTTCATTGCTACAGTCCAGCGCCACTGGTCTGGCAACTCCGTTCGGCGAAGAGACCGAGCTGAAAGCACGCGAGGGTATCCGCAGTCTAGGTGCAAGCCTCCAAGATAGATTTGCAGTGCCTGTTGGTCGAGAAGGTATGGTCGGAGGCACACTGGGCGAAGGTCTAGGATCAACACTGCCGTTCTTTGCTTTGGCTCCCTTTGGCCCCGTTGGCATTGCTGCCGGCGCGGGTCTCGGTGCTTCGGCAGGTGCAGGTGAGGCAAGCGAACGTGCGCGACGTGCAGGCGCCACTGAAGAGGAACGCAACGCGGCCATACCGCTCGGAGGACTTGTGGGTCTTTCTGAAGTTGCAGTTCCTGTCGCTCTGCGCGGCCTGTTCCGAGGTCTGTTGAGATCAGGGGTGCCTGAAACGACGATCAGGGCCCGCCTTAACCGTATCGCCACAGCGTCCACCGCAGAGGGTGCTCAGGAAGCAGCCGCCGAGTTTCTACAAAACAGCATCGAAGCCGGAATATACAACCCTGAAAAGGATCTGCAGGACGGTCTGCTCCCCGCAGCGGGCGTCGGTGGGGGCGTCGGTGGCATCATACAAGCTCTTGTTGAGCTGGGCACACGTAGCCGTGGGCCATCGGTATCTAGTTCGTCCACCACACCAGCAGCCACTGACCCTGCAGAGCCCATGCTTGCGCTTCCCGCGCCGCCGCTGGGCTTGCCTGCGCCCGAGCTATCGATTGCTCCGACATCGGAACAGGGTCAGAGGCTTGCTCTGTCGCCACCAAGCGAACCTTCCGCTCCACTGATCACACCGCCACCCCCTGCGGTGGGTGATGTGGCTTTGATCACGCCGGCACCTGCGCCAACGGTCGACGAGATGGTTGCACTCATGGACGAGTTGGGGATACCCCGCACCGCAGCGTTGCGAAACAGCGTTAGGGCCGGTACGATCCGTACCAATGAGCAGTTAAGGGAAAGACTTGCAAAGTTTGCGAAAGCCACGACATCTGATCGGGCTGCTCCGGTAAACGATTATCTTGCACGGGAGACATTGGATGGCACTTCAAACGACACTATTGAGCCTGAGCAATCCCGAGATCGAGCGGGCGTTGCAGATAGTGGCGCGCAGCTTGGAGATCAATCGGGAACTGTACCTGTCGCCGGAAGTGTTGAAACCGTTGGACCTGTCACACCTGACACCCCCGCAGTGGGAGGAGCTGTTGAAGGCGCACCTCTACCTGTTGTGGCAGAGAGAGAACAGCCTGCTACACTAGCTGCCGTTGAACCCGCCGGCGTGCAGGTGGGCGGTATAGATGAAGCGATTGGTAACGGTGTCGGTGAGATTGCCGTAACTGAAGAGGGTAAGCCCGTACCGTTCAAGAACTTTGCCTTGAGCGTCGACGGCGATCGCGCCGAGGTGGGCATGGTTGAACGAGAGCGAGGCAAAACCCGCGCAGGTGTTGGCCGTGATGCGTATGTCGCCCTTGGGGAGGCCCTCGCGGGAAAGGGTGTGACCTTGCAGTCCAGTTCGACGTTGCAGGCACCGGGTAAAAAACTATGGGAAAGGTTGGCTCAGGAGGGCAAGGCTCGGCGGAACCCGCAGACCAAACGGTTTGAGTTTACTACAGGGGAACCTACCGTTAGCGTTGAACCCGCTGCCACGCCTGCACCGGAGGGCGAAACGTTTGCCAACAAAGTTCGCGCCGCTGCCGCACGCGGGACGCGAACCTCCGCGGATGTGCTTGTTGAAGACAACGAAATAGCTGCCCGCGCGGCCGCGTTGGCCGAGACGTCTCCGGCGCAACAAACCGTTGTTGAAGGTTCAATGGCAGGCGCCACTCCGGGCCTCGAAAGTGGGGCTGCCGGTCAAAACATTCCAGCTCCTATTGCGCCCGCGGCAACACCCCCTAGCGTCGATGGATCTGTCCAAAACGTCGTAAGCGGTCTCAACGCACAGCGCGAGAAGCTGATCGAAGACGACACCAAGGGCTTTGTTCAGGGCGAGATCGACACGTGGTATGACGAGAACACCTCTGCTGAAAAGAAGGACGCCCTAAACCGCTTCACTCTTACGGATGAGGTTGCGTCCCCGATCCCTGCTGCCGACATGCGATCTGTCCTATCGCTCCTGCAGTCTGCTCCAAAAACACGTGCCAAGGGAAAGATAACGCCCAGACAGGCAGCGTTCACCTACTTCAGCATGTCGCCAGACATAGACTACGTCTTGCGTTCCATTGCCTACGACCAAGCTCAGAACATGGAAACTGACGCCAACAACCGCGAGCCGTCGTTCCGCCGCGAAACCCAGTTTGAGGACTCTTCCGAAGCCGCACTTTACGATGGAACTGGTCGGGAACCGGCACTCCGCGCCGCGCGTTGGATACGTGATAATTTGTCAGAGCAGGCCCGTAACACCGTGGCCACGTACACCTTCAACGACTACCGCCCGATCGATTACGCCGCAGCTTCCGACGCTCGCGACATTACCCAAGCCCGTGAAAAGGCACTGAAGGCTGAGGTCGAAGAGATTATCACCAGCACATACGGGGACAGCACACCCGACGCTGACACTGCTGCAGACTTGGGCTTTGCCACTGAGGATCTCGGCGGCTTGGGCTTGGCGCATTACTCTGCCGGCACAACGTCTTGGTTGGGGAACTCTCATCCACGCGTCGAAGAGCGCATCCGCGCAGGTGACGTTCGCGGGGCTTTGGAAGGTTTGGCGATAACCGCACACAACCGCACCCACCGTAAGCTGGCCGCAAAACTGCTCGCCAAGATCGGCGACGTTCGCTCAGAGGTAGTGCCCGACGCAATGCTGCGCGAAATCATGGTCACTCTCGATCCTGAAGGTGTATCGCCGAACGACGAGACTGCCGGCGCCTACATTATACCTGCGTCAGAGAAAACCCTAGCCGCGTTGCGCCGAGAAGGTCGCGAAGATGCTGTAACGGTACTTGAGACTTATGGTGGGCAACTGCTGTTCAACGCGAACGCTTCGCTCTCCCCTGAGCTAATACTGCACGAGGCCACGCACGCAGTTACTGACGCTGTTCTTGACAACAAATCACACCCGTTAACGCGTCAACTGGAAAAGTTGCGTATCGAGCTTCTTAAGTTTCTGCCACCGGGCTCCTACGGCTTGGTCAATGTGCATGAGCTTTTGAGCGAAGGTATGGCCAACACACGGTTCCGTCGCGACTTGAGCTCGGCCAACGTCAACGGGGAGCCTTTTTCAGCTTGGGCAAAGTTCAAGAACATAATGGCGAACTGGCTGCGCGGACTTATCGGCCGAAGCCCTGTCAAGCCAGACTCTGCGAAAGATGCTGTCGACCGTGCGTTGGACGAGATCATTGCGATAAACCCCAACGAGATAAACAGCGGCGACATCATGGGGGCCTCTTTTACACGGAGACGTGGCAGCAACATTCTGGGCGACGCCATCCGCGCGGCGCGCGTGCCGACCAAGGCCGACCTAGCTGTGACCCGCAAGGTGCTGGGAAGCAAGGTTATACCGGTCAAGTGGAAGGGGGTTCTGATGAACCTCGCTATGCCGTTGGATTACGTTGCGGATGCTGCCAAAAAATATATCCCTGCCGCACGGCTTGTGCCTGAGCTGGTGGGTCAACACCAAGCGGAAATACAAAACCTCACGACGGAAGTGATTAAAAGCACTGATGCCACGGCAAAGGTGTTCGGCAAGTATGTGAAGGACCAACCTCTGATAACCAAGCTGAATGATCTGGCGTATTTTGCCACGCGTCAGCAGGTTGATCCACGTAAGCCCGCGAGCGCCTACAAGGGTTACTCGTTCCAGTACAATGTGCTGGACAAAGACGGGAACATCACGCGTCGCCAGCAGTCAAAGCGATACGGAACCGAAACAGAACGCAACAAGGCGCTGCAGTCTTACAACGCGGCTTTGTCTACCGCTGGCAAAAGAACCCGCCTCGCGATTGCGCGCAGAGCGTTTGACGAGGACCGTAAAGTAACCGCAGACTACGATTTTGTCCGTGAGGGTTATGACTCCCTCCCTCCCGATCTGAAGACGGAGTTCAGCCGCATGCTGGAGCTTCAACCGTACGTGGGCAAAGGTTATGTTGAGGCCATTCGGTCACGTATTGAAACAGCACTCCCGCGAGACAAGGCCCTGCAGGACAAGATATTTGGGGTGATTTACGACAAGATCCTGTCTGAGCAACTGCTTGACCCGTACCTCAACATGGCGCGTTCGGGCGAGTTTTGGCTGTCGTACGGCGGCATCGATCCGCTGTCTGTCACCTTTGATCCAGTGACCGGTCAGGCCGACATGGTAAACGTGCAAGTTGAGCAGTTTAAGCATTCGTTTGAGACTGAGGCGGAACGGGCCGACGCGATACGTGTTCTCCAAGCCCTCCCTGCCGAGCAGCGTGTGACCAACATTAACCCGTACCAGCAGGCATCATCGGGATTCACTAGCCAAGACGTTCCACTGGACTTCGTGGGCAAGGTGCTTGACGCCATCGATACGTCCGGTGCCCTTGTCGAACCCGACGACTCCGTTACAGGGCAACCCCTTAGTGAAAGCCAAAAGATCGCCAGCGATTTGCGCAAGCAGATGGTCAGCGATACACGCCAGCAGATAATCAATCTGATGTTGGACGCTTCTCCGGAGTCGTCGTTCATCAACTCGTTCAAGCGACGTCAGGGTATCCGTGGTTTCAAAGGCGACGCTACTCCAATCACTGCACCCAAAGCGTCTGGGGATGTGCTCAAGAACCTGCGATCCAGCGCAATGACAATCGCACGCAAAACGGCGGACCTGAAGTATGGTGCGGAGTTCGCAAGAGCGCGCGCGCTCATACGGCAGGAGAACGAAACGTTCCAAGGAACAAACCCGAACAGCCTGTCTCCCGAGATCTTGAGCAGGCAGCGCGCCGAGGCTGCGCAGTACACCGATACGTTGGTGAACTTCACTGAGGCACCGTTCAAAGTCCGATCGAAAGTTTCGCGCGGCTTCGGGGCGGGGACGTATATGTTGACGCTGGGCTTCAACGCGTCCACCGCCCTTGTGACGTTGTCGCAGATACCGCTCTTCGTGTACCCTGTGCTTGCCGGCTCATACAGCGATATGCGCGCTGTCGGTGCATTGGGCGCTGCCAACAGAATACTAGCGGCCGCCGGGCGGGAGCGTACCGTCAATCGCGTCGGGCCAGATGGTAAAGTGGAAACCGTGACGGAAAAGGTTCCGTTCTTTGAATACTCCACGGAGTACAACGACGCAGCGTATCTGGCGCCGCTGATCGAATTTGCCAAAGCCAACGGCGTATTTAACCGCTCTCTCATGCAGGATGAGTTGCTCGGCGAGCAGGCGAACCTGTGGGAAAAGGTGGCGGCCAGCACCGGTATCATGCAGCACCAAGCGGAACGCTACTCTCGTGAGACCGCACTGAACGCTGCATATATTCTTGAGATGCAGGATCTCACTGGCAGGCAGGACATGTCTGTCAAAGATTTTGTCAAAGGACTGGAAGACGGCGATATCACGTTCACGCAAGAGCAGGCGCGTGCCGCTGCTGAAACTGCGGTCAACGTGTCTGAGAAGTCAAACGGCCCGATCTACGCGGCCGCCGGTCCCATCGCCTCCATGGGCAACTTCACCTCTCTTGTTTACATGTTCAAACGCCACCCGATCTCGATGATGAACCTGATTGCGCAGACAACCAAACGCAGTGCAGGCGCTGACCCCGAGGATCGCCGCATTGCCCAACGTCAAATTGTGCGCATGTTTGGTGGCATGGCGGTTATGGCGGGTGCCATGGGCATGCCGCTCGCGCAGCAGTTTGGCTGGGCCTATGACCTGTTGTTCCAAGACGATGACGAGCCCGACTTCGAGACAATGCTACGCATGACCTTGGGTGAAGCGGGAACGTTCGGCCTTGTCGACTACCTGTCAGGACTTAAGGTGTCGGAACGTATCGGTTTGGGCGCGCCTATCTACCGCCCCGGCTTTGCATCGCAGAACTCCCCGCCCTTGTTCCAGATAGCCGAAGGTGTCGGCGGCCCTGTGCTCGGCATGGGTCTAAAGTATCTGTCTGAGCGTCCGTTCCAAGACCTCGCCGAAGGTGACGTTGGGCGCTTCTTTGAGGGTGTCGCGCCGTCGTCCATTGCCAACGCCTTGCGTGCCATGCGGTATTCCAGTGAGGGCGCCGCAACGCGCCGCGGGGACATTGTCGATGACGTCGGCCGGTTCAACATCGCAGCGCAAGCGTTCGGCTTCATGCCAACATCCTACGCGCAGAAGCTGGACATGAACTCGTTCGGCACAAATGTTAACAACGCGATCAACAGGGGCAAGAGCCGACTGCTCCAACGTCTGAACAGAGCTCGCAGTGAGGGTGATTTCGAGCAAATGCGCGACATTGAAGTGGACATTCAGGAGTTCAACGCCCGGAACCCGCGGAACCAAATCCTCCCAGAAACAAGGAGGCAGTCGTATCGGGCTTCCCTGCGGGTGACTGCCGAAACCACACACGGGCTTTACACCTCTCCTGCAAACCGCAGCAGGATACAGGGGATGTTGGATGCTTGGAGCCCTGCCACCATATCGCAATAAAAGAAAACCCCGCGCCGAAGCGCGGGGTCGTAGAGATCAGTGGAGAACCAACTCTAACTAAGTGACAGCCCGTTCTCTATATCATGTGTATCGCCAGATGCGAAGCCCCAAAATGTTGTTTTCCACTCTAACGTGAACTCTCAGGTTCCACCCGCGCCGTGCGAATATGGGGCGCACCTGCTTGTGGGCCTTTGCCACGTTTAGGCAGGGGATGAACACCGAGTCCTTGGGTAGCATCTTGTCCCAATCGATGATCATCCGAACCCCGTCGGGCCCGATATCGTCAAGTCGTAGAACCTCCATTCGGCGTCTCCGGTAAATCCAACGATGCGCAGTCAATAGAAAGCACGGTGGCAGCGGGCAAGTTCAACTTTGTGCCTTTGGACATCCTAATCTTCTGCTTGCGCGCGCCCATCTTTTCGCCAAGCTCGGATACCACAGAGTCGTAGTTCAGCCGCTGCTTTGTGCACCACACCTTAAAGGAGCGCATGGTAATGTAGAGAAACTTAACGTCTGTTTCGTAACGTGCGACAAGTTTCATCTTTGGCTGCATTTCCGGGACAACCAGACTGTCGAGCCCGTTGCCGTTTGCCAATCCGCGCAGATCGTCGGTGCTCTTGATCCAAAGAATGCTCCCGTAGTGCTCGTGCACAAAGTCGTTGATTATGGCTTCGACCGAGATCTTTGCCTCCACAGCGTCTGTCTTGTTTGCATTGATCAGCTGCACGACCCACTTAAACAACTTTGCCGGATCATACGTTAACAGCCCAGCCTCGCGCGCCAAGATCAACGCCGTGATTGTTACGGCACCCTGCACAGACCACATGCGGTTTTGCATGGTGAGACCGCAGGCAACATCCAGCTTACGTTGAACGCTTTCCAACAACTGTTTGGCGGTGTCTAAATCGCGCATCATGTGCTGCACAAACACCTCGGCCGCGTGCCCCGCGTTTTTACCCACACCCTTGGCGAACATGTCGGTCTCGCTCTTGTCGGTGAAGTTGTGAGGTTGCACGTGGTAACGCAGAAGACGCTGCTCTTCCGCTTCAGGCTTTGACTTGACCGCGTACACTTTGGCCAACATCGAATGGTTTGACGATGACGTGACGGTGGTATGCCAAGGCTTGCCGCGAAATCTTTCCTCGTTGCTGCCGGATGACATGCGGCCCTTCTGACGGCCGTCGGTTATGCCATATATCAGGTCGGACGTGTCCGCCGCCGGAAACTCGGTGAACTCATCAAACTGCAGGTTCACGTCCATCATTATTTCCATGCGGTTCAAGCGCATATTGAGCGTGTCTTTGGGCCCAACGATAAGTTCGCCGGGATCGCCGTACACGGTGCACGCAAACTTTTGTGTCGTTGATTTACCGTGTCCAGATCCGTCGCTGTAGAAGTCAAAGATCGCGGCGTGAACCGGCGTGAGACGCATCAGAGGTGCAGCCAACGCTTGGCACAAAAGAAATTGATACGGCTCAAGACCCTCGCGGTTGTAGAAATTGGCCTGATCAACCCACCCTTCGAGAGTGCCGACAGGTTTGAATGCAGGAAACAGGTACGCCGTCTTTGAGGACGGTGGGTTGTACCCAATGCTGTCCGCGAATATCTCGCGGCTGCCAATCACGTAGGAGGTGAAGTCGTCGTCGGTCCATCCGAATTGTGTGCGGGCGGTGTCTGCAACCGTGGTTGTCTGCAGTTCTTCGATCCATCTCTGTGTATAAGCCATAATAATATCCCACTTTTTGGCGCTTACAACGACGCCATGTTTCGACAGTATTTTGCGCAGTTCTTCTTTTGAAGTTGCTGCAACCAGCGGTAACAGAAACTCCCGAATTGTATCGTTTGGCAACTGCACCTTGCCCAGAACGCACTCGCCGATCTCAGAATCTAGCACGCGTTGCGTGTAATACAGATCGTTGGAGTAAACCTCTACATCTTCGGGGAGGCCATCTTCGTTGTCTTCTTCAACGTATATGCCACCGTTTTTGCCACGCTTAAACGGGAACGGGAAGCGAGGTATATCGCCACTTTCGTTTTTGTAGACGACCGTTGGTTCGCCGGTAACTTCGTCCTCGACTTCCCATGTGTCAGCTTCTGCCACCACCGCGCCCAATTGGATCGGAGACTTAATCTTTCCCCTAAACGGGCAATCCCCACAAACGCCGGGCCGGAGATCATCGAAAGTATCGCAGATGTATGGACCAACGATGACCTCTAATTTGGAGGCTGTGGTCTCTGCGTTATACTCAGGGTGCCCTCTCGAAATAACATGCGCGGCCTTCGCACCGTCGTTGCAAAACTTGGCGATCGACAGACCTGCACGCCACAGCGGCTCGTCCACTTTTTCTTGCTCTGTCATGATAAACGCAAGCTGCGCACAACCATTGCCGGCGCAGGATTTCTGCGCGATCTTCTTGAACGAGTTCTCCCTGTTGCGAAGCAGCTTCTGCATCACAGGGTCGTCTTCAATGCGCATCTTAACGTTCGCAAACAGCGACGGGGAAACCATTGCTGCCGGTGCTGGGGCGTCGGCATCCAGAAGATCCGAGAACCACGACAGGTCTTGCTTGACACCTTTGGCCACGCCTAGAACGTGAACCGGTGCACTCGTGTTGAATTTGTAGTTGTTTGATCCGGGTATGCGCAGCACGCGCGCAGCGTCCGCGGGCACCGCGTTATCGATCATCAACCCGTGCTCTGCGCATGCCCGCTTAAGAGCGATCGCCACAGGCCGCCACTCGGCAACTGCCATAGGTTCGGTCAGGGGCCAGTACACGTGCACGCCATAGCCGCTATGTACCATCAAAGGCTGCGGCATACCGACGGCTTTGCAGAACGTATTCAGAGCCGAGAGGGCCTCGCTGGCATCAGCATACGCCTTACCCTCGCCACAATCGAGATCGAGAAATAGGCTACCCATGAGCATAACGCTCGCAGCTTTGCGGTTGCCAGTGTCGTCGAATGCACCCAGCCCGAAGTAGACGTCGAAGCCGTCGTTGTCCAACTTTGAAGACGCGCTCAGCAGGCGCTCAACTGTGTTATGAAATGTCTGTCTTTTTGGTGAGCCGATCTTCGCAGCGAAGAGGCAATAGTTGCCCCCGTCCGCGAGCACCCGCTTAAGGAATTTTGAAGTCTCCATGATCCGCCACTTTTGTTATTGTGCGCAGCCCCAGACACGCTGGGGCTGCATTGTTGGATGGCAGATTAGTCGTCCCAGCTGTCGATGATGGACGCCAGCTTATCCGCTGTGTTTGAGTCAGGTGCCGCTGGCTTGGCCTTGCCGACTTTCTTGGGCTCCTCGATCTCTTCCTCCTCCTCTTCCTCAACCTCTTCCTTCTTGGGCTTCGGTTTTGGCTTCGGTTTTGGCTTCGGTTTCTCTTCTTCCTCCTCGACCTCTTCCTTCTCGACCTCTTCCTCGACCTTCTTGGCCGTTGGTTTTGGCTTCGGCTTATCTTCGACCGGCTTTTTCTCCTGTGAGCCCACGGTGAACTCAATAGCCCGCTGAGCTTCCTCGCTGTCGCGTGCCTCAAGAACCTCTGTCAACTCGTCTTCGTCCAGAGCGCGTGTGGCTTTGAAGTACAGCTTCGGTGTGGCAGACTCATCGTCGAACCGCATCTCGGTAACTACAGCAACTGCGGGAGTGTCGTGGCCCGACAGAAACTTCACGTAAGCCTGCAGTCCCATGTCGCTACCGTTGGCATCGCCGAACAGAGATGTTGCGGGCAGCTGCAGCTGATAAACCGTATCAAGCTCACCTTCCAACGAAATGGCCAGACGTTGTGCAAACCGGCACGCACGTGTCTCGCCTTGGCCCGAACCTTTGACATTCATCGGGCAGTCGCCGCAGCGCGCAGCCTGCCGGTTTTCTTCCAGAACTTCAGGTGCCGGTGCGCGCGTGTCCAAAGACCAGCACAGTGGTGGTGAGGTGTTGTTCTCATCAAACGACCCTGCATAGTAGGTGCGGGAAACGTCGGCAGCGTTGAGTATAACCATGTTCATAGTGTCAGACCGGCTTACGCTAACCTGCGCGCCGTCGACAAACTTGCGGAATTTGCCGCCCTTGATGCTGAGGCGTTTGCCAGCGGAACCGCCGCCAGCCATTTTCTTGTTCGAGTCCAAGAGGGACTTGAAGCGTTCACTGTTTACGAGGGCATTGCCCTTAAAGATTTCAAGATCGCTCACGCTGGTTCTCCTTTAGCGTCTGGGGTTTCGGCTTCGTCGCCGTCTGAAAAGTCAATTTCGCTCTGCACCGGATCTTCATCCATCGCAGGGCTGACAGGTTCGTCTTCTTTCACACCTATAGTCAAGATGTGGGCTTCGATCTTTTCGATGTCGTAGCGAAACACACGACCAAAGCGGCCGTACGTTCCAATCGGGATCTCGCCAGTCTTCATCATTGCCATGATCGTTGCGTTTGAAACGCTAAAGTGCGCAGCAGTCTCGGCAGTGGTGGAGTATTTGGAAGTGGTCATGATTTCCTCACGGTAATTGTGTACTCCGAGGTTGTATTGATGCCCGGTGGTACGGTTTCAGGGTTATCCTCAAGGAACGACTTGACCACTGTTTGGTTCAGGCGCTTCTCAAGAAACTCGGGCAAGTTGTTCTCCACAACAAACTTGCCCATCGACTCCCAATCGCTTGTCCAGTACCGCGTTTTCATGCTGCGGTACACTAGGCCGGACGCTGTGCGAACACTTTCAACTTCGTGCTCTTTGCAGTAGTCAAGCAAAGCGGCCTTAATTTGATCCATCTGCGCCGTGAGCTTGCTCTCTTCTTCTTTGAACTCGGCGGCGAGTTTGGCTTTTGCATCGCGCATCTTAATAAAGATACGTGTCAGTTTCTCAATCGGGGTGTCTGGCGCTGTCATGTCATTCTCCTTTGACGCTGTCTTGTACACTGTTATATTCTCACGCTCGTATAGTCAAGCTAGATGTTGTAAAGATCAATTACTTGCCTGTGAAGGTCCATCTTGCCATCCAATAGCGTGTAGACCCGTTGCTCCACAGGTGATCCCACTAGCTGCACGATTGTGCATTTGTTCATCTGCCCTTTGCGGTGGATGCGGGCGTTGGCTTGCTCGTATATCTCAAGCGATGCCGTTGGGCCCCACCAAACGATCGTATCGGCGGCCGTCAGAGTCAGACCATGGGCAGCAGCTTGAGGCTGAACCACCAACACGCGTGGGTCGTCTTCGTTCTGGAACGCGCGGAATATGTCGGTGCGGTCGCTTGCGCTGACTGATCCACTGATAACTTCGCAGGTGATTTTGTCGGCTGTTAGCTTTTCGGCCAGTAGGGCAATGGCGCTGCGGAACGGGACAAACACGATCACCTTGTTCGGCGTCTCGGCCAGAACCTCCGTCAACACCTTGTAGCGCGTGCTGATATCGAACTGCAGATTGTTATCATCGTCGGTGATGACGGACCCCGAGCTTATCTGCAGGAGCTTTGTCATGACGCCCGCCGCGTTACCTGCAGTGACGTTCTCGCCCGCAGCTTCGAGCAGCAGATCCTTGCGCATCTTTCCGTAGAACTTCTTTTGCTGAGGCGTCATCTCAACCGTACGAGACACGTAGACCATATCGGGCAGGTCTAGGCATTCTTCTTTGGTGTGGCGTATGGCCGGCTGCAGCACGCGGTGCACAGTTTCGGCAGCGTTCTCTTTCGGCGCCCATTTGAACTGCGTGATTTTGCGCATCACCATGTCTCGGTACGAACCAAAGTAGCGCGGCACGCCATCGGGGTTCACCAGCTTTGCCAAACCGTACGCTTTGTCCGGCCCTTGGGCTGCAGGGGTGCCCGTCATGAGCCAGAGCCATACATCGGGTCCCGCGATCTTGTTCAGAGCCTTCCAGCGAGCTGTTTGGGCGTTTTGCAGTGCGCTCGCCTCATCGACAATGATCAGATCGAAGCCGCCGTTGGCGATGTCGTCTGCCATAATCTTCACGCCGTCGTAGTTGATCACCACGAACTCTGCGTCGCTGTTGATAATCTTGCGCCGCTTGACAGCTGTGCCGTAGGCCACGTCCACTCTGCGGTGCATTGCAAAGGTGAACATATCGTTGCGCCAAGCCGCGTCCATGATCGACACCGGACAAACAACCAGCACTCGTCGAACCAGTTTCTGCGTCATAAGAAAGTCGGCTGCCCATATCGCACTGGCCGTCTTGCCAACGCCGGGACTGCTGAAGCAGAACGCTCGCTTGTTCATGGTGAAGAACGCGGCTGTCTCGCGCTGATGTTCCATCGGCTTAAACTTGCCGGGCCACTTGTAGCGCCCTTCGATCGGCGACGGGGCATCAAAGTTCAGGGCACGCAGAACTTGTGCCTGCTCTACGCCCCACTTCACAACGACCGTATTGTCGTCGACCTGTTTGCTGTCAGGCACGGCCGCGAGCACGCGCGCAGGGTTTTTAACGCGCAGCATGAGCGCTTTGTTATCTACAATCTTCATTGGTTCTCCAGTTATGCGTCACGCATAATTCACTTCTTGGGTGGCTTGCTAATCCGTCCGCCACCTGCACGGTTCTTGCTGGGGTCTTGCAGAGACACCCCGTCCTTATTTGACCCGCCCTTTGCCAACGCTTTGTTGTGGGCAAGGTCTTTACCTTTGCGGGCGGCCTTGCCGTTCTTCTTGTCGAAGGCGTAGCGTGCGCGCGCGCGTTCGTTGCGAGACTCCCCTTCGTCGCGGGCCTTCTGAAGCTCGTATTCTCGCTTGTAGGGTCGGTCAGAGTTTTTCTTGTAGGGCATCGGGCTTCTCCTTTGGTTTCGGCTTGTGCGGCGGGCTGAGCGGGGGCATGCCGTTGTATGTAGGTAAGGTCACAGTGTGTTCTCCCAAGGTCGCGAGCTTTGCGACGGCACGTTCTAAATCTTGCAACGTACCATTGTTGTCTAAAATGTGCGTTGCATCCAAAGAGTGCAACTCCATGCTTGACTGCGGCTCGGGGGGTATGTGATCGGCCCTATCCACCCAGATAATTTTGTCAAACAGGTGTCGCGTGGCGTTAAATTCATCGCGACTCCGCAGCCCGCAATAGATGCTATATCCCTTTGCAAACATTCCGGTCACAGTGCGTGACTTGTCCGGCGTGTTGTATTCGGCAATCATGTTGAACCACTGCTCTCTGTTGTTGCCTCGATCATCGTAGCACGATTCTTTGTCCGGGTATCGGGCGCACCACATACTATTCCAAATACACTCCTCGAATACAAAACGAGATGACGAGATAAATCTGTACCCATGTCGGTCCCGCAGAATCTCGCAAACGGTGTCCTTGCCGTGCCTGCCGTAACCCATGACGAGAAGTTTTTGGTCGGGCATCACTCTTCCTCCACAATCGGCCGTGCCTTGGGACGCAGCGAGGTCAGAGGAGCGCGGTCGGCTGCCATGCAGTGAACCTCTGCCGCTTGCGGGATCAGGTCGCTGCGGATCTGCGGTTCACAGGTGACTTGGCCGTGTAAGACGATGACTAATACTGCTACGTTCATTTTGTCTCTCCTGTAAATGCTGCCATGATAGCGGCGCGGTGGTGGGTGTTGGCGTATGCTTGAACTTCGTTGATTGTTTCAAACTCTCGGTCAAACTGATTGCGCATACTCATCTCGAAATTCTCCAATCTAGGTTGCGGCGCTTAATGTGTTGCATCAGGTCGGCTTGCTTCGGGTTGTTGTGCCGGGCGCAAGTCTTATACGCGTTCAGCAGGTATTCGTCAGGCATGGCCCCGATCCAGATAATGCCGTCGTGTGACATCCATTTGTCAGGCGGGACACCCTCTTGGGGGTCGTTTGTCATGGCTTGGCCTTTAGGGCTTCCCGCGCTTTAGTGCCACCGTCGCGGTCGAGCTTACCACGGGCAATGTCACCATCCAGACCTAGCTTGCGGCAACCAGAAACGTTCTCGGCGTACCATTCCAACGCACTCTTAAGTTCGGCAACCCTTGCTTCTGCCTTTTCTGCGCGACCTTCCCAATGGGCTATGTACTCACTTACCGATGGGTTGCGCACTGCGGCCTCGATGATCCGCGCCGTTTTCATAGTGTGCAGTTGCGCCTCAAGTTCTGTGATCCGGGCTCGGGCGCCCGCTATCTCGGGCAATCTTGATATGGTCCCAGCCATACGCTCAACCACACCATCACTGAACGGGCCATAGCTTTGGTCGATTACGCGTTTAATCTTGTCGTGTATGCTCATCTCAATTCGCTCCGTTGTGTGGGCATTCAAGAACCTGACAGTGGCGTTTACACAACCCGCTCGGCTTGGGGTTCCACACGCCGGTCTCGAAGGCTTTCTCCATAGCCGAATAGTTGGACAGCCACTTCGTCCACAGTTCACGTTGACCTGAGCGCTCATAGCTTGCCTTCACAAAGTCGTTGGCAATCACAAACAAGAGACCTGCCTTGATGTTCTTCACCTCGGGGAAGTGACGGAACACCGACAGCGCCATAAGCTCAAGCTGACCCTTCTCGGCGTACTGTGAGGACTTGCCTGTCTTGTGGTCGATGATCAGTGCATCCTCGCCGTCGATAATCAGCAAGTCCACGATGCCTCGAAACCACACGTCTTTGGCAAAGAAGCTGCACGCTTCCAGCTTGGAGTTCAGCCCCAGCTTCTGCTCAACCAGTTTTTTGCCCGGCTTGTCCGCCAAAGATTGAAGCACCGGTTTGGCAAAAGCGAAGTGTTTGGGCAGCTCTGTGCCCTTGCCGACAAAGTTCTCGGCGGCAGTGTGGAACTCCGTGCCGTACCGCATCTGCTCGCTTTCAACGAACGCAAACTCTTTCAAAACCTTCTCATGGTAGAACTGCTTGGGGCAGGTCTCAAACGACTTGATTTTACTGAACGACCACGGCGCGGCCTCTACTGGTTTACCCATTGCCATTTTCCCTTTTTTCCTTCGGTTATCTTGCCTGTGTCGCGCAGCTCTTTCCAAGCGTTGCTGTTTTTGCGTGGCAGCTTCTCAACGAAGGGGCGCTCCTCGGCCCCCACTGCCATCAGTATCTCTTCGCATTCTTTGATGTACCACTCGTAGTCCACGTCGATCGGGAACTCGTCCGGCAAGTCCATCAGAGGCTTGGCCCCGTATGACCGCGCAACAGTGTTGCCGTTCTTCGCGTAGTGTATCTCTCCAGTCTCTCCCTCAGCATAGTACCATCTGATCGCTTTGCCAAGTGTCTCGTTATCTTTTATAGCCCCTCCTGTCACGGTGCGCAGTGTGAGGAACTTAGATATGTCTCGGCATGCCCGTATAGTGTGGTCCACTGGAGTGTCCTCAGTGAGGTAGGCTATAACAGCTTCTGGACAGATCGGCGTCTGCGGGTTCTTGCTCAGCGACACTGGCCCAAACACGCCTTTGCCCTTGACCTTGCCGTCGGGCTTGACCGCGATGTAGTTGTTCACGTCGCGAGAATAGAGCGCCTTGTACAAGGTCTCCTCTGTCTTGAGGCCGGTGTGCTTCTCCCACTTGTGCACAATCAGGTCCAACGCTTCACGATCACCAACGGGGCACTTTATCACAATACCGTCTGTGTTGGCCGACACGACAGGGATACCGTATTTCTCCAACGCCTCGATCAGCATCAGCAGTGTGAGCTGGCCCGTCAGCGTCGTGCGGATCATAAACTCGGGGGCGTACAAGGTGCTGTATGGGCTTGACGTCTTGCCGAACGTGCCGTTCAAAACAATCTTCAGTGAGTTGGATTTCACCATGTCACCCGCGTGCTTTGCAGCCAGACGTTCCTCAAGAATGCCGCCGTAAACAGTGTTGAAGTGCTCCTTGAACCCTCCCGGACGCATGTTCATGTTGAGCATCAGGCGCGGGTAGTAGCTCTCGACATCTCGGTCGAGCAGTATGGTGTTTTCGTCAGCGAAGTGCGCCACCTCGGACTCTTGGCTATGCAGGCCGCCGATACCGATCTTGTATCTGCTCTGGCCAACGGTGATCACCATTGCTGCAATCGCCTTCGGCATTTTGACGTGACCTGTCTTGGCGTCGATGATCATCTCTGCAGTGCGCGCGGTCTCCAGAACCTCTTGCAGCACGGGTGTAGAGAACTTCACATAGGTAGGGGGATCGTAGTAAAAGCTGTCACGCGCGGCCGTTACTTTCGGTGGCATCTCTCCGGTAATTCTTTGGTACTCGGCCTTCAGCACAGCCTCGGCAATCTGCGCATCAGACTTCGAGCGAAGATCAGTGCCGTATGTTTCACTCATGGCGCGGCGCAGGTCCACCTGTTGAGACAACGCGTTAAATAGAAGTTGGGTCACACGCACGTCGTTTTTGCAGTAGGTGCGCAGCTCTTGGGCTTGCTCGGCGTTCACCATCGCAGTGTGCTCGATCGGCAGCTCTTGCAGTTTGCGGCTCGCCAGACGGCCGCCGTAGATCTTGAGGCTGACCATGCCCGGCGCGACGTCGATGATGTCCACGTGGTTGATCTTTGGCTCACGCAGCCCCTCGTTTCGGTAGAAGTTCCAAGACCGCACGTTGCCTTCGATGATGCGGTTGCTGGCCTTCTTGAGTGCTTGTGTGTTCTGGTTGACCATGGCCATCGTCAGGATCGGAATGTCGTAGTGGTTGCCGTTGAACGTGACGATCTCAACGTCGGGGTCCTGCAGGATGTCTAGTATTTCTTGCGGGACGAACGCGCTCTCGTCGTCCTCAAAGATCTCAAAACCTTTGGTCTTCCCCTGCTCCGTCATGAACAGAGCAAGGAAGTAGTTTTGGTAAACCTCGATATCGAGGAACAATCGGATCATGTTGTGCTGTCCTCCTTTGGCGTTATGCGTCGCGCATAACTAGGTTTTGCCAGCGCATAGACAAACACCGGGTTTATTTTGCTGTAACGCTTGGTTGGTATCTTGCGTACCATGCCCTGCTTGATTGCTTCATCGGCGCGCTTTTTTACCGTCTCTTTCGAGCACCCCATGGCTTTCGCCATTTGGCCACGGGTCTGCGGGGGTTTACCCTCAAGCGCTGCCACAAACTCCAGAACCTTCAGGCGCCACTGCACCGGATCGTGTACGGCGCGACCGTAATGCCCTTTTCTACCGGTCGGTAACTTTGCCACTTTCTTTTCTTTGATTGCCAACGCCAACATCATCGCCCCAAGGTTGGCTTCCCTCTCCTCGCGGTTCATTCCGTTTCCCTCAATCGCTGGCTGCCTTTGGCCGTGATCATCCACTCGCGCTCAATCAGTGGAAGCTGATCGTTGGCGCATCGGATCAAACCTGCACGGTGAAGTGCAGACAGTGCTGTGGAGGTGCTGTCGTGGCAAACATACCATTCGCCGTCCGACATACGCGCAAGCGTAGTGCGTTTCTTTCCGCTCATAACAATCTCCTCCTACGCCGTAAATTCGTCAGCGGAGAGAGCCCACAACGTGAACGACGGCTCTTCGAGACCAGCCTTGGCATAGACATCCGCCTTGGCCATCTGACCTTTCCTGAAAAGGGACAGCAGCGCGGACAGCGTCTGTTGCGGCGTAGCGTTAACCTCGCCTGCAATCTCGTCAGTGGTAGCGTAACCAGACCCGCTCACCACCGAAATCACGCCAGCTTCAAGCACTGGGTCATCGGCGAACGTGATATCTTCTTTGCCGGAGTTGTCGACATACACAGCCACCCACGGTGTGTCCTTGTTATTGGAATGAGTGTTGGGGATGATCTTGGCGGTTGCTATGCCGTGCTCTTGGATACCGCTGCTACTGACAACGCTCGCCGGAATGTAAACGCCGTCCCCGTCGTCAAGCCTGTTGGCAAAACCTGCACCCTGCGATCCCGATAGAATGCGTGAACAGAAAATTCGTACTTCTTGCATGATTATCTTCCTTGTTGTTTAGGTTGTTTCTCTTCGTCACATGTACTCAGCTACGATCTTACCCCGCTCATTTAGGCGAATGCGCAAGCCGTCAATCTCGACCAACTCATCTGGTACGCCCTTCCGAGTAAAGTGCATCACCGCCTCGCTGCAGACTGCCCACCCATCCGCGTCATGGGGGCTTCTTTGATACAAACGTATCAATGATTTGGCTTTATCGCTAAGTGCCATCTTCATCTTCCTTGTTGTTTAAGTTGTTTCTCTTGGAACACTTCCCACGGTGTGCCGATGCGATCAATTATGCCTTGCGCATAATCCTTGGTGACGTCGCAGTGTTTCTCTACGTGCTCTGCCAGATCTTCTATGGCTATCGGTTCATGTTTTATCTTGAGCAAAAACTTCCATACCAGTTCCTCACGACCATCCATCGTGCGCCTCCATGATCAGTGCTCCGAGATCGTCGACGTTGTCTTCATTCACAATCAGCGCGTAACCACCGATGTCGTCAATCTGTTTAAGGTTTAGCTCTTGCAGTTTGGTTGGCTTACCCTTGCCAGCTTTGCACTCAAGGCCGAGGAACAATCCCTTGTAGCAGGCGACAATGTCGGGCACGCCAGACTTTCCCCAGCCGCCCGTCACAGGGTAGAAGTAGTAGGCGCCCAGCGTTTTAAGCTGGGCCACCGCGCGTTTCTTTACTTTCGCTTCAGGTGTCATTGCCACGCAGTCTCTCCTCTGCTTGCTCTATGATCCACCATGTGTCCTTGTCTATGCGACGCCCGACACCCCAAACAACGCTCTCGTTTGGATGCGGCGGCATCATGTTAAGTACCGCCATACGGTCCTTGACCCACTCTGGTAGTTCTTCGTATCTTTGATACTCCAGAGACTTCTCAGTGTCAATGGGGCAGAACCCAATGTATTGCATGATGACGGAGCCATCTGGCAACACCTCAACCCGCCAGATGTAGTCTTCGTTCTCGTTGCAGATTGCCATGCGGGCCATGAACCAACGCCTGCGGCGGTGAAAGCCACCCTCCATCATTTGCACCTAACCTCCCACTTGCTGCGGCTCTCTTTCGAGGTCAGCGTTTTCTGTGACACGGTGTCGTAGACCTCGCGTCGGTTGGTCGCGTAAATTCCCTCACGTATCTTGCTTGGATCTCCGTCACGCGACATCATCAGGCGGTGCCACTCGTCAGGGTCTGCCAATAGCTCAGCGGGCATGTGGTATCCCAATAGCTCCCGCGTATACTCCGGCGGCATGTCGTCCTTCACCATGGGATACATCGTAGCGTGCCACTTGCGATACTCGCCGTAACTCGTTTTATCCAAGACCTTCTTGGCGGCCTTGCGATTGATCAATTCCTTGGCGAATACCGCGTCGGTCTTGACCTTGTCGCCCTTGATCGTTGCCGTTTGCCAGATCGCGTGAACAGTGTCGTCGATATCGATGCGAGATCCCCTCTTGGTGAGGTTGTGCCATCTTGGCATGAATGCGCTTGCAAAGGCGCAGGTGGATATTGAGCTAAACGTGTTGATTGTATAGCTGTTGTTGCGGTGCCAGACGATCACGCTAGTCCTATGATAACGGAACTCAACGTCGCCGTTTGAGGCAAGCCGCACGCCCATCTGCTTGCTGTTTTCTTTGCCCTTGATGCGACGCTCGCTGTCGCCCTTGTCGCGGCACGAGTGATAGAACGACACCGCGTCCTTGTGGCTGCCGATGGTGCCGATAACGGCGTGGCACATGTTAACTGAAAAAGACATATTATTTCTCCATTATTGTGTTGTTGTTTGTTATGCGTCAGGCATAATTGTTACGCGTCTTCCTCCTCATAGATTTCGTTGGCCTCCAAGCTCTCTTTGACGGCGTCGTCGGATCGCAGACCGTCATAGCTCTCCCCAAGTCTCTTGTAGAGCCAGTTGGCTAGGTCCACGAACAGATCTTTCAGTGTCGTCTCGATCAGCTCAAGGATCTCTTGTGCCACATCGTCGTAGTCGATCTCTTCGTCGTGGTAGTTCCACTGGTCAAACCACATCGTGTTTGAGTGAACATAGTGACTGCTATGCCGACGAACCACAGCGTAAACCGGGCCATATATCCGCGCCAGCAAGCACAACTCGTCAGCTATGCGATGCAGTTCTTCATCTTGTGGTGCATGTTCTCGTATTGAGGCAGGTGCTAGATCGTAAGTTGGAACAGCAGGCGCGGACACCCACCCTCTTATCGCCCTGTACTGCCCTGTCCACGACGCGCCGTCGCCTTGTGAGCAGAAGCCGCTGAAGCTAGGCTCTTGCTCGTCAAGATCAATCCCGAGGATATCACAGATCATCTTGAAGTCCTCGTAGACCCCATCATACCAATCGTCGTGGGTGTTGATGTCGCGGTGTTCGTCTATGAAGCTGTCGCTACATGTATATGTCATTACCAGTTACCTCTTGTTATGTTGTTATCCGGTGCCGTGGCCGTTACCATACCCGTTGATATTGCCGTATCCCATACCATAACCAACACCCTTGCCGCCCCCCATGCCATTTCCTAAGCCCAAGCCTCCACCGTTGCCGCGCCCGCTGGAATTGGCGTTACCGACGCTGTTGGCTTTGCCGTCACCTTTACCGTTACCGTTGCCGTTGCCGTTTCCGTCGGCTCTCATACCACTGACGTCTTACGTTTATTTCTATTCTCCCACCGCGTGTACGCAGTGAGCATGTCAGCGGGCCATAAGTCTTTGTGCACGTCGATCAGCTGAAACTCATGCAACGGGCCGTCGTCCAGCTGCAACGTGTAGACCGCACCCACCCAAGGGCGCCACCTGTTGCCGTTGCCTTCCCGCACTCTTGCGCGCAGCTTACCCTTGATGTCTTTGGCAGGCACCCCGAGCAGATCGGCCATGCGCAGACCCTTCTTGAGCTCACCCATCAGTCGTATCTTCTCATGGCAAAGCGCCATCATCTTGTCGAAGCTCTCGTAGATATCTTTTGGTTCGTCCATCTAATTTCTCCTGTTGTTATGCGTCACGCATAATTGTTACCCTTCGCCGTCGCCGTGGCCGTTGCCTTTGCCGACACCTTTGCCCCAACCGTCGCCGTGACCTAGACCATTGCCGTTGTCATCACATTCCCCCACCATGTTGGAGTCGCCGTCGCCCCATCCCGAACCGTCGCGCGAGCTGTATGTGTTACCTCCAAAACCAAACCCGTTCCCATTTCCATTGCCGACACCTGACCCGTAGGTCACAGCTGACCAGACGACACATGCACAGTTGTACCCAGTGGAGGAACGCAGCCTTTGTTATCGACAACGACCCACATGACAGGGCAGTCCCACAGGCCCCATGTGCCACCAAGATGTCCGTCAGTGAACACAACAGCGCATTGCGGGTTGTAACGCTTCTCTCGCATGTGATCCGGCACACACTCGACGTTCGTACCGCCGCCGCCCTTGGGCTTGGTCGTGTCAATCAGGGAGTCGAGCTCGTGCATCTCGTAACGCTCATCACCGCAGATCGCAGTGTCCCAGTAGATCAACCTGACAGCCTCGGGCTTGACAGTCTCGACGATACCCTTGACCTCCGACATCATGCGAGGCAGAACGCCCGGCGCGAACGTAGACCCAGACATATCAAGGGCGATAACAAGCTCACCCACCTGCTCACTTATACCAGAGGGCATGTACATACCCGCGCTGAGATACCGGCGGTTGGGCCGGCGCCACGTTGAGTAATCACTGCCGACGCACGTGGTCTGCACATACTCACGCATAGCCTCCTTCCAGTCTTGCTGGGGTTGGAGCAGCTCACCGAAGTCACGATCGCCGCCTGATCCCATCTTGCTGGCAGCCATGGCGCCTTGGCGCACAGCCTCGTCAAGCTCGCGGCCCAACTCCTGTGCTTCCTCGGCAGACATCTCCTTGGCAGCATCCCACATGTGCTCATCAAAGCCGCCACCGCCAGCCTGTGTGCCGCCCTGACCTTGGCCACCGCCGCCGTTTTGCTGAAGATCGCGGAAGATACGTGCACTGTCCCAGTCGCGGTACTTCTCGTCGAAGCAACCTATAAGCAGAGGCCCCGTCATAGTGGCGAAGCTGTCTTGCTTGTTGTCGTCCACCAGCTGAACGTTGAGCATGTAGTCACAGGCTTGGTTTGCAAGCTGGGCGTCCTCGTCGTACATCCAGCGCCAAGTCGTCAGGTGCTTGTACATCTTGTGACCGATCTCGTGCAGCATGAGGAAACGTAGCTCTGCGTCCTTCATTGAGTCGACAAAGTTGCGATTGTAAAACTCGTTCTTGCCGTCAGTTGCCGCGGTTTGAATGCGACCATCCTCGACGACGCTCCGCTCACCGATGAGCAGAACACCAGACAGCGCCCTGTATCGAGGGTGCGCCATGATGTCGATCGCGCCTTTTTGAAGCCGTTGCTCGGCTGTAAGTTTACCATGTAACATATTATTCACCTTCTTTGTTTGTTGTTATGCCCGACGCATAATCACGTCGGGCTGTTGGTGTTTAGAAGTCCAGCGTCGGCAGGGCTTTGATCGCGTTCTCCATGTCTTGCTTGAGGTCGGCGCGGTAGCCCTCGTTGCCAACAATATCCCCGCGCGTCACACCTGCCAGCGATGAGGCCAGCTTGCGCTGCGCCAACTGCAACATCGGGTCGTCAGTGAAGTTACAGTGCTCAAGCATATCGGTCAGGTGCTGCACGTTCTCGATCGTGCTGTCGAACACCTTACCCTTCTTGCCGTCTTCGTCCACGTCAAGCTGCTTGACAAAGCGCTGCAAGTTATCATGCAAACGCTTCCACAGGTCGCCCATCGCGCTCTCCATCTGACGCTGATAGTATGACGCATACTGCTCCTTCAGCTCGTCTTGGGCATCGTTCTCGATCTCCACGCGCCAGTCGCCTGTGTCTGGCACCGGAATGTAGGACATACGGAACGCAAACTTATGACGGATGCTGTCGCCAGTGGGATACTCGTCTTGGTGAAACAGTGAGCCCAGCCGCAGGTGCATCTGTGCAACCTCGAAGTCGTACGCGTCGAGGAACAACTGAACCAAGCGATCGAACTCCGCTTGGAAGCCCGACATCTGCTTGTGATAGTCAAAGTATTTTGCTGTAGGCAACAGACGTAGCCCGCTGTCTGACCATGGCAGCGTCATGTTGTAGTGCATGGTGCGCGTGTTGGATGCGAACTTCTGAATTGCTACCAGTTCCCCGCAGTCTGCCATGAGGTTCTTGTTGAACGCGCCCGCGGTCTTTGACGCGCCGCTTGCTGACAGCACGCCCGTTGTCGTGGCGCGGTCGCGCTTTCTCGCTGTCCATGTGCTTATAGACAACTCCACCAGCATAGCTGATGATGAGATCGTTGGTGCCGACACTGTCGGTGTATCCATGTAAGTCATTGTTGCTTCTTTCTTGTTATGCCCGACGCATAATCGCCTCGGGCTGTTATCCGTCGCCGTAGCCGTCGCCGTAGCCGTCGCCGTTGCCGTAGCCGTAGCCGTCGCCGTTGCCGTGGCCGTTGCCGTGGCCGTAGCCGTAGCCGTTGCCGTGGCCGTTGCCGTGGCCGTAGCCGTAGCCGTTGCCGTAGCGTTCACCGGCGCTTAAACTTTGGCCATAGCCATGACCAAAGCCATAACCGTAACCGATGGCCGAGCCACGACCTGACCCGTTGTTACACATCGGCCGCAAAAAGATGCGCGTTGGTACGGGCAAACGCTGTGAACGCAGCGTGGGTCATCATCATACCTTGCTTGCCGTAGCCCTTGGCACGCACGCCGTTGGCAAACATACCGCCAGCCTCGCTTGGCAACCGCTCAAGATAGGTCATCCAGTTGTCAACCCAGTCACGCTCGATGATGGACAGCGTGCGGAACACAATCATGCAGATCGCAGCCGCTGAAGTCGGCACCTTGGCGTTGTGTGGATCGCGCTTGATGGACTCAAGGCTTGGCAGATCGTTGGCCAAAGACACAAACGACATGAGATCCATGGCGCCGCGCTCACCAATGGCGCCGATAAGCGCACCTGTGACAGTGTGGTCGTCCAACACATCACGCAACTTGACGATGTCTGATGCGCTCTCAAGCGAACGTTGTGTGACAAACGCTGCCCGCTGTGCCCTCGGGTGATAGATGTACGGGTTGTCGTCGGGGTTGTTCACGTCCTCGAAGGATTGAAACAGTTGCGGGTTCTCACGTGCCCACCCCAGAACAGACGGGTCGATGCCGTTGTTGATACCCCACTCGACCCAACGTGTTGCATCGGGCTTGGCCATACGTACCATGATGATCGCATTGCGTTGGTGTGCCGCCAGTGTGTCACCCACACCCTCGGACCCAAGGTTGGACGTGCCATAGATGATACTGCCCTCGGGCAGCGTAATGCCGTTGACCATGCGCTCCAGCATGATGCGACGCACGCCACGCTTGACAGGTTCCATGGCCTTGAGGAACTCATCGAAGTTGATAATCACCGGCACACCAAGGTGTGCGCCAAGCTCTGCGTTGGGGACAAACTCCACATAGTCAGAGATCATATTCTCTGCCATTGCGATAAACTTGGGAGCGGACAGGTCTTGCACGTCCTTGTTGGTGCAGTCGAACTCCACATACGTGTGACCCGGGAACATACCCTTGAGCAAGTGGCGCAGCCCTGATGTCTTGGCCGAGCCCATGTCACCCTGCACGATTACCGTGCGCTTGTGGCCCACCTTGGCGATGAGATTGGCACACTGCTCAAGTGTCAGTGCGTAAAGATTTGTTGCTTGTGACATTGTTAATCCTTTCAGGATTTTGGTTATTTTCTAGTTGTTTGTTATGCGTCAGGCATAATCGCAACGATGCCCTTTGTCGTATCCTCTGCCCGTTCCTCGCACGTCGCCGTTGTTGTCGCCGCGGCCGCAGCCGTCGCCGGTGTTGTAACCATGACCGTTGCAGTAGCTCTGACCTTCGCCGTCGCCGCGACCACCTCCGTGGCCATTGCTGTGGTCGTGAGGTTTGCCGTCTCCGAAACCTTCCATGTTACCCATCCTTTCCCGTGGCCGTGGCCTTTGCCGTAGCCGTTGGATGATCCGGCGCTGTTGCCGTAGCCGTAGCCGTCGCCGTTGGCGAAGCCATTGCCGTAGCCGTAGCCGTAGCCGTAGCCGTTGGATGATCCGGCGCTGTTGCCGTCACCTTTGCCGTGACCGTTGGGTGAAATGATCATATGTTGATTTTCACCGCAGCCATAGCCCATACCAAAGTTGTTACCGGCAGAGAGACCACGGCCGTTGCCGTAGCTCTGGCCGTGGTCGATCGTCATCTTATTCTGCTTCTGCGACAGCAGCGCCTTCGATCGTAGCGATCGCCATGCCATGCGCAGGGAAGATCTCGCACACACCAGAAACAATGATGTCAGGCAGAACCATTGTGATCTTTGATCCCGCGTGGTCGATACCAACAATGGCAACCTCGCTCAAAGAGATACCAGTTCCCGCAATCTTCCAGCGCCACAGGCGGCGGCTGTCAGTGAGTTGTACGGTCTTAGCGCCGCTCTCGCCACCCTCTACTGCAGCCAGTGTGCCGTAGTGTACGCCGCTGTCGACGGAGCGGATGATTACTTTTTGGCCGATTGGGTATGTGATTGTAGAGTTAGTCATTGTTTAATCCTTTCAGGATTGTGCTGTGTTGAAGTTGTCTCTGTCGTTTCGTGTTATGCAGTGTGCATAACGTTTAACCTGTGCCGTAGCCGTTGCCGTTGCCGTTGCCGCTGCTGCCGTAGCCGTCGCCGTTGCCGTAGCCGTCGCCGTTGCCGTAGCCGTCGCCGTAGCCGCTGCCGCTGCCGCTGCCGCTGCCGTCGCCGCGTCCGTATCCTGTGCACTCCCC
>CAWVZA010000009.1:0-35995 GCA_963934545.1 uncultured Sulfitobacter sp.
CTCCGGTAAAGGGGTTCTAGTGTTAGTTCCACATGGCCGCAAGCAGATTTTTCAAGAAACTGACCGAAAGGTCGAGTTTTCTCAAATCATTCGTATCACCTGCTCTAAACCTCCATATTTTTATGGCTTTGCGGCAATAATTTGCCAAGTACTTTTTTGAATGGAGACTAAGAATTTTGGGGGATTTAGAGACGCTGCACCCTATTTCAGCATGTCACAGGAATGAATCATCCTCTCCCCGCCCGAGTCGGGTGTGAATCACGTGAATTTGGGGGAATCGCTACACCATCAGCTTCACTGCGCTTCCCATATAGATCACTACCTTGAGTGGGAGTTGGCCGAATGTCAGATCACCGTGTCTGTTCATCCCCCTTGGACCTAGACCCGTAAACTGACCTACCTCTAGACCTGCAGCGACTAGTCCACGTTCAAGCTCGGACGGCTTAATGGACATGGTCGGATCATGAGTGCCCTTCGGCAGTAACCCCAGAATATCCTCAACCACAGTGATGGTGGCTAAACGTGCTATTGGATTACGGTTGATTGTATCGAAGAGGAACAGGCCGCCAGGCTTCAGGACCCTTACTACTTCAGCAAGGACTTGGGACAGGTCAGCAATATGTTCAAGGACGTCTACGCATACAACTGCATCAAACTGTCCATCGCTATAGGGAAGCGCCTCCCCTACTCCAACGTCATATGCAATTGTGCGACTTTGGGCATGAGTACGGGCAGCTTCGATCGCATCTTCTGCAGGATCAATGCCTGTAACTTGCGCACCACGATCATCCAGTGCCTCTGCCATAAAGCCACCTGCACATCAAAGATCAAGGACTGTCTTCCCCTTCCAGTCAATTAGCTTGTCAAAATAGCAAAGGCGTCCCGGCACCATATTCTTGAGCGTGCGCACCCAGCGGATGTCATCTGACCACCAGCGTGCTGCGACGTCGTCATATATCTGGAGATTGTTGCGCAGGGTGTTTGCCATCGGGGATACCTCGTTCGGCTTTACTGTATTCCCGATAGATTTAGGTCAGCCTGCGTTTGAAGCGATGTTTAATCGTTGCGGCGAACCCGCGCGGCGGATTTATCAGCAAAGGCTGCCAGACGGGCACGAGCATCAGGTTGGGTGTTGACCACTCCCGCGACTACAGACTCGGCATAGGCCGCATCCATCGCGGACATATTCTGCATATGGCTCACGGCAGAACAGATTGCGAAGTTCGACAGCGGCAAGTTCTGTGCGGCCTTGCGCGCCAAATCAATCGCAGCATCATAGCTGGAGCCTTCTACTATATACTGGCACAGGCCTAGATCGACAGCCTCCTGCCCTTGATACACGCGGCCTGTCAGCATCATGTCAATCATCCGCGACTTACCAACGAGGTCAGTCACCCGGATTGTAGCGCCCCCGCCAGTAAACAAACCGCGTTGGCCTTCTGGCAAAGCGAAGTAGGCAGTTTGATCCATCACACGGATGTGTGCAGAACTGGCCAACTCAAGCCCCCCCCCGACCACGGCACCTTGCAACGCGGCGATTACGGGAACACCGCCATATTCCATTTTGGTAAACGCCTCGTGCCAACGCAGGCAGAGGTGCATGAAATCAGCAGGGCTGCGGTCAGCGTCATGATGCTCAACCAAGTCAAGACCCGCACAGAAGTGATCCCCTGCCCCTGCCAATACAACGGCACGCACGCCTGCGCGGGGTGCGTGGGAAAAGAACTCCACCAGCTCCTCAATGGTATGACTGTCCAGCGCGTTGCGCTTGCTCGGGCGGTTCAGTGTGACCACCCAAATGCCATCCTCATGCTCAACTACGGCGAGGTTGGTAAAGCGTGCGGGATCTATCGTGAGGGCCATATTAATTTCCTTGCCGTGTGATGTTGGGACAGTGTCGCGCAGTGTGTTCCGCAGACATGTATATAGTGGAATGCTTCAACGTTCTTTCGTCGCACGCTACTGTCGGTCATTCAGGTGTGCAATTCTAATCCACCGATTGGTCGCCGCGTTACTTTTTCCCGCCGTATGACGGCCATGTATCCGAGAGGCGATACCCCTCGGGCCAAGGGTCATCGGGGTCTAGCATGTGCTGGTGTGTTCCTGTGATCCAAGCGCGCCCAGAAATTTCTGGAATGATCGCAGGCGTGCCACCAACAGTGGTCGTCTCCAAAATGGTGCCGTGGAATTCAGAGCCGATAATGGAACGGGCCGTAAATGTTTCGCCCACTTGCATCTCTCCCATCGCGTGCAGCAAGGCCATACGCGCGGAAGCGGCGGTTCCGGTGGGGGAGCGGTCAATTTTACCAGGTTGAATCGAAACAGCGGCAGTTGTCGAAAGATGGCTACCCTTTCGCAGAATGGGTCCTGCAAAGAGGCAGAACGAAAAGTGAGCCCACTCCGCGTTCTCTGGGTGATGAAACCTCAGCTGCGCGTTGGCAGCATTGGTGATCCGCACACCAAGCTCCGCAAGCTGCCCCGCCTCGTCCGCTTGCAACGCGAAACCAAGTGCGGCGGCATCCACCACTACAAAACTGTCACCACCGTAGGCTGTGTCTACCTTGATCGGCCCAAGATCAGGAACATCCAGCGTTACACCCACTTCCCCTACAAACGAGGGCAGGTTTTGTACTGTAATATATTGTGCTTTGCCGTCGCGACACTCGGCACGCACACGCACGATACCGCCTGGGGCTTCAAGGGTCATGCGGGTTACAGGTTCCTCCATCGGGATAATCCCACTGTCGAGCAGAACTGTCGCAACACAGATTGAATTAGATCCTGACATAGGCGGCGTATCCTCAGGCTCCATTATTATCCAACCCATCTGGGCCTCGGGATGTTTGGGCGGGACCAACAAGTTCACATGGCGGAACACGCCGCCGCGTGGCTCATTCAGTACAAAATTGCGAAGCGTTTCATTCTTCGCAATCCAATTTCTTTGGTCCCAGAGTGTCTCACCCGGAGGAGGCGCCACACCACCGACGATCACATCCCCTACTTCACCTTCGGCATGACAGGAAATGACGTGAATGGTTTTGCTACTGCGCATGGGTTCATTCCTTTTGGTAAAACTCAACCAAAGCATTGCAATCTCGCCATGCAAAAACAATCCCACCTGTCGTGTCCAACGCACAGGCTATCACGTTGCGACTGCTGCGCTGGTTATAAATGAATTGCACCTTCTGCGCGGCCCACCTTAGGGTGTCAAAAATCCAAGATAAGGGACCATCATGACACAGCACTCCGTACGCCTTGGCGTGGATATTGGCGGGACGTTTACGGACGTTGTTCTTGAGGTCGGTGGAGCATCCTTCTCTACCAAAGTACTCACTACATATGTGGCCCCCGAAAACGCGATCATCGACGGAATGCATCAGGTCTGTGCCAAGGCAGAAATTGCTCCTTCAGCAATCGGACAAATCATTCATGGCACGACCCTCGCGACCAATGCGCTAATTGAGCGGCGCGGGGCAAAGACAGCGCTTATCACGACCGAAGGCTTTCGCGATGTGATCGAGATGCGCACCGAGAGCCGTTTTGAGCAATACGATCTGAACCTCACCCTGCCCGAGCCGCTGTTGCCGCGCCAGATGCGCTACACTGTGCCGGGCCGAATGGACGCGAGCGGCAATGAGTTGTTGCCCCTGACCCGTGCGGATATTGAGCCTGTTGTCGCACAGATCAAAGCGGCGGGGTACGAGAGTGTCGCCGTGGGCCTCATCCACTCCTATCTCAACGATGCGCATGAGCGGTTGGTGGGTGAGGTCTTGGCCGACATGCTGCCCGATGTGATGGTGTCATTGTCTTGCGAAGTCTCACCGCAGATGCGCGAATACGAGCGGTTCAACACTGTGGTCGCAAACGCCTACATCAAGCCGCTGATGAAATCCTACCTCGGGCGGCTTGAAGGGCGGCTGCGGGTTGAAGGCGTCGATTGTAGCATCTTCCTCATGCATTCGGGTGGCGGCATTATCTCGATCGAGAATGCCGCGGAATTTCCTGTCCGGCTGGTCGAGAGTGGCCCTGCGGGCGGTGCGGTGTTCGCTGCCAACATCGCAGCGCGCTACGGTTTGGATAAGGTGCTGTCATTCGACATGGGCGGTACCACTGCGAAGATTTGCCTGATCAAGAACCAGACGCCTAAAACGTCCCGCGTTTTCGAGGTCGCCCGCACCTATCGCTTCAAAAAAGGATCGGGCATGCCAATCTCGATCCCAGTCATTGATATGGTTGAGATTGGCGCGGGCGGCGGATCGCTCGCGTATGTGGACACCATGCGTCAAATCCGTGTGGGGCCAGAGAGTGCTGGCTCCGAGCCCGGCCCTGCGTGTTACGGGCGCGGCGGCGCAAAGCCTGCAGTGACCGACGCCGATCTGGTGCTGGGCAAGCTGGACCCTGATAACTTCGCGGGCGGCTCGATGAAACTCGATGCGGCTTCATCTGCGAAAGCGCTGACGGATATGTTGGGCGATGTTCTAGAGATGGACGCCGCCACCTCAGCCTTCGGCTTGGCGGAAGTCGTGGACGAGAATATGGCGAACGCCGCGCGTGTGCATGCGGTGGAAAACGGTGAGGACTTGTCCGAATACACAATGATCGCATTCGGCGGGGCGGCTCCCCTGCATGCGGGACGCTTGTGTGAAAAGCTCGGTGTCAAGCATTTGCTGGTGCCACAAGGCGCAGGCGTTGGTTCTGCCATCGGGTTTCTGCGTGCGCCCTTCAGCTTTGAGGCGAACCGCTCTGTCTATATGACACTCGCAGGATTTGATGCGGAGAAGATCAAGACGCTGTTGGCTGACCTTCAGGCGGAGGCCACAGGATTTGTGCGCAACTGCGATGCCACGGCCCCGATCCTGTCGGAGTTCAAAGTTTACATGCGCTATTCTGGCCAAGGCTGGGAAATCCCGATTACGTTAACGCAGGACCAAGCGTTGAACCCTGACGCCGCAACATTTGAAGCGCGGTTTATCGAGGATTACGTCAAACTCTTTGGCCGTGCGGTGGAGGGGATGGATATCGAGATCACCGTCTGGTCTGTCAATGCCACCACACCCCCAGAGGAAGTGGCGCGTGTAGAGGAAAGTGCGGGTGGCGCTGCGGCGGCTCAGCACGGTGCACGGCAGTTGTTTGATCCGGCCCTCGCTGAGTTTGTTGAAGCGAATGTCGTGCTGCGTGATAATATGGCTGTAGGTGCAACTGTTGCGGGGCCTGCGATCATCACCGAGGACGAGACAACGATCATCATTCCCAGCAGCCGCCACGCCATTCGCCAGCCTGACGGCTGTATCGACATGAGGACCAAGCCATGAGCCATTCAAACGTCGCGTACCAAGTCATGTGGAACCGCCTGATCTCAGTTGTGGAGGAGCAGGCGCAAGCGCTGGTCCGCACGGCATTCTCGACTTCTGTGCGTGAGGCGGGGGACCTCTCTGCGGGTGTCTATGATGTACAGGGCCAGATGCTTGCCCAAGCGGTCACAGGCACACCCGGTCATGTGAATGCTATGGCCGATGCCGTGCCGCATTGCATCCGCCGCATCGGGCGCGAGAACATCTTTGAAGGTGACGTCTATATTACCAATGATCCGTGGGAGGGCACAGGCCACCTGCATGACATCACTATGGTTACGCCGTCCTTTCACCAAGGAGCGCTGGTCGGGTTCTTTGCCTGTACGGCACATATCGTCGACATCGGCGGGCGCGGGTTTGGTGCGGATGCAGCTAGTGTTTATGAAGAAGGGCTGTACCTGCCCATCATGAAATTCGCAGAGCGCGGTGAAGTCGATCAAACACTCGTACGGATTGTGCGCGGGAATGTGCGTGAGCCGGATCAGCTCATCGGCGATATGTATGCGCTGGCCACTTGTAACGAGATCGGCCACCGCCGCCTCATTGATATGATGGAGGAGTTTGCGCTGGATGATCTGGATGGCATCGCCACCTTTATCCTCGACAACTCCCGCCGCGCCACACTGGAGCGGATTGCAGCACTGCCGCGCAAATCTGCGGACGGGGTGCTGACCGTGGACGGGTTCGCCACGCCAATCACGTTGAAGGTCAAAGTCACAGTGCATGAGGACCGTATTGTGTCGGACTTCACGGGCACGTCAGGCTTGGACAAAAAAGGCATCAACTGCCCGCTGGTCTATGCCAAGGCTTACGCCTGCTACGCGCTCAAAGTGGCCATCGCGCCTCAAATCCCCAATAACGCCGCCTCGCTTGCGCCATTCGAGATTGTGGCCCCTGTGGATACCATCGTGAACGCAGTGCATCCAGCACCTGTGGCTCTGCGTCATATCGTCGGTCACTTCGTCCCCGATGCGGTGTTCAATGCCTTTGACCAGATCGTACCGGGTTTGGTCCCCGCCGAGGGCGCAGGATGTCTGTGCAATTTCCAAGTGTCCCTGCGACCGCGCGGTGATACCCCTGCCCCAGCACATGCGCGGCGTTCCGAAGTGCTGACCTTCAACTCGGGTGGTTCTGGTGCGCGGCCCGCATTTGACGGGCTAAACGCGACCGCCTTCCCCTCGGGCGTGATGACCATGCCTGTGGAAGCGACCGAGCATGCGGGGCCTGTAATCATTTGGCGCAAAGAATTGCGCCCCGATTCAGGAGGTGCGGGAAAGCAGCGCGGCGGGTTGGGACAATATATGGAAGTTGGCGCGCGTGAGGGGCATGAGTTTGACATCCAAGCCATGTTTGACCGCGTCGATCACCCCGCGCTGGGACGGCGCGGGGGCGGTGCGGGGGCGCCTACCACCATCGTTCAAGACGATGGCACAAAGATGAACGGTAAGGGAAAGCAGTTCGTGGCCCACGGGCGCAAAGTCGTCATGGCCTTCCCCGGTGGGGCTGGCTACGGCGACCCGAGCGAGCGGAGCAAGGATGCAGTGATGCGTGATCTGGCGCAGGGCTATATCTCTGCCGAGACAGCGGCGCAGGATTACGGGTTGGGCAAAGATGATATTGCAGCAGTTGAGGCCGCAATTGCTAAGGGAGAGGACCTTTGATGAAAATGGCAAACAACACATTTACCCGCGCGTTGGCGAAGGGTGACAAGCAGGTGGGCCTTTGGGTAACCCTTTCCAGCGCTTTTGTGGCCGAAGTAACTGCACCCGCAGGATACGACTGGGCGCTGATTGATATGGAGCATTCGCCCAACGATTATATGACTGTGCTGGGCCAGTTGCAGGCTTTCGCCAACACTTCGACAACTGCGATTGTGCGGCCAGAGTGGAACGACACCATAATTGTGAAACGCCTTCTTGATCTGGGCGCGCCCGGTTTGTTGTTTCCTATGATTCAGACGGTGGAGGAGGCAAAAAAAGCCATCGCCGCAACCCGTTACCCGCCGCATGGCGTACGCGGCGTGTCGGGCTCTACCCGTGCCAATAAATTCGGGCGGGTGAAGGATTATACAAACCGCGTTGAGGAGGAAATGACTGTCATCCTCCAGCTTGAAACAGCTGCTACCGTGGGCCGTGCTGTGGAGATTGGCACTGTCGACGGTGTCTCTGGCATCTTCTTTGGCCCTGCGGATATCGCTGCTGACATCGGGTTGCTCGGTCAACCGATGCATAAAGATGTCTGGGCGTTGATCAAACCAGCCGCCCAAGCACTCATTGCCAAGGGAGTGCCCGTGGGGACACTGGTTATGGACACTGATTTCGCCGCCGAGCTTTTGCGCGAAGGGTTCACATTTGTCGCCTGTGCATCAGACGCAGGGCTGCTGGCAAAAGCATCCGACGCGGCACTCGCGGCTGTAAAAGGCGCGTTGGACTAGCTATCCTGTGCGCCAGACACTCAAGACACACAAAACCAAAGGCATACCACCATGAAAAAACTCATACTTACCGGCGCTGCTGGCCGCCTTGGCTCTTACCTGCGTGAGCCGCTCTCGAAAATGTGCGACGAGCTTGTCTCGACTGACATCGTTGATGACATTGGCACGCTTTACGATGGTGAGAGCTATGCCAAGGGCGATCTGGCGAGCCTTGATGACATGATGCGCATCCTTGAGGGCGCGGATATGGTTGTGCACATGGGCGCTTATGCGGATGAAGGTCCGTTTGACCAGTTGCTCGGCCCGAACTTTATCGGCGCCTATAATATCTGGGAAGCAGCCTATCAGCACAAGCTGAAGCGCGTGGTCTATGCCAGCTCGATCCACGCGGTCGGCATGCACCCCAAGAACGAGTTTATCGACACAAATGTGCGCCACCGCCCTGATACGTTTTACGGTCTCGCCAAGTGTTTTGCCGAAGACCTCGGCTCCATGTACTGGGACAAGCGCGGCCTTGAGAGTGTTCACATGCGCATTCTGTCCTGCGCCACCGTCAACAATGCTCGCGCATTGGGGTCATGGCTCTCTTATGAGGACCTGATCCAACTGGTACAGCGCAGCATTGAGACACCAGTGACGGGGTTCTCTATCGTCTATGGTGTGTCCAATAATGACCGCGCACCTGTGGACAACGCACAGGCTAGCTTCCTTGGTTACCGCCCAAAGGACAACGCAGAGCAATTTGCAGAGCAGGTTTTGGCGGAGACAGAGCCAATGGACAACCAAGACCCCGGCAACATGTGCCACGGCGGGCCGTTTGCGTCCGTCGAGTTGGGCAATAGTGGTGTCGCCACAATGAACATCGTGGACGACACCAAGAAAATCTAGATTACCCTCGGGTTGAAGGCTGACCGCAGTGATAGCTACTGCGGTCAGTTTGTATCAGGCAGTAGCTTCTTTGACTGCGATATTCGCCATCTCTAACGCGGCCTCCCGCGTTGCGGCTACGGCGATAAACAGGCCGTTGTGGCAAAATTTTGCACCTTTGACGCCACTCGCCTCCTCAAGCGCTGCGTCCGTCAGACCAGCCCAAGCAGCAGGCAAATTGGCGCGTTGCTCAAAGCTGTCACCTTTGATGCGTATGCCGCCAATTGCCCAGTCTTCGTCACGCGGGTTGACGACAAACAGCAGATGATCCGCGCCGGTCTTTTCAATCGCGCCACGAAACGGCATCCCACGAGGCAGTTCCAGCACGCGGCCCTCGCCTGTCTTCTCGATCGCCTCAATCACCATCGCTTCAGCGCGGCGCTTGGCCGCCTTTCCTGCGAGTGATCCTTCAACGAAGGCACGCGCAATCGGCAGGGCAGCGGCAAATCCGTCATCATCCGCTGTCGGACTGTCATTATCGAACACAGGCTTGAGCGAGCCAATAAGTGACGGCAGCGTCAAGCTCGCCAGATCACCCGCAGTCGCAGGCACAAGCGCACCATTGTCCACCAAATCAATCGGAAGCACGAAGCCTTTGTCAAAGCTGGCGTGAATATCATCAATGTCAGCCTCTGGCACATCAAGTGCGCGCAAGTAATCATGCCCGTAGTGCGCCCATATCAGGCCAAAAGAGCTATAGGGGTTCTCGTCCTCGCGCAGGGGTGTGGGCCGTTGGTGGTGGTCAAAAATCTGGGCGGTCGCGTCATAGGCACGACCCACATCGTAGATGATCTTCTCCGGCGATGGCGTCGTCCATTCTGCGTCACGCGTCCGCAGAATTTTAGCATCGGGAAACAGCCGCATGAGGATCACAGAAGACAGCAATTCATCCGCATGAAAACCGCCAGAGTGGGTAACAAGATGGGTAATGGTCATTGGGCAGTCCTCAGGGTCAAAATAAAAGCAACGACCAGCAGGGTCGCCTCCAACATGCAGATTCTTGGTCTAAAGTAGGATACGGAAATCAAATCCGTGTTCTCATGCCAAGTGCTGCACACTGGTCGCACAGATAGGACCAAACACTACAGCGAACAATACAAAAGCCGATGCAGGTTGCACTCATGAGTTATTGTTCCCCTCAAATAACTGTTTAAGCTAGAGAAACCCATTGTTGCTGGAGAGGAATCGCAACAAAAGATGACGCAGCTGAGATTCAAAAATGTGGACGATTTGAAACCTTGGCGTTTGATTGCTGCTCCGCTTTGGATTGTTGACGTTGAGACGCAGCGTATATCGTGGGCTAACGAGAACGGCCTGAAGTTTTGGCAGGCAGGTTCTCTTTCAGACCTTAGCGAACATGCCTTTTCAATGAACAGCCCCACTGTGCTGGAGCGACTTGCTACAATTCTTGAGAAGCTTCCCGAGATTGGCAGCTTTCAGGATCACTGGACGCTCTATCCTGACGGAAAGCCAAAAGCTGTGGTTTTGTCTTTCCAACAAATCAAACTGGAGGGTACGCGGCCCACTTTATTGGTCGAAATGGTTCAAATGAGCAATCCCCAGATGGAAGAGATTGCCGAGGCCCACAGTGACCCTTTGCGCATCACCGACAAGAGCCAAACTGCAACAATCCTTGCAGGCTATGGAGCCCTTGAAGCTATCGGGCGGCTGACAGGCGGCATCGCCCATGAGATCAACAATCTGCTCACAGTCATTCAGGGCAATATACAATTACTCCGAGAACTTGATCAGGCAGATGAGGAACTAACGTCCAAAATTATAAATGCGGTGCAGCGCTTACCCGTGACCTACTGGCCTTTGCTGGCAAGCAACACCTTGACCCTGCTCCGTTTGATATCGTTCAGCTAATAACTGGCATGCGCAATGCTTTGTTGTCGATCATGAGCGGCACAATAGAGACTGTTTTCAAAGCGCATGACGATCTATGGCCCGTTTTCGCAGATGCGGCCCAAACCGAAGCGTCGCTCATGAACCTTGCCCTCAATGCAAGCGATGTCATGGTAAAGAGCGGTACGCTAAAGATCACTGCTACAAACGTTAGGGTTGCCAAGACCAAAAGCCCTCATCCCCTAAATCTCAAAGCCGGTGACTATGTAAAAATCTCGGTAACGGATACCGGACCCGGCATGACGCCCGATGGTATGGAAAAAGCATTTGAGCCATTTTTCACCACCAAAGAAGTCGGCGAAGATAGCGGCCTAGGCCTATCCGTGGTCATGGGCTTTTCAAAGCAATCAAGCGGAGACACCCACATAGAAAGCAGCATCGGCATTGGGACAACGATCTCGATCTATTTACCTCGTGCCCAAGAAGTACAGCGCGCGGAAGCGCCACTGATTGCCGAAGCGCCAAAAAAATGGAACGGGGAGCATATACATATTTTGGACAACAACAGCCAAGTCGTCTCCGCTGTGACACGCATGGCGTCTTCACTCGGCTATGCTGCCAAGTCATCTACGACCGTAGACCTCGCCCTTGAAGCAGCCCACCAAGACCGATCCATCGCATTGTTTTTGATTGATGTCGTCCTGCCCGGCGGTCGCAGCGGCGTCGACTTTGCTCTGGAGGTGTTGAAAACACGACCCGACGCAAAACTAACTCTCATGTCCGGCTTCCCTGATGGGGATTTGGTGCGGGATATTACCCAGAGTTTTCACTTTGGGTTTTTGCCCAAGCCATTCAGTCGCGCCCAACTTGCCGACGCGCTCACTGAGGCTTTGGGTTCTTAAGATGCCGAAGCGCGCTTAGTGTGTCCATGCACCGCGACGACCCGTTGCAAAATTTTCGCCGTAACCGCCATTGCGGATCACTGGCTTACGCTTGTTCGGGTCCTGCACCTGTACGTCGATGCCATGCTCTGCGGCATAGTCCACCGCTTCCTGCTTGGTCGCGAATTGCAGCTTCACTTGGCTTTGTGTGTCCGCTGAAGACGTCCAACCCATCAAAGGATCTACTTCACGCGCCTCGGACGGGGCAAATTCAAGCACCCAATTCTTCGTTTTTGCCGTGCCCGATGACATGGCGGTACGGGCTGGCTGATAGATTCTCGCGCGCATGGGGCTCTCCGTGTTTGGCTTCATCTGGATATGGCATGAGCGGCGAAGCGGATCAAGAGCGCGCTCTGCTGACAGTTTCTGACATGTGAACGCCTCTCGCACCTTGAACACCTGCCAAAACATGACAGGTATAGTGCTAACCACCGGAGACTGCCCAATGCCATATGCACAAACCGACAAATCTGACGCGACCGAAGCCTATCTCGCCAATCCTGCCGAGGATGTCCGCACCCGCCCCAAACTGGAAGGCGGAAAGACATTTGTGCTCAAAACCGAGTTTGAACCCGCAGGTGACCAGCCAACGGCAATCAAAGAGCTGTCAGAAGGTATTCGCAACGGTGAGCGTGATCAGGTTCTGCTGGGCGCAACTGGTACAGGCAAGACATTCACGATGGCCAAGATGATTGAGGAAACACAGCGTCCTGCGATCATCCTTGCCCCGAATAAGACGCTAGCAGCGCAATTGTACGGAGAATTCAAAGGGTTCTTTCCTGACAATGCGGTCGAATACTTCGTGAGCTACTACGACTACTACCAGCCCGAAGCATACGTCGCGCGCTCGGACACCTTCATTGAGAAGGAATCACAGATCAACGAACAGATCGACCGCATGCGCCACTCCGCCACGCGCTCGTTGTTGGAGCGGGACGATGTAATTATCGTCGCCTCCGTATCCTGTATCTATGGCATCGGTTCAGTCGAGACATACGGCGCGATGACCCAAGACTTAAAAGTCGGCACGTCTTACGACCAGCGCCAAGTCATCGCTGATCTGGTAGCGCAAGCCTACAAACGTAACGATGCAGCATTCCAGCGCGGGACCTTCCGCGTACGGGGTGACAGCCTCGAAGTCTTTCCCGCGCACCTCGACGATCGCGCATGGCGGTTGAGCTTTTTTGGCGAAGAATTGGAGAGCATTACCGAATTTGATCCACTCACGGGCGAGAAGACAGGCATGATGGAGCAAATTCGCGTCTATGCGAACTCCCACTACGTCACGCCAAAACCTACGATGAACCAAGCCGTGATTGGCATCAAAAAAGAGCTTCGGATGCGGCTCGATCAACTGGTTGGTGACGGCAAACTGCTGGAGGCCCAGCGCCTTGAGCAGCGCTGCAACTTTGACCTCGAAATGCTAGAAGCCACGGGCGTCTGCAACGGGATTGAGAACTATTCCCGCTACCTCACGGGCCGCGCACCCGGTGAGCCGCCCCCGACCCTTTTTGAGTTCATCCCCGACAATGCGATTGTGTTCGCAGATGAGTCCCACGTCTCCGTCCCACAAATCGGCGGCATGTACAAAGGTGACTTTAGACGTAAAATGACGCTGGCCGAGCATGGCTTTCGCTTGCCGTCGTGCATGGACAACCGCCCACTCAAATTCGAGGAATGGGACGCCATGCGCCCTCAATCCGTATTTGTCTCCGCAACCCCTGCGGCATGGGAGATGGAGCAGACGGGTGGCGTATTCACCGAGCAAGTCATTCGCCCAACGGGTCTGATTGATCCGGTGATTGAAATCCGGCCCGTAGAGATGCAGGTCGATGATCTGTTGGACGAGGTGCGCAAAGTCACCACAGACGGCATGCGCACCCTATGCACAACGCTCACAAAACGTATGGCCGAAGACCTCACCGAATACATGCACGAGCAGGGTATCAAAGTGCGGTATATGCACTCTGATATCGACACGATTGAGCGGATCGAGATTTTGCGCGACCTGCGCCTCGGTGCGTTCGACGTGCTGATCGGCATCAACCTGCTGCGCGAGGGCTTGGACATTCCCGAATGTGGTTTGGTTGCTATTCTGGACGCGGACAAAGAAGGCTTCCTGCGCTCGGAAACCTCTCTAATCCAGACCATTGGCCGTGCTGCCCGAAACGCCGAAGGTCGTGTCATCATGTATGCTGACCGCATCACTGGCTCTATGGAGCGTGCCATGGGCGAGACGGAGCGCCGCCGCGTCAAACAACTTGCCTATAACGAGTTGCACGGGATCACGCCGATGACGGTGAAAAAGAACGTCGAGGATATTCTCGCGGGACTCTACAAAGGTGATACTGATCAATCTCGCGTCACAGCAAAGATTGACAACCCGCTTGCTGGTGGCAATCTGAAGTCCGTCCTTGAGGGCCTGCGCACCGACATGCGCAAAGCCGCCGAGAACCTCGAATTCGAGGAAGCGGCCCGTTTGCGCGACGAGGTCAAGCGGCTTGAAGCTGTCGACCTCACCATCGCCGACGATCCGATGGCACGCCAATATGCAGTGGACAAAGCCGTCAATGACGCAAAACAAAAATCAGGCCGCAGCACCATGGGTCGTGGCGGCATGCGCGGCGGGGCCAAGCGACGGGGACGCTAAAGCGGGGCGGCTCTGAGCGTCTTGGAAAAGCTTACCCGCCCGCCTTTGCCAACCCTTCCCGACACCAGCCAGTCAAGTCGCAACTGACGGTGGTTGCTTCTCCATTCCCGAAACTTATCGCAGCTAACAATCTGGATGCGTCCCTGCGCAGAGGCGTCTAGCAGCAACGCATCGGCTGGTGTGCCACTCGGTGCGATAATCACCTGCGCAGCTTCGCCCAAAAGGTCCAAATCACTTTCGCTAAGATGCTGGTGGATGCTCTGATCAAAATAGATGACTGGCACAAACCTCCGCGCTTTAAGAGCAGCCACCACCAGCATTGGCACATCCCGCTGCGCCTGTCCCGCACGCCAAAACAAGACGTTTGAGCCATCAACCAGTATCTCAGCCACTTTACGCACTCCTACTTAGGCTTCTGTGAAAGAGCCCCGTTCTTAACATAAATAGCCTTGCCAAATCGTAACTGTTTCTTAACGGCTATTAACCAAGAGTAAGCATAGGAGAATAAAACCTGTGCTAAACCACCTCTTGATCATCTTCATCACATTCGCATTGGTGAGCACGGCACATGCAGGGCCTTGGCTACGCGAAAAAGGCACCACATTCACTGCTGTTTCTGTTGCCACAACATATTACCTCGACACCTCCAACCAGACCTATCTTGAATATGGCCTAACCGACAAAACCACCCTCGTTGGTGATCTGAGCATGATCCATCTGCGCAACGCTCCACAAAGTGGCTATGCCACAGTCTCTTTGCGCCGAGCGCTGTCAAAACCGGATGCTGCATCAAAGTTGGCTTATGAAATCGGTGTCAGGGTGGGATGGATCGGTGAATACACGCTGCCCCACCTGCGCACGGGGCTAAGCTGGGGACGCGGCATCAAATGGGGCGAGATATCAGGCTGGGCCACGGTAGAGGCTTCAGCAATTTGGGATTTGACCCATTCAAATCACATCGCGAAACTCGATATGACTCTCGGTATGAAATTTACCGATGTGACCAAAGGCATGTTTCAACTCTACGTTGCCGAAATTGCAGGCGAGGCAATCGCGCCATCGCTTGTCTTCACCCCAAAGGAGCGGAAGTTCAGCATTCAGGTCGGCGCGGAAGCTCAGATTGGAAATATGCAAAACAGCGCACTAAAACTCGGTCTCTGGCGAGAGTTCTGAAGTAGGCTCCGACATATAAAACGTCGGAGCCCGAACGGCCTAAACCGTGTCGTTATCCATACGTGCTGTTACCGCTATCTTGCCGCGCACAGGTTCAGACCAGACCACATGCACCTGATTGGCATCAGGTCCCTGCTGTGCGCGTACAAATGGATTGTCATAGTTGAGCTGGTTGGACGCATTGCGCACTCCTCCACGCACCACTACTGCGTCCACACTCAGCGAACGGGCCTCAAACGGCAGCCCTGGTCCTGTCTCACTGACCCAAGTTTGCTGATTGGAACTCTCTGTCGCCTCGATAAGCAGCGGATTAGCGACGGGATTGCTGATCCCGTGAAACGAATTGCCCGTGAAACACACATTGCGCATGCGGGTGAAATTCAGATCGGCAAAGCTGGTGTCCACACGTTCGACCCGCTCAGTGAAGCCGTTAATGCTACGGAAGCGGTTCCCCGTTACATTGAGGCCGTTGATGAAATGCCCAGCGCCATAAGGCTTCACCACGAGATAGGCAAAACTGGTCGCCACCTCGCCCGACAGAAAAATATTACTCGTGATATCCAATGAGCTGAACGAGAAGCCACCATTAAAGCTAGGGGTGGGGGTGGGGTCACGCTCGTTCGTCCATTCAAAGAACGCGTTGTCCACATAGTTATTGGTGATCACACAAGAAGCATAAGCCTCTGCCAGCACAACACCCGCAGAGCGGATACCACCATTCACTGTATCACCTTGGAAAAAGTGATTGCCCACAATCAAATGGTTCTGCCCTGTCATAACCGCAAAGTGGTGGAACCGCTCCGAGCGGCAGTTGCGCAGCTTCACATCATTGGAATTCACATTAAGCGCGATGGTGGAGCGTTGGGAGACAGGCAAATCCTTTTCGGCAGATAGAAACTGACACCGCTCGATAAACATGCCCTGACACCCGCCTCCCATTGACGTGATCCCACGGTCCTTCGGCGTAGTGATGAAGCAGTCACCCACAGTGAAAATCGTCCCTGCACCTGCCAGCATGATACCGCTACAAAGTTCTTGGTACTGAAATTCGACATTGTGGATGATGAACTTGGCAATCACATCAAAACCACTGAAATCGAGCATGTATTTATAACGGCGGAAGGTAAAATTTTGCGTACCTGCCGCATCATAGAGAGGACCATTGAGGGTCAACTCACCCCGCGCTTCATTTTTGGCCCGCACATAAATTTCACGCCCCACACCTGAACCGCTGACATGGCTATCAATCGGAATACTCGCCACATTCGCCACGTTGGTCAGAGTGCGTGCATTGTCGGTGCTATAGGTCGCTTGCGCTGTAATCGTCGTCGTGTCCCAATCTCCACCCGTCAGCGCGATAAGCTGCCCGTCGTGGATCGCCCACCGCGTCTCATATCTCGTTCGGTTCGGCACCGCCGCTTGCATATCAATCGGCTCCGTCAGCGCCACCTTACGCCCACCTAGGTCCAGCGATTCATGGTCAGAGTTGTTTAGCAGCGCCTGAAATGCCTTCTTGAACGCCAGCTCCTCATTGTCAAAAGCCTGAATATAATTGGGCAAGTCAAAGTTTTGGCGCAACAAGAGAACCGCCTCAGTCGGCATGCTCACTGTGCCTTCAAACTTTGTCGCCGTGTCAAAAGTCACATTGCCCTCGAGCCGGAAAGTGCCAGCAGGGATCAGCACTGTACGGTCATTCGCCGCACTGTTAGCCGCTTCAAAAGCAGCAGTATCATCGGTCACACCATCACCGACCGCACCGTAATCACGCACATCAATCGTTGAAACAATATCACTCAGAAACAGGGAGGAGACGTCGTTGATCTCGATATCGTCAATGCGCACAACACCGCCATTTTGGCCGATCAAATCAATGCCGAAATGTCCATAATCCGCATCGACACCCCAGACCATGTCAACACCACCACGGTTGCCAATACCAACAATCGCGCTGACTTCGACAACTTCACCGTAGGATGTCAGTGGCGTTAAAGCCCCCTCGGTCACAACACCGCCCACCGCGTTGCCGTTAGATTGCGCCGCATAGGCCGCGATGCGCACGGAGGGCAGATTGCCGCTCACTGCTTTCAGGCGCACTTTGATTTGCAAATAGCACCCCGGCACAATCGGCGTTTCCCCCTTATAGCGCAGGCGCTGAGTGCTGTCGGTCTTAAGGAGTTCCAGCGAGCCACCAAAGTTCTGATCCGCTGGAATGAAAATTCCATTGCCAGAGGTGGCATAGCTTGGCGATCCTGGCGTGCCGTTTCCGTTTGAATATGCCACCAGCCCCTCTGAAAACGGGGCAGGTGCGAAGTCGTTCAGGCTGTTGATTGCCGTGTTCATTGATATTCCTTTCGCGCTTCTCCGGCGCAACTGCCGGACAGACTTGAGGGAACTATCAACAAGGGGTTCAGGCACCGCTATGGCACCGTTACGGTGCCGTTGCAGATCAGACCGCAGCCCCTCCTGCTTCAAGTATCTGCACACCATTGATGCGCCAGCCATCTGGCGTCTGCATCATGCGATACGCAAGGATGTGAAAACGTCCCTTCGCATCCATGATCTGTACCTTCTGAAAATATGCGCCATCCTCCTCGCGCAACTCCAGATAATCCACCGCCGCAGGGCGCCAGACCATCGGATAGCCCTGTGTAACCATTCGGCCAAAATTCTGCGGGCTCTGGAAAAATTGTTGGAGAGACGGGCTGGCAAAGGTAAAGGCAGTGGCGAAGTCGTCCACTTTGAACGCTTCGAATTGTTGGCCAATCGTGCTACGAATTTCCGCGTCCTGCGCATGCACACTCAGCACGGTGACAGCCACAAATGCCGCTGCCAAAAATACTGTTTTCATCGCGTCTCTCCCTGTTCCCAATGCGACATAACCTAAATCACACAAGCAACAGGGCAAGGCATTCAGCCCTGAACGAGCTTTCCCACGAGCGCATCATCGATCAGTGCGATCGTCTCTTCCACACCGTAAAGAGCGATAAACCCGCCAAATCGCGGACCCTGCGACGCCCCAAGCAGCACTTCATAAAGCGCTGTGAACCAATCACGCAATGGCTCGAACCACTCACGACCACAGGCAAAGACTTCAGACTGAAGCGCTTCTGCGTCGAGCCCACCTTCCCACACAACCAAACGTCCGCGCAGATCTTCCAGCGCCTCACGCTCCAGATCTGTAGCGGCACGGAACACTTTTGCAGGTTTCACAAAATCATTGTAATACCGCACAGCAAAACCGGCCGCCGCATCCATGCCGGGGTTCGTTTCTGGCGTCGCATCAGGCGCATAGCGCTGGATAAAGCCCCAGAGCTGCGCTTTGTCTTCCGCCGAAGAAACAGACGCAAGGTTCAGTAGCATCGAAAACGGCACCACCATATCCGACTTGGGCACATCGCCCCCGTGGATATGCCAGACAGGATTGTTCAACTGTCCTTTGATATCTTGTGTCTCGTAAGCGCGCAGCTGCTGGTGATACTCATCCACAGCCTTGGGGATCACATCAAAATACATCCGCTTCGCCGTCTTGGGCTTAAGATACATGAAATAAGACAGCGATTCCGCGCTCGCATAGGTCAGCCATTCATCAATCGACAGGCCGTTGCCTGACGTCTTGGAAATCTTGTGACCGTCTTGATCAAGGAATAACTCATAGCTGAAATGCTCAGGTGCACGTGCGCCCAAAATACGGCAAATCGAATCGTAGATCGGCGTGTTGGTGCTGTGGTCCTTGCCATACATTTCGAAATCAACATCCAAAGCGGCCCAGCGCGCACCAAAGTCAGGCTTCCATTGCAACTTCACATTGCCACCCGTCACGCGCAGGGTCATTTCCTCACCATCCTCGGTATCGAAGGTGATCGTACCCGCTTTGGCATCGACCTTCTTCATGGGAACATACATCACACGCCCGCTCTCGGGGTGGATCGGCAAAAAGATCGAATAAGTTTGACGCCGCTCTTCACGCAGAGATTTGAGCATCACAGCCATGATCTCGTCGTACTTCTCAGCGGCCCGCATCAAGATTTCATCAAACTGACCCGAGCCGTAAAACTCTGTGGCCGAGATAAACTCATACTCAAAGCCAAACGTGTCAAGGAACCTGCGTAGCATGGCGTTGTTATGGTGACCAAAGCTGTCATGCGTCCCGAACGGGTCGGGCACAGAGGTCAAAGGCCGCTGCAAATGCTGCTCCAAAACCTCGGGGTTCGGCACATTGCTTGGAATTTTGCGCATCCCGTCCAGATCGTCGGAGAAACACACGAGGCGCGTGGGAATATCGCTGATCGCCTCAAACGCCTGACGGATCATCGTCGTACGCGCAACTTCACCAAAGGTGCCAATATGCGGCAGGCCAGAGGGGCCATAGCCTGTTTCGAACAGGACATACCCCTTCTCGGGCATCTTACCCTGATAGCGTTTGAGCAACCGGCGCGCTTCTTCAAAAGGCCACGCTTTGCTCTGCATTGCTGCATCCCGCATCTCAGTCATATCAAACTTCCCGAAAATAATCAGCCGTGCCTTATCGCATTGCTAAGGCATCATCTATTGCGCAAGGTTCATGCCGTCAATATTCTCGGGCTTAGCCACAGCGCAAAGGACTTACCCAAAATGACAAATAACCCCTCCCTTGCGCTCAGCGCGCAAGATTGCCTCGTTGCTGTAATGGTCGCCGTCTCCGCCTCAGACGAAGACATTGGCACGACCGAGCTGATCAAAATTCAAACGGCTGTGAACTTGCTGCCAATATTTGCGGATTTCGATGTCGACCGGATCAAGACCGTGAGTCAAATGGTGTTTGATCTATTCGAACAAGAAGACGGGCTCGATGCCCTCTTTGGCCTGATCAAAGAGGCGCTGCCCGACCGCCTGAACGAGACAGCATATGCATTGGCCTGTGATGTCGCTGCCGCCGATGGCACGTTGGAAGAAGCCGAACTGCGTATCCTCGAAGAAATCCGATACGAGCTCGAAATAGACCGTCTGCATGCTGCAGCAATCGAGCGTGGCGCAAGGGCGCGGCATCTGACCTAAGTCATCACGCGCCGTACAGGACACCCCAGCGTTCAATCAGTTGCTGTTGCATGCGTTTCGCGCGGCGGTTCCAGCTTTTGCCACCAGCAGGACCTTCGCGCTCCGCCCGCGTTATTGTAGCGCGGATAGCTTCATCTGCCGCAAATATCGCAAATGCCATTTCTGTGCCATCAGGCCCTGTCATATAGCCTGCAAGGGAGGACACAAAATTGAGTGTGCCTGTCTTTGCATCGACCTTTATCGGGTGATCTTTAATGACTTTTCGTTTGTCGTCGCGCATCGCAATCGGCTTGAGAATTTCGCGCAAACCGCTGGTGCGCACCTGAACAAGTGCAGTTACCATATCACTTGATGTCACGCGGCTATCGTCACCAAGGCCTGAATGATCGACCAAAGCAGCCGCTTGCATCCCCAGATTTTCTCGCGCCCAAACATTCATCTGATCGGCAGATTCTTTCAGGGTATCGGGGCTATGGCCCTTGGCGATTGTTGCTGCGAGACCCATCATTTCTGCTGTTAGGTTGACTGACCATTTCAGCATGTCACGCAGAATACGGCGCAGATCAGGGCTTTGATGCCTGACCAAAACCTCACCTGCAGGCACCGCTGCAATCATCTTTGGCGCACCAAGGCGAATGCCCTGTGACCCAGCAAGCGTTTGAAACACTTCGCCTGCGTAAAGCCCCGGTTTGCGCACAGGCAACCAGCGTGAGCCATTGCGCCCCAACGCACCCCGCGCCACAGACCATGCATCAATGCCACCTCGATCTTCATATGTATAAATGGGCGAAGCGCGGTCGCGGATTTGCATCACAGCCATACGCACGGCGGGGCGATACTTCTCAGTGCGCCCCTCCATCGTTACTGCGTAATTTCCGTTCGTCCGCTTCCATTCAAAATGCACACGGTTATAGTTGAGTGCCAGCCCCGAAACGCCTGGGTTATAGCCCACTTGGTCCGGTTGCTTAACGTCGATCCGCGGCAGCACAGGAAGGCCTGCCTCATAAACTTTGAACGCGCCCTTAACCCCGATGATGCCTGCCGCTTTCAGGTTAGATGCCATTGTGGCCAGCGCATCTGTATCAAGTGTCGGATCATTCCCACCAACCAACACCAGATCGCCCTCAATCTCTCCGTTCACCACACCACCGGTAGCAATCAATTGGGTCTCGAAACGGTGATCCGCGCCCAGCGCATCCAATGCATACAGCGCTGTGATCGCTTTCGTTACACTCGCAGGTGTACGTCCAATAGTGGCATCTTGAGTCTCAAGTCCCATCCCTGTCTCAGTGTTGGTCACAGCAAAGGAGACTTTACCCGCCAGTTTTGCCTCAAGGAGGATCGCGTCAACGCTGCGCACAGCTCTTTTGAAAAAATCCTCACCGCGCAAAACGGGGCGAAGCGATGTTGTAGGAGGAGCAGCAAGTGCTGCTTGGGGGCCAAAAATACTGGCAGCCGCAGCTGTGCAAAGAAAGTACCGTCGTGAAAATGCGCGTTTCATGGCTCCAGAGTTACCCTAAGATTGACCACCGTAACAAGCACCCAAAAATCACATTTCCTAACGCAGGGCTGCATGATAGCGAGACTGTATGAAACGCGCAGTCTTGATCATGTTTTTAGCAATGTCCATGATCCCTGCGGGGGACAGCGCTGGCAAATTGCTCAGCGGCGTTCATGGAACGGCTCCTCTCTTCGTTGCATGGTCGCGCTTCCTTGTTGGGGCTTTGCTGATTCTCCCGTTCATCCCGCGCAGCGCTTGGACTTTGCTGCGCAACTGGCGCATCTGGGTCCGCGCTACGATCCTTGCCCTCGGTATAAGTTGCATCCAGACGGCGCTCCAAACTGAAGAGGTCGCGACCGTCTTTGCCGCTTTCTTTGTCGGCCCACTCATCAGCTATGTCCTCGCCGTGATCTTTCTGCGCGAGCCAGTGACCCCCATGCGCTCTGCACTCATAGTGATGGGGTTTACCGGCGTTCTCATCGTCGTACGCCCCAGTATGGGGGCCAGCATTGGCGTGCTTTGGGCTGTTGCAGCAGGCACCTGCTACGGCGTGTTCCTAACCATGTCGCGCTGGCTGGGACCGCTTGCCTCCCCGCTTGCAATGACCTTCATCCAGCTGTTCATCGCGGCACTGGTCTTGCTGCCGCTTGGTCTCAGCAATCTACCGACCTTCACTGGAACCATTGCAGGGCTGACCCTGATCTCGGCGCTCTGCTCAATGATGGGGAACCTCTTGCTGCTTTATGCATACCAGCTTGTCCCCGCCACGCGCATTGCACCGCTGGTCTATTTCCAACTTGTTGCTGCGGTTGGCCTTGGCTGGCTCATTTTCGACGATCTGCCGGATATCTGGACGTGGACGGGCCTGATTGTGATTATCACAGCTGGCCTTGCCTCTGCTCGCCTACGCTGACCACTCGCCACGCTCACGGATCGCACTGGACGAGACATTCATCATCGGCACATTCACAAAACACCATGCAGGTGGATTTGCATGCCCCAGAAGATGGCTATGGCGCCCAGCAATCCGGCAAGGTGCATAAAGCGAAGCAGCCCTACTCATCCGTACCGATATCCGCTGGCCGGGCCGTGCGAGAATTCCCATAGGAACAGTCTCTGCGATGCTCTTCCAATCCTGCCAGAGATGAAATTGCGCGAGGTTATCCGCACCCATCAACCACACAAACCGCTGTCTGGGATAGAGCTTCTGCAACGAACGCAATGTCTCGGCAGTATAATGCGTCCCAAGCCGCTCTTCGATGCCGGTCACTGTCACACGTGGATGGTCGATCACCGCAAGCGCTTGCGCAATACGCGCGTCCATTGGCGCAGGGCCGCGCTCTTTCAGCGGATTACCGGGGCTCACCAGCCACCAGACCTGATCCAAACCAAACCGCTTAAGCGCCTCACGCGTTATATGCGCATGGCCCTCATGGGCAGGATCAAACGATCCTCCCAGCAATCCGATCACCTGACCAGCCGCCGCATATGGAATATCATGGCGCAAAACGAAAACGACCCCCAAGGTTACTCAGGGGCCAAAGGGACGGTATGACCCGCCATTTGTCAATCAGACTTAGTGCTTATGCTTGACGATCGCGCCGAATTTCAGACGCGAGAAGTAGCTGTTCATCTCACGCTTGACGATTGGCATCAGGCAATAAAGCGCCGTGATGTCGACCACTGCCATGGCAAAGATCATCGCATCGGAGAAGTCGATAACCGCACCAAGTTGCGCAGCCGCACCCACGATGATGAAGAAACAAAAGATAAGCTTGAAGATAAGCTCGGTCGTTTTGCCCTCACCAAAGAGGTAGGTCCATGCCTTGAGGCCATAGTAGCTCCACGAGATCATGGTGGAGAAGGCAAACAAGATCACCGCAACAGCCAAGACATATGGGAACCAACTAAAGCCAGACGCGAATGCCGCAGACGTCAGCGCCACACCGGAGGAGCCATCAGCCGTCTTGATCGACGTGCCCGCTTCGTTCAGGACATATAGACCCGTCGTAGGATCAGTTACCAGAACACCTGAGATAGTGATCACAAGAGCGGTCATGGTACAGATCACAACCGTGTCAATGAACGGCTCCAGCAACGATACAACACCCTCGGTCACAGGCTCTTTTGTACGCACAGCAGAGTGCGCAATAGCAGCAGAACCAACACCAGCTTCGTTCGAGAACGCAGCCCGTTTGAAGCCTTAGATCAACGCACCAACAAAACCGCCAGCAACCCCAAGGCCTGTAAACGCACCAGCAAAGATTTGACCAAAGGCCCAACCGATCTGGTCATAGTTCACGATCAGGGTCATCATCGCCGCGATGACATAGAGAACACCCATGAACGGCACGACCTTCTCGGTCACACTCGCAATGGATTTGATGCTACCAACGATTACCAAGAACACAACAACCGCAAAGATGCTGCCCGTGATCAGGCCACTAAAGTCGCCTGTGATCTGGGTGATCTGTGCATGTGCTTAGTTGGCTTGGAACATGTTGCCGCCGCCCAGCGCACCACCGATGGTAAAGATCGCAAATACGATGGCGAGGAAGCGACCACCGGGCAGGTTACGCTCTTTGAAGCCCTTAACCATATAGTACACTGGACCACCAGAAACGGTGCCGTCAGGATACTCGTTGCGATACTTCACACCCAGCGTACATTCGGTGAATTTCGACGCCATGCCCAACAGGCCCGCGACGATCATCCAGAACGTTGCCCCCGGCCCACCAATACCCACAGCAACCGCAACGCCCGCAATGTTACCAAGGCCGACAGTACCCGACAGAGCTGTTGTTAGAGCCTGAAAGTGGCTAACCTCGCCTGCATCATTCGGGTCAGAATAGTCACCTTTCACAAGGCTGAGGGCGTGCCCAAACGCTTTGACCTAAATAAAGCCAAAATAGATCGTAAAGATCGAAGCAGCCACAACCAACCAAAGGACGATCCAAGGGAAGTTCGTACCTGGAAGGTTCATAAAGATCAGGTTCACAAACCAGCCTGTCGAGCCAGCAAAGATATCGTTTACTTTTGGGTCGAGTGACACTGCATCTTGGGCAGCAGCAAGTGTCGGGAGGCTCAGCGCGGTTGCGGTGGCTCCCAATGCGAATAGTCGTTTCATATTGATCTCCCCTCTTATGGAATGACTGTGATCGGTACGCTCGATGCAGCAACAAGCCGCGACGTCACGCCACCAAACAGCCGTTCTTTCATATTACGCTCACCCATGCGCCCCACAATAATCTGTGATGCAGCATGCTTTTTTGCGAGGCTTTCGAGGATATCAGCAACATCACCGTGCTTCACGACACCTTTAACCGTCAGGCCGTCCGCTTGGGCGGTGGCAACTGCAGGTGCCAGAATACGCTCTTGCGCCAGTTCCAGCTCTTCTTCGCGCCGCACATGGCGCTTTTCATTCTCTTCCGCCGTCTGGAAGCTAAACGGTGACCATTCGATCACATAGACAAGCACGACACGGCAATCACCGATCAGCTTGGCGCGGGTCGTGGCGAAATCCAGTACGCGTTTGCCCGCGTCCGATCCGTCCAGCCCTACGATAAGGGTCGTTTGAGACATTGATATTTTCCCTGTTCTCGACCGCATTTAATTTACGATCTGGTTAGCCCTTGGGATCAGGTTTGAACCGCCCCCAGTGGATACAGATAGCGCAGCCTGTTGAGGCAAAGTATATTACCTTAAATTTGCCGTATTTCAGGCGTTTTTACAGATTTTACAATTTTTGCAAATCATTTGCACTGAATTTGACCAATTAGGTAGCCGTCATGACCTTCCCGCAAAACGTGAAGCTCACGAATTTACACAGAATCACTATCATATTTCACCCTTAGCACACTCCCCGATGCAGTGCTGCAAGCCGCGGGACGTTGAACATTGCCAGCACGCCAGATATTGCAAAGAAAATTCTGACACGCACGAGGAGTCGCACCATGGCCGCTTATCAATACGTCTATCACATGCAAGGGGTCTCCAAGACCTACCCTGGCGGTAAGAAATGCTTTGAAAACATACACCTAAACTTTCTCCCCGGTGTGAAAATTGGTGTGGTCGGCGTCAACGGCGCAGGTAAATCCACACTCATGAAAATCATGGCAGGTCTGGACAAGGACTTCACCGGCGAGGCTTGGGTCGCTGAAGGCGCAAAAGTTGGCTACCTCCCGCAGGAGCCAAAGCTCGACGAGACACTGACCGTCCGTGAAAACGTGATGCTCGGTGTTGCGGGTAAAAAGGCCATCCTCGATCGCTATAACGAGCTGGCTATGAACTACTCCGACGAGACAGCGGACGAGATGGCCAACCTCCAAGACCAGATCGACGCCGAGAACCTCTGGGACCTCGACAGCCAAATCGACGTCTCCATGGAAGCGCTCCGATGCCCGCCAGACGATGCCGACATCTCCAAGCTGTCTGGCGGTGAGCTGCGCCGCGTAGCGCTCTGCAAACTCCTGCTCGAAGCACCCGAAATGCTCCTGCTCGACGAGCCTACCAACCACCTCGACGCGGAAACCATCGCATGGCTGCAACAGCACCTCATCAATTATAAAGGTACGATCCTGATCGTCACCCATGACCGTTACTTTCTCGATGATATCACGTCATGGATTTTGGAACTCGACCGTGGCCGCGGTGTCCCGAATGAGGGCAACTACTCTGACTGGCTAGAAGCAAAGGCCAAGCGCCTGTCCCAAGAAACGCGCGAAGATAAGTCGCGCCAGAAAACACTTGAGCGCGAACTTGAGTGGATGCGTCAAGGGGCCAAGGCCCGTCAGTCCAAGTCAAAAGCACGGATCAAATCCTACAACGAGATGGCCGACCAGTCCGAGCGCGAAAAGCTGGCCAATGCCCAAATCGTCATTCCCAGCGGCCAGCGCCTCGGCTCCAAAGTGATTGACGTTGAGGGTCTGACCAAAGCGATGGGCGACAAACTTCTTGTCGAGAACCTCGAATTCTCTCTGCCACCTGGCGGTATTGTCGGTGTGATTGGCCCCAACGGTGCAGGTAAATCCACGCTGTTTAAAATGCTGACGGGTCAGGTTGAGCCAGACGCAGGCACAGTCGAGATTGGTGATACCGTCCAGCTCTCTTATGTGGATCAGTCCCGCGATGACCTAAGCCCCGACGATAACGTATGGCAGGCGATCACGGGCGGTGCCGAGCTGATCCAACTTGGTGATGCCGAAATCAACTCCCGCGCGTATTGCTCATCCTTCAACTTCAAAGGCGGCGATCAGCAGAAGAAAGTCGGCTTGCTGTCAGGTGGTGAGCGTAACCGCGTCCACATGGCGCGCCTCCTAAAATCAGGCGGCAACGTGCTGCTCCTCGATGAACCTACAAACGACCTCGACGTTGAAACCCTGCGCGCACTCGAAGACGCCCTCGTCGACTTCGCAGGCTGCGCCGTGGTCATCTCTCACGACCGCTTCTTCCTCGATCGTATCTGCACACACATCCTTGCGTTTGAAGGTGAGGCCCATGTGGAATGGTTCGAGGGTGCCTTCTCCGACTATGAGGAAGACAAAAAACGCCGCCTTGGTGCAGATGCGCTTGAGCCAAAGCGCCTAAAGCACAAAAAGTTCGTACGTTAACTCAAGAATTAATTCCGGTAAAAATGACGAAAGGGGTGGCCATTGTGCCGCCCCTTTTTTTTGTTTCAGGGGGAAACACAAACCCCTTTCCCCGATTGAAAGCACGCGCCATCACGCCCACATTATGTATATGAACAGACGTATATTCCTCAGCACGCTCTCCGCCCTGATGGCCGCCCCTGCCCTTCCCGCAATGGCCGTTCCTATCGCACCGCAGCACACGATCACTGCAAAGATTATTGCCCGGTCTCACAACCGCTGCACCACGGATATGTTGGTCCGTCACCTGCGTGTGCCTGCCGATATGGCCGCACGCATTCAGGCCCAGCTTTTGCGCCAAGGGATCATCACGCCGCCCGTTGCAGGTATTTCGATGGCGACAAACCCCAGCAACACCGCCTGCATCACAAACGAGGCCCTTAAGCCAACGAACCTGCTGCAAAGAGCAGCACAGTTGCGTGAGAAGATGGAAGAACTGGTGCAGAGCAGTCGCGACACTGCAACCGAGACGCAACAAGATATTCACCGCCCCGAAATGCATACCGACAACTTCTCGAACGCCCCCTCCACCTCTTAAGGTAGCACCTCGAGTTGCACATCAGCGCGGCTGACGGATCCGACCGCTGATCTCAAAGAAAAGATATATCATCGATATTGACTCTCAGAATTCACCTCACCTGATGCCTGCGCTACCACATCCACTTGCTCTCCCAAGCGGTGCTTCAGCAACGGCATAGCCATGCAAACGACAGGTGACAAACGGGCAGAATTGAATGCAAATTTGACACACACGGATGTTTAATCGCGCCGATAGAATCGCCTGCGATCAACAAGAACACGGTACCCAAGCGGTGAATCTACAGAATATGCAGTCCTAAAATCTATGTGCGAAAAACCCGCCAAAAACTCTACGATACAATAACATATTTACATAATATCAATATGTTAAATTCAATTCAGCTCTGCGAAAATTGACATTCAGGCATTGGCAGTTCTCTGCCATAGTTGGGCAGGTCTCTTGAAATTAGAGGGGTTCTGTGCCATATCGTTGATTGCAATCGTTACCGTTATCCAGACCACTGTCTCCGCTACCTGCGCTCAGTCTCTCGATTACAAACCGACCATGCCACGCCATCGCACTACCGCGGATGGCATCAAACTGAGGAGATTACGGAATGGCTACTGGCACCGTAAAATGGTTTAACACAACAAAAGGCTTCGGCTTTATCGCACCCGACGGCGGCAGCAACGATGTATTCGTACACATCTCTGCTGTAGAGCGCGCAGGCCTTACAGGTCTTGCCGACAACCAAAAAGTGACATTCGACATCGAAGCAGGCCGTGATGGACGTGAGTCCGCGACAAATATCGCCCTTGCTTAAGATGTAGATGCGGGTTCATTCCCGCTGTACATGAAAATTTGTCCAGCCATTCGGAAACGAATGGCTGGACTTTGTGTTATTGGGTTGAAAAATCGCTACATATGGTGAAAATATCGTCAATTCCATGTCTCACAAGGATTCAACAATGCTTCGTCGTACGTTCATAGCCAGCACCGCCGCCGCCACAGTTCTTCCACAGATCGTTTCGGCGCAATCTGTCACTTTTGACCCCACGCCACAGATGGTGCGGATCAAAAAGCAATATAATGTTGGTGAGTTGTTGATCCTTCCACGCAGCTATTACCTGTATTTCGTAACTGAAAAAGGTATGGCGCGCCGCTATGGCGTAGGCGTTGGCCGCGCGGGCCTTGAGTTCACAGGCTCCGCCACCATCGGTGCGAAAAAAGAGTGGCCCACATGGCGCCCCACGAATGAGATGATTGAGCGTGACCCAAAGGCCTATGCACGCTTCGTCGGAAACACTGACGCTCAGCCTGGTGGCCCAAAGAACCCGCTCGGCGCCCGCGCACTCTACTTGTTTCAAGGTGGCCGCGACACATACTTCCGCATCCACGGAACAACAGCACCGAAATCCATCGGCCGTTCCGTCTCGAACGGTTGTATCCGCATGCTGAACGCCCACGTGCAAGATCTCTACAAGCGTGTGCCGATTGGCACTAAAGTTACAGTTGTCTAAGCAGGCAAATTACTAAACGCAAAAAGGGTCGGTGATTTCACTGACCCTTTTTTATTTGAAATAACACGTTTGTGCCTAAGCCCATCTTCACATCTATGGTCGCTCGTATTGGCGTTCTGATGCGGCACGGTCCGCAAGGGTCTTCAACACGCGTTCCGTACCGGCATTCTGGACACCGCTCTCCTAAGGACTTATCGCAAGCTGACCCAGTTGCAGAGAACCCCATGAACCACACAACCTATCCCGGCGCGAACGAGACCCACCGCAAGGCAGACATGGCCGTACATCTCGTAGGCCTGACCTTGATCCTGATTGCCGGCGGCATCTTGTTGACTAAAGCCTCTGCGACACTGGAGCCAAAGCTGATCATTGCCACCGCGGTTTACATCCTATGCGCCCTCATCTCTAACTTGGCCTCTATCGTCTATCACTTTTCCAAATGGCACGCGCATCGCGAATTGTTGCGCCGAATTGACCACGCTGCGATCTACCCCAGCATCGCAGGCACATTTACTCCGTTCTTCGCTCTGGCGAACACCACATGGACGATCACTTTGCTTTGTATCTGTTGGGGCCTTGCCGTCATCGCCATCATAAACAAAATCACGAACGAGACGGTCAAATCCCGCTGGTCCACCGCCTCCTACCTTGCACTTGGAGCAATCGGGCTGGGGGCACTGCCCGACTTGACCGAAGTCCCCGTAGAGACTCTGTGGTGCATCATCGCAGGTGCTGCCTGCTATGTTATAGGCACAGCCTTTTATGCCCGTAAATCCATGCCTTTTCGCTATGCAAGCTGGCACACTTGCGTAAACTTTGGCGGCATCGCAATGTTTGCAAGCATATGGATCGCACTCTTTTGAACGCAAAAGGGGCCAGCACTCTCGCACCAGCCCCTCCAAATCTTCAAAGCATATCGCTTACTTCAGCGCAGCATCCGTAATCACGCTGGTCCACGCGCCCTCAGGCTGCTTGGAAATCACAGGATCGGACCCCCCCGCTAGCAGAGTATCCACTGTGCGCTGGAAGTCCGCCTCGGCCAGCGATCCATCGGACCCTGCGGTTAGCTTCGCCACTTCCTTCATCATACGCACTTGCGCTTCTTCGGATTGTGCGCCTGTCTCATCATTCTCGATGATGATCGCGCCCGCTTCCTCAGGGTTGCCCTCTGCATACTTCCAACCCTTCATGGAGGCACGGACAAAGCGGGTCATCTTGTCGACAAACACCGCATCATTCAGGTTGTCTTCCAACACCCAAATACCATCTTCAAGCGTTGCGACACCCTGATCCTCGTATTTGAAGGTCACCAACTCGTCAGGGTTTACACCTGCATCCAGCACCTGACCGTATTCATTATAGGTCATGGTCGAGATACAATCCGCCTCACGCTGCAATAGCGGATCAACGTTAAAGCCTTGCTTGAGAACGGTCACACCATCCTCGCCCCCATCAGTGCTAATCCCTTCCTGAGACATCCACGACAGGAACGGATATTCATTGCCAAAGAACCAGACACCAATCGTCTTGCCCTTAAAGTCCTGAACAGATGTGATCCCTGTATCCTTCCAACAGGTCAGCATCAGACCCGATGTCTTGAACGGCTGCGCAATGTTCACAACCGGCAGACCCTTTTCGCGGGCGGCAAGCGCAGAAGGCATCCAGTTCAGCATCGCATCAGCGCCACCACCGGCCAAAACCTGTGGCGGAGCAATATCAGGACCACCGGACAGGATCGTCACGTCCAGCCCCTCTTCCTCATAAAACCCCTTATCCAGAGCCACATAATAGCCCGCAAACTGGGACTGCGTGACCCACTGAAGCTGGAGCGAGACGGTATTCGCGTGACCATCTGCAAACAAAGGTGTCGCTGCCAATCCTGCGGCACATGCCGCTGCAATCATAAAGTTCTTCATTATTCGACCTCCAAGTCGGTTGGTTAAACTGACGTCCCATTTTTCAGGATCATCGTTATCGTTCTTGTTATCGTTGCGATGGGTGCCAAAAGGTTACCCGTTTCTCGATCAATGTCACCAAGCCATAGAACGCACTGCCCGCCACGGCCGCTACCACAATCTCGGCCCAGACCATATCAAGCGCAAGCTGCCCAAAGCTGGTAGAGATGCGAAACCCCATACCGACAGTCGGAGAGCCAAAAAATTCAGCAACAATCGCGCCAATCAGCGCCAGTGTGGTACCGATCTTGAGCCCGTTAAAGATAAACGGCAAGGCCGCAGGCAGGCGTAGCTTGAACAGGCTCGCCCAATACCCCGCCGCATAAGTCCGCATCAGGTCGCGCTGCATGTTGTCCGTGTCCTTGAGCCCCGCAACGGTATTCACAAGAATCGGAAAGAACACCATCACGGCCACAACCGCTGCCTTGGATTCCCAACCACTGCCCAGCCACTTCACCAAAATCGGCGCAGTCCCCACAATCGGCAGCGCCGCCATAAAACTTCCCACTGGCAAAATCCCCCGCGTAAGGAACTCCGAGCGATCCGCCAGCACAGCCACACCAAAGGCCGCAACCATCCCGAAGATGTACCCGACCAAGGCCCCCTTGAGCACCGTCTGCTTAAAATCGGCCCAAAGGATCAACCCCTCTTGGCTGATCCGCTCAATAACTGACGAAGGTGCAGGCAGGATCACAGGGTTCACTTCAAACCCGCGCACCATTAACTCCCACACAATAACAATGGTCAGGCCGAATATCGCAGGCACGGCAAGCTTCACCGCCATATTGTCCGCGGACGCCCCATTCGACAGTCGCACATTGAGCCACCACCCCGCGGCCCAGATCACAAATGCCGCCACCACATAAATCATGCCGCTGCCATCCCCATACGCCGCAGGGTGACCCGCTCAACCACACTGAATATCGCCACCAGCGCCGCCGCTGTCAAAGCCGCCGCAAACAACGCCGCCCAAGAAACCAGCGGCTGACCATACTGATCCCCCACCAACATCCGCGCGCCAAAACCGGCCCGCGCACCTGTAGGAAGCTCAGCAACAATCGTTCCCACTAATGAGGCGGATATCCCAATCTTCAACGAAGCAAACAAATACGGCGCAGAGGCAGGAAGACGCAGAGACCAAAACCCCTGAGAGCCTGACGCATTATACGTTCTGAGTAAATCCAACTGCATCGAAGATGGACTGCGCAACCCCTTCACCATGCCCACAACTACTGGAAAAAACGACAGATAGGCTGCTATCAAGGACTTCGGAAACAACCCCTGCACCCCCATAGACCCCAGCACCACAATCACCATCGGCGCCAGCGCCAAGATAGGAATTGTTTGACTCACAATCGCCCAAGGCATCACAGACCGGTCCATCACGCGGCTGTACACAATCCCCACGGCCAGCAAGATCCCCAGTCCCGTGCCAATCACAAATCCCAATAACGTCGGCGCCAGCGTCACCCAACCATGATACACAAGCGAGCGTTTCGAGGTGATCTTCTTGGTAAAGATCGTCTCGTACATTTCCCCCGCAACCTGCTGCGGGCTGGGAAGGCGCGGTCGTTTGAACTGATAGGTCAGCGGGATCAACTCGACATTGCGCACCGCCAAACCCAAGCCGCTAAACTCCTGCCGCACGCGTGGCGTATCAGGCACCACCACAGCCCCGTCTCGCTGCGCCTGATCCGCCACCAGATGCATGTTCATCGGGATCACGGCTAGCAGCCATATCCCGATGATCGCCGCCACAACAGTCAGTACTGGTAGAACGGACTTCACGCTACACACCCCGTACGGGAAGGTGGGCGGGACGCCGTCACGAACGCGTGCCACACATCACTCATCGGAATGCCCAGCCCGCAGACCCTCACGCACACGGTGCGCAATCGCCAAGAACTCAGGGCGCTCACGTATCTCCAATGGCCGCTCTTTCGGCAGCGTACTCTCGATCACATCCGTAATCCGCCCTGGTCGTGGCGACATCACCACAATTTTCGTGCTCAAATACACAGCCTCAGGAATCGAGTGCGTGACAAAGGCAATCGTCTTTTGCGTCCGCTCCCACAGATGCAGCAACTGCTCGTTCAAATGGTCCCGCACAATCTCGTCCAACGCGCCAAACGGCTCGTCCATCAACAACAGATCGGCATCAAAACTCAACGCCCGCGCAATGCTCGCCCGCTGCTGCATGCCACCACTCAACTGCCACGGAAACTTGTTCTCAAACCCAGCTAACTCGACCAGCTCCAGCACACGCGCAACCCGCTCCGCCTGCTCGGCCTTTGAAATCCCCATAATCTCCAACGGCAACCGTATGTTCCCGCCAATCGTGCGCCATGGATACAACCCTGCCGCCTGAAACACATAACCATACGCCCGCGCCTTCCGCGCCTGCGCAGGCGAGACCCCATTCACGGCAATCTCTCCGCCAGTAGGCTGCTCTAAATCCGCCATCACCCGCAAAAATGTCGTCTTGCCGCACCCCGAAGGCCCGATAAAGCTGACAAAATCACCTTGCTTGATGTCCAGATCAACACCCTTGAGCGCATGCACAGGGCCGTCATTAGTCTCGAACGTGAGGTCGAGGTTTCTTGCCGAAATAACACTCATTCTAACACTTCTTTTGCAGCGGTTTGGCCTGCCAGCACCGCGTATACCAACCCACCCAATACACCATATGGGATCAAAGCCAATGCGCTCAACATCTCGTAACCGCTCGACAGCGAGCGCGAAGAACCCATGTTTAAGACCAACGGCGCGAGCCACGCCACTGCACCTCCTGCTACAGTACATCCGGCCTTGAACTCGATGGATGACCGCACATGTAAGGGACGCACAAAAGGCTCTATCAAAGAAGCAACCAGCATGACCGGAACGGCAAACACAACAGCTCCGCCTAAGACTGCTAGACCAATCTCACCAGCACTCATAGCATCCACTGCACCGCGTTGGGCCTGCAAAAGCGCAATAACCAGCGCGCTGGCTACGCCAAAAAAACTCGCCCCGAATAATCTAACCCAATATCCGAGCAATGCCTTAAATCCCCGCCGGAATATTAAGTGGATCACGCTTGATCATCTTCGGCGAGTTCAGCTCTTTCCACTTGCTCAACGCCACATTCGCACTCGGGAACGCAGGCCGCGGGATAAACTGTCCGCGCCCGGGATTAGGCTGCGAGTTTTGCCCCCATGCCCAGATCACCTCACCACGGCTGAGGGTAAAGCGGCTTTGCGCGCGCACCTCGAACCCCTCGAACACGTTGTAATCCAGCACCGAATGATGGTTCGCAGGCGAGATCGTTTTGGTGATCTTCGGATCCCACACAACGATATCCGCATCCGCCCCTTCCACCAGCGCGCCTTTGCGCGGGTAGATGTTCAAAATTTTCGCCACGTTGGTCGAGGTCGCAGCGACAAATTCGTTCATCGTCAAACGCCCCGTCTCAACCCCTTCGGTCCACAGCACGGCGAGGCGTTCTTCCAAGCCATTCGACCCGTTCGGAATGATCCGAAAATCATCTTTTCCCGCGCGCTTCTGCTCGGTGCTGAACGCCGCATGATCGGTCGCCACTACTTGCAACGATCCCGCCTGCAAACCAGCCCAGAGACTGTCCTGATGGTCTTTGGACCGAAACGGCGGCGACATCACACGCCGCGCGGCATGGTCCCAGTCCTTGTTGAAATACTCCGACTCATCGAGGGTCAAAAACTGGATCAACGGCTCACCGTAAACCCGCATCCCCTTTTGCCGCGCACGGCGGATCGCTTCATGGGTCTGCTCACACGATACATGCACGATGTACAAAGGCACCCCTGCCGTATCCGCAATCGTAATCGCACGGTTGGCCGCTTCGCCTTCCAACTCAGGTGGACGGGAATAGGCGTGACCCTCTGGCCCCGTGATACCCTCATCGAAATACTTCTGCTGTAATTCGGCCACCAGATCACCATTCTCCGCATGCACCATTGGCAACGCACCCAACTCGGCACAGCGCTTGAAGGAGGCGAACATCTCGTCATCCTCAATCATCAATGCGCCCTTATAGGCCATGAAATGCTTGAACGAGTTCACACCCATATCGACGGCGTCTTTCATCTCGTTAAAGACATTCTCATTCCAGCCGGTAATCGCCATGTGGTAACCCACGTCCGAACAAATCTGTGGTGCGCTTTTCCGGTGCCACTCATTGATCGCATTTTTGATCGAGCCATCTTCACCGGGCAGGCAGAAATCCACAATCATCGTGGTCCCACCACAAGCCGCCGCCCAAGTACCACTCTCGAACGTCTCTGCCGCCGTGGTCCCCATAAACGGCATCTCCAGATGCGTATGCGGATCAATCCCGCCAGGGATCACATAAGCCCCTTCCGCATCAATATACTCGTCGCCCTTGAGGTCCTCACCAATACGAACGATCTTCTCGCCCTCAATCAGAATATCCGCTTTCCAAGTCCGGTCCGCCGTGACGACCGTGCCGCCTTTGA
>CAWVZA010000010.1:0-35156 GCA_963934545.1 uncultured Sulfitobacter sp.
GGCGATGACCCAAGGGGACGCAAGCCGTGCGGATTTGATCCGCGATATGGGTACGGGACTGCTTGTGACCTCCATGATCGGCTCAACGATCAATCCGAACACTGGTGATTATTCACGCGGCGCGGCGGGCCTCTGGGTGGAGAACGGCGAAGTCACGCACGCAGTCAACGAATGTACTATTGCTGGCAACTTGCGCGACATGCTCTTGGCCATGATCCCTGCCAACGATGCACACGCCCATCTCAGCCGTGTTGTTCCCTCCCTTCTGATTCCGAGCATGACCATTGCCGGCAGTTGATCTTCCCCTTCTGATCGATGCCGTGCGGATGGCAGGTCGTGTCGCCACCAGCTTTGTCGGTAAATCGGCCAAGCGGTGGGATAAGGCGGATGGGGCAGGTCCCGTTACCGAGGCTGATCTGGCTGTGAATGACATGCTAAAGCAGCAGTTGCTCTTGGCTCGGCCCGACTATGGCTGGCTGTCAGAGGAAACAGAGGACGGGGCCAAACGCCTTGAGCATGAGCGCGTGTTTATCGTCGATCCGATTGATGGCACCCGCAGCTTTACCGAAGGGGCAAATACCTGGGCGCATGCGATTGCTGTGGCTGAGTATGGCCAGATAACATCAGCCGTCGTTTACCTCCCGCTTCGCAATCTGCTTTATACTGCTGCAATCGGGCGCGGCGCATTTCTTAATGGTGCACCTATTCGCGCATCTGGCGTAACTGCATTTGAGGATTCCACAATCCTTGCGGCGAAACCTGCACTTGCAGGTCCGACATGGCGCAGTGGTGCCTGTCCACCGTTCAAATGTGCGTATCGCCCGTCGCTTGCTTACCGTTTGGGTCTGGTAGCCGAAGCACAGTTCGACGCAATGCTGACCCTTCGTCCCAGTTGGGAATGGGACATTGCGGCAGGTGCCTTGATTATCGCCGAGGCGGGTGGAACCATCACCAACCAACGCGGCGCACCTTTGAAGTTTAACAATGCCGATCCGCGACTTGATGGTATCGTCGCTGGCGGCATGTCGATCCACGCTGCTTTGCTTGATGCATTAACCTGATCCACCTGTCCGCTTGACGGCATAGCTTTGTGGCGTGCAAATACAGTCTTAAGCAATATCAAAGGATATTTTCTCATGACCCAACGTCTGCACCTCGTCTTTGGCGGAGAGCTGGTAACCCCCAGCGAGAATACATTCAAGGACGTCAATGACTTGCATGTGGTTGGCATCTTTCCAAACTACGATGCCGCCTATGACGCATGGAAAAACGAAGTACAGCGAACCGTCGACAACGCCCACATGCGTTACTTCATCGCGCATTTGCACCGTCTGCGCGACGAGGCCACACCCGCCTCGTCGACCGAAGAGCTGGGCTAACCTGCTATGGTCGGCTCATTTGGCCTGTCCGCGTATCGCGCCCTTGCGCGACGCGGAGAGGCACATCTGCCGACTTTTGACATTCCCCGCCCAAAGGGGGAGTTGCTTTGGATACATTGCGCGGAGCCAGGTGCCTTCTTGGCGGTTCAGGATCTCGCACAACGGCAAATCAACAGCCGCCTCGATCTAAACGTTCTCATTTCGACTTCTACCCTCCCGCGTGACAAAGACGAGACCGAGGCCAGCCTCGGTGAAAGCACCTATCTCGTGCAGGTTTGTGATGATCACCCTGACAGTGTCTTGGCCTTTTTAGATCATTGGCGCCCTGATTGTTGTGTCTGGACATGGGGAGGATTGCGCCCGAACCTGCTCCTTGAGGCAGCGGAGCGGAACTGCCCGCTGTATCTGATCAACGCTGACACTGCCGGCTTTGATGGACGGCGTGACCGATGGTTGCCAGACGTAGCGCGAAATCTTTTGCCGTTGTTTACGGCTGTAATGGTGCGCACGCCTGCGGCAGCACGGCGCTTGATGCAGCTAGGCCTCGACAAAGGTGACATCGAAATTACAACAGCGCTTCAAGCAGGCGGGCAGGCATTGCCGTGTAACGAGCCGGACCTTGCTGATCTTGCTGCGACTTGTGTGGGCCGCGCGATCTGGTTTGCGAATGGCGTACAGCAAGAAGAATTGCACACTGTTCTCGCTGCGCACCGACAAGCGTTGCGCCTGTCGCACCGCTTGCTGCTTGTTCTACGACCGGGTGGAAACCTGAGTGCAGAGGAAGCGCATGCAGAAGCTCGCACACAGGAGTTCAGAGTGCTGAGTTGGGGTGACGGAAACTATCCAGACGAGACGACCCAAATTCTCATTAGTGACGACATCGGAGATGCGGGGCTGTTCTACCGCGTAGCACCCGTTTCGTTCTTAGGTGGTTCGCTTGTTGCAGGACGCCATGGTGTGGATCCACTTGAGGCTGCGGCCCTTGGGTCGGCTGTCTTGTACGGGCCGCGTGTCGGGCGCCACTTGCAAAGCTATTCACGTCTTGCCACAGCAGGGGCTGCACGTATTATCAACGACAGTGCAGCACTTGGAATGGCCGTTTCACGCCTTGTCGCGCCTGATCAGGCCGCAATGATGGCCCACGCAGGCTGGGACGTTGTGACAGAAGGGGCAGCATTGACGGACCGGATCACTGATCTGGTCCAAGACACCCTCGACACGCTTGAGGGGGTAAGTTGATGCGCGCACCAGATTTCTGGCACGAGGCCCGCGTAGGATTTCGGGCACGCATACTAAAACCACTCGGCGCCATTTATGCGCATGCGACCGCCCGAAGGCTGGCGCAGGGTGCACGGGTGAAAATGGACGTACCAGTGATTTGTGTTGGCAATATCAATGCTGGCGGGACAGGCAAAACACCCACTGTTATTGCCGTTGTTGAGTATTTGCGTGATCTGTATCTAGAGCCACATATCGTATCGCGCGGGTATGGCGGCACGTTGGACGGACCAGTGCGCGTGGACCCCGCACGCCACACAGCGGCACAAGTTGGGGATGAGCCATTATTGCTTGCTGCATTTGCTGAAGTCTGGGTCGCCAAAGATCGCACCAAAGGCGCTGCAGCAGCGCAAGAAGCGGGTGCAAAAGCAATCGTGCTGGATGACGGATTTCAGAATCCTGCGCTGGCCTATGATCTCAGTATCGTTGTGGTTGATGCGCAAAAGGGCTTTGGCAACGGGCTATGTCTTCCTGCAGGACCTCTGCGCGAACCTGTGCAAACGGGTCTTGCACGGGCGGATATATTGCTCTCCATCGGTGATATCGCTGCACAGGACTCTTTTGATGTATCGGTTTTACCTGACGCGCTGCCTCATGTGCAGGCCGCTCTTGCACCGTTACAAACGGGGATGGACTGGACAGATACGCCCCTGCTGGCCTTTGCTGGCATTGCACATCCAGAGAAATTTTTCTCTACGCTACGCGGTCTTGGAGCTACTTTGCTTCATGCCAAACCGCTGGATGATCACCAGCCGCTCACAGCTGCACTCTTGGGGCGGTTGGAGGCTGACGCGCGGGCAAAGGGAGCGCAGCTGGTCACCACAGAAAAGGATGCGGTACGTCTGCCACCAGCATTCAGGTCTAAAGTCATTACCCTGCCCGTACGCCTAAAATTGGATGACGATAACGCCCTGCAAGACGCGTTGAAGACGCTTTCTAAAACTGCAACTTGACCCAGAATTTCTCTATAGACCTGCTGCGTGCATCAGTTGTCTTCACCTAGTTTTGGCGCAGGGCGATACAGCGCCAATTCAGCGCCTGAAAACTTGAACGGGGAATTAATCCCCGGCACGCCATCGAGTTCAACTTGCATGCCACGCGCTTTGACTTGCGGGTCGTTGAATGTGTCTTCCATGGTATTGATAGGTCCTGCTGGCACATTGTGCGCCTCACAGGTCGCCAACAGATCGTTGCGCGTGCGCAATCGCGTTGCAGCAGCGATGCGCGCGTTCATCGTCGGGCGGTTCGCGACACGGTCTGCGTTACTGGCATAATCGGGATCTGTTCCCATTCCCTCCAGCCCAAGCAAATCGCACAAGCGTTGGAACTGCCCGTCATTTCCTGTGGCGATGATCAGATGACCATCGGACGTCTCAAACACCTCGTATGGTGTGAGATTAGGGTGCGCATTGCCCAAGCGTGTGGGCGCAGTCCCCGTCGTGAGGTAATTCATCGCCTGATTGCCCGTGATCGCCACAGCACAATCAAGGAGCGCCATGTCAATATGTTGCCCCACGCCCGTGCTGTTGCGCTGGTGAACAGCTGCCAGAATAGCTGTGGTGGAATAGATGCCCGTGAAGATATCTGTAATCGCCATACCGTGCTTTTGGGGTTGGCGGTCCGGCTCTCCGGTGATGGACATCAGACCCGAAATACCTTGAATGATGAAGTCATACCCAGGTCTGTGGGCATAGGGACCTGTCTGACCAAAGCCAGTGATTGAACAGTAAATCAGCTTGGGAAACCGCTCCTTCAAAGTGGCATAGTCCATACCATATTTGGCGAGGCCACCCGTCTTGAAGTTCTCGATCAGAATGTCAGCATCTTCGAGCAGTGCAAGCATTTTTGCCTGCCCCTCCTCCGTGCGCAGATCGACAGTTACGGATGCTTTGCCACGGTTGGCCGAATGGAAATATGCCGCTGAACGGTCGTCATCACGCTCTACAAAGGGAGGGCCCCACTGGCGCGTATCGTCGCCAGCAGGGCTTTCCACTTTGATGACTTCCGCACCCAGATCGGACAGGGTTTGACCTGCCCAAGGACCTGCGAGCACCCGCGCCAGTTCGATGACTTTGAGACCTGTGAGCGGAGAAGCCATTACCCAGCCAGTGCTGCGTCGATGGTTTCCTTCATGTTCTCATAGCTCATGTTGGAATATTTCTTACCGTTGATCAGGAAGCTTGGCGTGCTGTCGATGCCGTCTTCTTCGGCATTCTCTTTGTACCATGCCACCAATTCCTGCGCACGATCCCCGTCCTGCAAGCACGCCTCAAGCGTATCGTTATCGAGGCCAGCCAGACGGCCAATCTTGCGCAGTTCACCTACAATCGCGGCAGGGTCACCAGCACGGCTCCAGCCTGCTTGATCCGCATAAATCAAATCAGCAATGCCAAAGAATTTTTCCTCACCACCGCAGCGCGCGATCAAGGAGGCCCACAGGCCAAAGCGGTCAAAGTAGACCTCGCGGTAGATGAACTTGATCTTACCGGTGTCGATGTACTCTGCCTTGAGCTTTTTATATGCGCCGGTGTGGAATGTCGCGCAATGCGGACAGGTGAAGGAAGCATATTCAATCACTTCAACAGTCGCGTCAGGATTGCCCGAGATCATATCGGGGATCGAGGAGGTATCCACATCGCCAGTAGTCGTTTGCGCGTTTGCAGCACCGGGCAGCGGCGCATCAGGGAACGCAACTGTGGTCGAGCTACGGTTGCTGGTCATGTACCAGCTACCAAGACCAACTGCGGCAACGCCACCAAGGAGAATATTTCTACGGTTCATATCGGATGTCCTTCGTTCTTGTCTATAATCAGGCTGGCATTCGTTCAGCGGTTTTGCTTGTTCAGTATATTCTCGCCCAGTCGTGCAAGGGCGTCACGCAGACTTTCGTCGCCGATGGACGCTGCGGTTTGGGTTGCTTTTGCTTTGATCGCAGGATCGGGCACAGCGGTCTTTTGTCGGGGGGCGTGCTCAAACGCGACCCGCCCGTCGGCAAAGCCTGTAGCGGCGGTTTGTGTCACGCGCACCCGTGCGATGGCATTATATCCGTAAACTGCATTCACCCGCGCACGCAGTTGCTCTTTTTGCATCTCTAGCACTGGAGCGTTGGCCCCAGTGGTTAGCAAAGTCAGTGTCGCCCCCATGCCGCCACGGCCGTATGAAACCTCAACAGGCCGCGACATTGCAGCGGCATCTTCACCCGCCACTTCAGCCCAGTTCGTGAGCAGTCGCGACTGCGCGAATCCGCGGCTCTCGGAGGCTTTGCGGATTTTACTCGTCAGCAAGCTGGCTGTGCGGGCGAATCCTTTTGTAGTGGGGCGGCGGGGCGGCATTGCAGGCTTTCTGTTGTGGATACTGGCACCAAGTGGGATGCCGCGCTATGTGTCTCGACATTACCATAGCGCAACGCGGCGGCCCTGCCACCATAGCAATTCAGGATTGGTTCATAAATAGTGCGTGAGAAGGATAACATCTCGGTAATGTTGTTGGCATGGTATGATGTGCATGCCCGCGAGATGCCATGGCGCGTGTCGCCACAAAACCGAGCAGCAGGGCAAATGCCTGACCCCTATGCAATCTGGATGAGCGAGATCATGTTGCAACAAACCACCGTTGCGGCGGTTAAGGACTACTTCAGACGCTTTATCGCCCGATGGCCTACAGTCCGCGACCTCGCAGCAGCGCAAGACGCTGATGTTATGGCGGAATGGGCGGGCCTTGGATATTATGCACGGGCGCGCAATCTGCTCAAATGCGCCCGCGCAGTCTTGGATGAGCACGGCGGAGTATTCCCTGCGGATCATGCGGCCCTGCTACAACTTCCAGGGATTGGCCCATACACAGCAGCGGCAGTGTCTTCGATAGCGTTTAATTTGCCTCATGCTGTTTTGGACGGCAATGTAGAGCGTGTTATGTCGCGGCTTTATGATGAACACTCACCGCTACCAGATGTTAAGCCACAGCTGATGATCCACGCGCAAACCCACACGCCTGCCCTACGTGCAGGGGATTATGCACAAGCAGTTATGGATTTGGGCGCCACCATTTGTACGCCAAAATCACCCGCCTGTGGCATTTGCCCCCTGCGAGAACCTTGTGATGCCCGTGCGAACGGGACCATGGCAGAATTGCCCAAAAAGACCCCAAAGAAGGCCAAACCAGTGCGTCACGGTTCTGTCTATCTGGGGCGTCGGGCAGATGGAGCATGGCTTTTAGAGACGCGGCCCGAACGGGGGTTGCTCGGCGGTATGCTAGGTTGGCCCGGATCTGATTGGGTCGATGTCAGCCTGCCTCACCCTGACAGCACACCACCCGCACAGGGGAATTGGACCGAAATTGACAGTGAAGTGCGCCACACCTTCACACATTTCCACCTGATCTTGCGTGTGGTGACTACGGAATTGCAGCAAGGCACGAACCCGACGGTAGGCACATTCAAATCACAAAGCGAGTTTAGCCCGTCTGACCTGCCGACTGTGATGCGCAAAGCGTTTGACCTGCTGCGTGATGACGCATCGTCACATAGCAAAGCGCGCGGGTCCCTGCTATAGTCTGCATAATGTTTTGCGGTGCGAAATATGACGGCTTCTCCGACCCCACCATCAGAATTAGCAAAGTTCAGCCGTGCATTGCCGTTCTGGATATCCTTTGGCCTTGCCCCGCTTGCGTGGGTTGGAGCGCTTTTTGGCGGCTGGACGCTTTTGATTGTGCCGTTGATGACATGGTATCTGTTCTCCCTTTTGGACGCTGCATTGGGGCTGAACACTGACAATGCCGACCCAGACGCCGACGAGGACGACCTTTACTGGTACAAGATGCTCCCGATTGTTTGGGCACCTGTGCAATTTCTCTTGTTGCTCAGTCTTCTCTGGTACGTCCCACAAGCCGAGCATTTGAGCACGCTTGAGCGGGTCGGTGTCTTCTTTGGTCTTGGAGTCATCACAGGGACGGTCGGGATCAACTACTCCCATGAGCTTATGCATCAAAAGAGCAAGCTTGAGCGGTGGATGGCAGACGCATTGCTGGCGATGGCGCTCTATTCTCATTTCCGCTCGGAGCATTTGCTGGTCCACCACCGCTATGTCGCGACACCTCGTGATCCGGTGACTGCGCGGTACAACGAGGGCTTTCATCGGTATTACCCGCGTGTGCTGCACGAATGTTGGCACAGCGCGTTTAACGCTGAAAAAGCGATGCGACCTGCAAAGACCTCTTGTGGACTGACCTGAGCAATCCATTCTGGCGGTATTGGGGCCTGCAACTTGGACTGTTTGTGATCGTATTCACTCTGGGAGGTTGGGCTGGTGTCGGACTGTTCGTGGTTCAGGCGGGCGTAGCAATCTGGCAGCTCGAACTGGTCAACTACATCGAACACTACGGACTGACACGCAAACATCGAGGCGAGGGAAAATACGAGCACGTTCAACCCCGCCACAGTTGGAACGCAGCACATAAGGCGTCAAACTGGTTGTTGATCAATCTACAGCGCCACTCCGACCATCACTACAAACCCGATCGGCGCTTTGCCGTGCTCCAAACCTACGGCGCAAATGAAGCACCACAATTACCGTATGGCTATCCAGTGATGACAATGCTGGCGATGATGCCGCCACTCTGGCGCCGCTTTATGAACCCACGCGTGCGCCGCTGGCGGGAAATGTACTATCCCAAAATCACAGATTGGCAGGCGTATAATAAGGCGCAGACACCAATGCCGCGCTAAGCTGATTTTAATCCCTCACTGCGATATAGATTTCAGCAGTGCAGCCGTCAGGGGATTCTTATGCAGCAACACGTAGCCACAGCACCATCGCGCAACGCGACATGTTTGATCGTCGAAGACAGCCAGTTTGACCAACAAATGATGGCCCGCGTGGTTGACCGCTCAAAGGGAAAGATGCGCGTAGAATTGGCGGCGACCCTACAATCCGTACGTGAGGCACTCGCCAGCGGCGAAAATCTCACTCATTTTATTAGACAACAATATGCCTGATGGTCTGGGCGCAGAGTTCGCACCAGAACTGGCGTCTGATCCAGCTCTTTCCAACATTCCAGTGATTATGGTCAGTGATTGGCCCACTCCGTTTATGTGGGAAAAGGCTGCGTCTGCCGGCGTATTGTTTGTCGTGAACAAAGCAGAGTTTGGTGTGCGCTATGTTGAGCAAGCCATGCGCAGCGGGGCCCGCAAACATGCGCGCCTCAGCTGAAGGCGAACACGTTCGTTATGAATAGGGTGAAACCAGCGGACCTGCGAACAAAGGGCTTTGCAAGCGAGTGAACCAAGCATCTGACTGAACGCTGGTAGGCTCATCTGGTTTAATACAACAAAAAAGACCCCGCCATAAAGGCGGGGCCAAGGTGAGTGTCATCAGCGCATATCTCATTTGGAGGGTGCGGTGACACTGGCGGTGTTCGGATTCTGGGGGTAATCAGGCTTGCATTTCTGCCCTGATTTGCTGGCGCAACACGTCAATCAAGACGGTTTTTCCTTCTTTTTTGTAGCACCAGTATGTCCATCCGTTGCAGCTCGGCGCGCCTTCGCAAGCGGCCCCCACTTGGTGAATGGACCCTTTGACATCAGCGCCAATGAGCGTGCCATCGGCGCGCACTTTGGCTTTGTGTCGGTTGTTCATGGAATAGAGGTTTTCGCCCGGACGCAGCATGCCACGCTCGACCAACTGACCAAATGGAACGCGCGGTTCGGCGCGTTTTGAGGTCGTTGTCTGGAGCGCTTCGTTATCAAACTTGCGAACATCTGCGATGCGTTTGTTAGCGACCTTACGGTACTCTTCCTCACGCTCGATTCCGATAAAGTCGCGGCCAAGCATTTTGGCCACAGCACCGGTCGTACCAGTCCCGAAGAATGGGTCGAGGATAACATCACCCGGATTGGTAGAGCCAATCAGAACACGGTGCAGGAGGCTTTCCGGCTTTTGAGTTGGGTGTGCTTTATCACCAGCATCGTTCTTCAACCGCTCGTGGCCGTTGCAGATCGGGAGAACCCAATCGCTTCGCATCTGGATGCCTTCATTCAGCGCCTTGAGCGCTTCGTAGTTGAAGGTATATTTGCTGCTTTCGTCTTTGCCAGCCCAGATCATCGTCTCGTGTGCATTAGTTAGACGTTTGCCGCGAAAGTTTGGCATTGGGTTCGACTTGCGCCAGACCACATCATTGAGGATCCAATACCCCTGATCCTGCAAAGCGGCACCAACGCGGAAGATATTGTGATAGCTGCCGATGACCCAGATTGCGCCATTTGGCTTAAGCAGGCGACGGGCCGCTTTGAGCCATGCTTTTGTGAACTTATCATAGACCGCAAAGCTGTCGAACTGATCCCAATCATTGTCGACGGCATCGACTTTTGAGTTGTCAGGACGGTGCAGATCTCCACGAAGTTGAAGGTTATAGGGCGGGTCGGCGAAGACAAGATCAACACTTGCTTCGGGTAGTGAATTCATCACCTCGATACAGTCGCCATCAAGGATCGTGTTCAGGGGAAGCGCGCGCGCTTCCTTTGGTTTTGCTGTCATTGCTCTGCCTCATTGCCCGGTGCATTTTTGCACTCATTGCTTGCTGACTAAGATGACTGCAGAGTGCTTCGTGGTCAATTTGTTTATTGAATCAAAGTATTAAGAATTACTCTTGCCACAAGATGTTGTGCACTGGTTTGAACGAACGTCTATGGTGTGGGGTTACGCCCAATTCTTGAAGCGCAGACATGTGTCTTTTTGATCCATATCCCATGTTCGTCTCCCAGCCATAGCCGGGGTGCTGTTGCGCCAAGGACAACATGACATAATCTCGACATATTTTGGCCGCAATTGAGGCCGCCGAAATGGAAACAGAACGGGCATCTCCCTTGATGATTGTTTCCGCGGGGAGAGATAATCCGCGCGGCAGCATGTTTCCGTCGATCAAGCAATAATCTGGGGGCACCTTGAGGCCTTCGAGCGCTCGCACCATAGCAATGTGGCTTGCGCGCAGAATGTTATGCTCGTCGATTTCCTCAATCGTAGCATGGGCGATAGAGACATCCGCCACTTCCATTAACTGCGCATTGAGAAGTTCACGTTTTTTGTGGGTCAGCTTCTTACTGTCATTGAGCCCTTCGGGGATACGCGCAGGGTCCAAAACAACAGCTGCTGCGGTCACTGGTCCCGCTAACGGGCCACGCCCAACTTCATCAACACCAGCAACACGAGCATAGCCGCGGTTTTGGGCTGCGATCTCAAATGAGTAATCAGGTTTCATCCTTGCACGAAAATCGGATGGTGGCGGTGCTTGCAAGAGAAAAGGGGCGAGATGCCCGAACATCCCTCCCCTTTCTTACCCTACAAAAACTAGATGTCCGTGCAGGTTCAATATAGCGCCCAAAAGAGCAGCTACATTGAATGTGGTGTTATCGGCGCGAAACGCGATATCCATTCCGGCGCAAACAACGGGCACCAAAGCCAAAGCGCGGACCGCGATCCGTACGAACACGCTGTGCACAAGCTTGTGGCAGGCGGTTCACAGCACGGAAGTTCCGTTCAAGGCAGCGACGCACGAACATGTTCACCTGCCCGCGACGGGTCTGAAATCTACGGAAGCACTTTCTTGGCAACGTGGCGCGACCAACACGACTGGGCAGTGGTCTGGGTCGCGGGCTCACGCGGCCATTGCCCACATCGTGACCCAGTTTTCGTACTGTGACATGACCGCTTGGGCGATCCTTATTGTTGTCATGGATAATTTTACCGACCACAACCAATCCAAGCAGCGTAGCGATTGCGCGAGTTGCACGGTCGTCGTTGCGATCGGCAAAGGCTGGAGCAGCAGAAAACGTTGTGGCAGCAATTGCAGCGGCGGCAAGAGTACCAGTAAAGCGGGTGGAAAAGTTGAAGTTCATGAGAGTGATCCTTTCAGGTGAGAGCGGCATGCCAAAGACGTGCAGCGGTATGGGAACAATCTGGGGCAGGTCATTTACGACAGGCAATAACACTGGATTGCTATTGGATAACACACTCAGACACGTCGCGCCGTTATTGTATATCAAGGCGGAAAGTCGCATGTTCATCACTATGAAACACATACGCCTCCCCCTTATTGCCGCACTGCTGGTTGCCCTTGGCAGTCCCGCCTTCGCCGCGGATTGCTATGCTGATTACAAGGCCAAGCAAGACAACCCCCTTAAGCTACACTATGGTGTGGCGAGAGTGACCGGCCAGTGCTCGAAAGCATCTGCACGTGCACAACTCAGTCAGCGACTGAACGCACGAAACTGGAAACTGCTCAATGTCGTTTCAGTTTTCGGTCCCGAAGGACTTGAGCAAAGGAAAAATAGTGCCGGATCAAACTTCCTCCGCTTCTGACATACGCCGTGACGGTGGCCGATTTGTAATCGTCGGCATCTGCGCAATTGCGGGATTGCTCGTGATTGGGGCCGTCGTTATGTTCTGGGCACTGCCAGATGCGAATGCGTTTAATACACGGGTTGAGCGTATCTTTATAGAAAACGACAATCTGACGTCTGCAGCCGAGATCAAGATGCTGGAGATATTGGCGCAGTCTGGCACAGCCTTTTCAGATACGCTGAGAAACTACCGAGTGCTGATCGGCGTTCTGCTGATCTTTGCCGCTGCAATGCTCGTGGCCGCCGTGGTCCTTCTTACATTGCTCATCACGTTTAACCGCCGCATGGCACAAATTGAGCGGACGGGCATTCAAGTCTCATCGCTTCTCATCAGCCGTGAAGAGAATAAAGTCTATCTCAACAATCTCGGTTTCAAACTGACCGATGCAGCGATGGAGACACTGGCCGTGCTAGCCGAGGCGCGCATGGATGATGACATCATGTCGGGTTCGGAGATTGAGGGCGTGATATCTGGTAGGTCACCGGCGGATTGTGACGAGGCAGCAGGGGCCACACGGATCAAACGGCTACGCGATACATTGGGCAACCAGATGGTAAGTGAGTTACTGGTGAAAAACATTGCCCGGCGTGGCTATATGCTGGCGATTGATAAGGACGTTATTAGGGTTCTATAAGTTACTTTTTGAGAACCACTCGCAATTAGGTCACTCACTCCCTATATTACTAGTATGAATAGAAGACAGTTCACCACATTACTTGGCGTGCTCTCGGGCGCCGCTGTCCCTTCCGTTCCAACGCTTGCAGTGCCATTGCCTCCATTAGCGGCCGTACCGACAGCAACATATTCATGGGCGACACTCATCGTACGTGCACAAGCGCGGGCTGATCCCGCAATGTTGGCACGGCACCTCAAACTTACTCCTGATGTAGCACAGAATTTGTTTCAAACCCTAATCCGCGATGGTGTTCTACGTGCCCCAGCCGCAACTGGAATTGCACGCGCATCACAGCCAACACAGGCCAGCGGAAGAAGCGTTCAGGCGCAAAAGCGAGTACATCAACATATCAAAGCCGCGTGGGATGATCTTCACAGCGATTCGCAGCCTCTGGTCAATCAGGAGCCTCCGACGTTAGGGTGCGACAATAATGTTGAAAAGGACTGCCCAGATGCCCGCACCAATGAACCCCTTCAAGAAAGCCCTTAGCCAAGGTGCAATGCAATTTGGTTGCTGGTTAGGTCTCGCTGACACCTTCTCAGCCGAGATGATGGGACAAGCTGGTTTTGACTGGGTCGTGGTGGATGGTGAGCACGGGCCAAACGACCTACGCTCAATCCTCGCGCAGCTTCAGGTTTTGGCAAGCACGGACGCGCATGCAGTGGTGCGTCTACCTGTTGGCGAGACATATATGATCAAGCAAACCCTTGATGCAGGCGCGCAGACATTGCTGATCCCGATGGTAGAAACAGTCGAGCAAGCCCGCCAGCTTGTACGTGATGTGAACTATCCGCCGCATGGAGATCGCGGCGTTGGATACGCGCTTGCGCGCGCATCAAAGTTCAGCACGATAACGGATTACGGAACCACAGCAGATGCGCAAATCTGTCTATTGCTTCAGATAGAGAATCTGCGCGGATTGGCAGCACTTGATGATATCCTTGCACTTGACGGTGTGGATGGTGTGTTCATTGGCCCCGCCGATCTGGCCGCAGATATGGGTCACATGGGCAATGCCGCACACCCCGATGTACAGGCCGCAATCATGGACGCCATCACGCGGATCAAAGCGGCAGGCAAAGCACCTGGAATCCTGTCAACGCGTGACGAGATAACCAATGATGCCATCGCAGCGGGCGCACAGTTTGTGGCAGTGGGTGCAGATGTTTTGCTACTGGGTCAAGCCGCACGTGCATTGGCCAAAAAATGGCAGGCCACCAAAGGATGAATGCCGGTATTGCGCTGCTCGCTTTTGCATATGTTCTGAGCCAGTTTTTCCGTGCATTCCTTGCCGTACTTAGTCCGTTTCTGGCGACAGATATCGCAGCGATGCCTGAGGATCTCGCGTTTGCTTCAGGTCTCTGGTTTATCACTTTTGCAGCAATGCAGCCGCCGATTGGTTGGGCTCTTGATACAATAGGTCCGCGCCGTACTGCGGCGACACTTTTGTTGCTGGGCGGTGGCGGTGGTGCTGCCCTGTTCGCTCTTGCGACTTCGCCGCTTCATGTTTCCATCGCCATGGCACTTATTGGCATCGGCTGTGCGCCTGTTCTGATGGCGTCCTACTATATTTTTGCACTTGATCATCCACCTGTGCGCTTTGCCTTTCTGGCCTCAATGATGGTTGGTGTTGGCATGTTGGGGAATATCGTTGCCTCCTACCCCACCACTCTTGCCGCCGAAACGATGGGCTGGCGCGCCACTCTTTGGGTTTTGTGTGGCGTCAGCAGTGCGACAGCAGTCGGCATCTGGATCGCAGTCCGTGACCCCGTAAAAGAGCCAACCGAACAAAAAGGCAGCTTTGCTGAGCTTCTGCGCATCCGTGCATTATGGTTTATCTTCCCTCTCATGCTCGTGAGTTATGCCGAAGTCGGCGCGCTGCGCGGCCTTTGGATAGGGCCCTACCTTACCGAAGTCTTTGACGCTGCACCGCATGTGATTGGCCAAGCAACCCTCGCGATGGGAATAGCGATGGTATTTGGACCATTCATCTACAGCAAGCTCGACAATGTATTCCGCACGCTAAAGTGGGTTGTTTTCGTCGGAAGCGTTGGAATGCTATTGTCCACGTTCGGCATGATCATACTGGTCGACCAAAGTGTACTTTGGATTGTGATCCTGATGTGCGCCATCGGGCTGTTTGGCTCAACCTACCCTGCGATCATGGCGCATGGGCGTAGCTTCTTACCCCCGCATCTGGTGGGACGGGGCGTGACAATGCTCAACCTTTGCAGCATCGGCGGTGTGGGCGTTGCGCAATTCGCTACAGGACGCATTCATGCTTCTTATTCAGGCGGCGCGTCTGCAACTTTGCCATACAGCCTCATCGTCGGCTTTTTTGCGATACTGCTCAGCATAGGCCTCGCGATCTATCTGTTTTCCCGCGACACAGAACGCTGAATAACCCGCCTCTTTCAATAATGCCTGAAGAGGTATAACAGGCGGTGACCATCAATCATCAAAACTGGAGAAAACGAGATGGGTTATCGCGTCATCGTCGTGGGGGCCACTGGAAATGTGGGCCGCGAAATGCTGAATATTCTGGCCGAGCGTCAGTTCCCTGTGGACGAGATGGCAGTTCTTGCCAGCCGCCGTTCCTTGGGCACGGATGTTAGCTTTGGTGACAGAACGCTTAAGACGAAAGACCTTGATACGTTTGATTTCACGGGTTGGGATATGGCGCTGTTCGCTGTCGGCTCCGAAGCGACTGCAAAATACGCGCCTGTCGCGGCCAAGCAAGGCTGTGTGGTGATCGATAATTCGTCACTCTATCGCTATGATCCCGACATTCCGCTGATCGTTCCAGAAGTGAATCCAGAGGCAGTACACGGATATTCCAAGAAGAATATTATTGCCAACCCCAACTGCTCCACCGCGCAAATGGTTGTGGCGCTCAAGCCTTTACATGACCGCGCCACGATCAAGCGCGTTGTGGTCAGCACATACCAGTCAGTCTCCGGCTCCGGCAAGGAAGGCGCAGACGAGCTTTGGGATCAGACCAAGAGCATCTATAATCCCGTCACCGATGTGCCGCCAAAGAAGTTTCAAAAGCAGATTGCGTTCAACGTGATCCCGCAGATCGACGTGTTCATGGATTCCGGTGATACCAAGGAAGAATGGAAGATGATGGTCGAGACCAAGAAAATCATTGATCCCAAAATTAAAGTCACCGCAACCTGTGTGCGTGTCCCTGTTTTCGTCGGCCACTCCGAATCGATTAATATCGAGTTTGAAGACCACCTCGACGAGGATGAAGCGCGTGACATCTTGCGCGAAGCGCCAGGTATCATGGTCATCGATAAACGTGAAGATGGCGGCTATGTCTCCCCCATCGAATGTGTTGGCGATTATGCGACTTTCATCAGCCGCATCCGGCAGGACAGCACGATCGACAACGGTATCAATCTCTGGTGCGTCTCAGACAACTTGCGCAAAGGCGCTGCATTGAACGCAGTCCAGATCGCAGAATTGTTGGGTCGCGAGTGTCTCAAGAAAGGCTGATTTCCGCCCATTTGGAAACGGTTGAGGGGTGCCCATGCGGGCGCCCCTTTTTCTTTGCCGCAGCGCACTGCATGCTGGTCCCTGAACATAAGGACTATTTGAAAATGCGCTTCCTCCCTATCGCACTTGCTGCCCTGCCCCTTCCTGCATTAGCCGACACCTATACTGTGACATCAGTCCCAACGGCGGTCACAGTCTATAGCGGTTTTGCCATGGTCACGCGTGAAGTGAATATCGACGTCGGCGCAGGCACGCATGAAGTAGTGTTGCCCGATCTGCCACAGTGGGTGGGCGCCAGAAGTTTGCGTGTATCAGTGAGTGGAGCCGATCTGAGCGGGACACGGCTGCGCACCAACACGCTCCCCCCTTCAACCTAACAGCGATAGCGCTACAGTGATGGCTGCGAAGGAACAAATTAAAGCGGCCGAACGCGCCCTTCGCGACTTGGATGATGCGGCCCAAGATGCTGGCTTTGGCGCGAATGCTGCTGATGCCCGTGTTAAATTTCTGCAGGGACTAGCATCCAGCGATACCTTGCCCTCCACGCCACAGGCATTGGCTGAACTTGCTCAGATGATTGATGAACAAGTGACCCTTGCCCTTCTTGCACAAGCCCAAGCCATTCGGGATGTCAGGGATGTTGAGGAAGGCCGTGAAGCATTGGAACGTGACCTTGTCGATGCCCACGCTGCACTTGCAGCCCTGACACCACCAGCAGAACCAAAAGCACTGTTAGCATTGTCTGTTGCAGCAGAGGAGACTGGCACAATAGTCGCCTCCATAAGTTACCCAGCGCAAGCGTCGTGGCAACCAACCTATGACGTGGTGCTGACACGCGGCGATGCGGACAGCATGACGCTACGCCGTGCTGCTTTGATCTACCAAAACAGCAGAGAGAACTGGACCGATGTGGCACTCACTCTGTCTACTCTGGCCCCCAGAGGACAGGTTGTTCCCTCTGAGATTTACCCACCTTTGCTTCGGTTCGAAGACCCTGATCTGCGTCAAAAATTGCAACGCTCCAGCGCAAGTTTGAGTGCTGATATGGCAGGTGCACCAATGGTTGCGATGGAAGCGGCACCTGTTACACAACCGAACTTTCACGGACCCGGTGTGACCTATACATTGCCTGCATCCATCACGATCGCGTAAAACGCGGAAGAGGCGCGGGTTGAGTTGGACGCGCTGGCATTTGACGCCCGCGTTTTCGCACGTGCAGTCCCGTCACGTGACACAACGGCCTTCCTGATGGCAGAAGCTACAAACGAAAGCTTGGAGCCTCTGCTGGCCGCGCAACCTGCACAGATATTTATCGATGGCGTACTTTTCGGTCGCAGTGGTTTTGCTGCTGTTCCTGCCGGCAGAATGATCACGCAAGCCGTTGGCCCGATCGAAGACTTACGCCTCAGCCACAAAATCATCGACCAAAGCGAGGGCGATCGCGGACTTATCAGCCGTAGTAATGCCCAGACTCGCGAAGTGCGCATGACTGTCGAGAACCTTGGCGGTCAGGCGTGGGACATCGAGCTGCGTGAGGCCCTGCCCTACAGCGAACAGGATGATCTGGTAATAGAATGGAACGCACAACCAAGGGCGAGTGAAACCGATGTGGATGACCGTCGCGGGCTCGCGCAATGGAATATGACCGTCGCAGACAATGCCGCACAGGAAATCACAATCGAACAGATTGTGCGCTGGCCCGATGGTAAGGTCTTGCGTTGATTTAATGGCGCGCAGTCAATTCTGTTGCTTCGTTAACTGGCTGGGCTTTTGCCTGTCCAGCATAGTTAGAGACTGAAAGGGCACCGGATTTCCGTACCGGCGCTCCAAAGTCTCATGCGGTGCACCAATGGTTGCGGTATTACATAAATGCCTGCCAGTTGCCGCTTTATAGATGCCTAATTCTGCCCCCATGAGCCGCAGCTCCATCCCTTCACAGGCAAGGCGGTTGATGAGATCGGGCCAGCCTTTTGCTGTCTCAAGATGTGCCGTCATCATAGCAATGCGGGTTGGATCAATACTTCCTGAAGGCATGGTGCCAAGATGGGTTCTGGAATTGCCGTTTCCGGAAAGTGATGCGTCAAACCGTTTGATCATTGTCACATAGGAAAAGCCCAGCTCAGACCCATTGCACACTGAGGTACCACAGCTGGATTTGATCATAACCCGACATCCATCGAGTATTTGCATTTCGTAACCATGCGGCCGAAGGCGCGCTGCGAAATCGTCCCAATCAACGGCATCAGCCATATCACGCGCAAGCAGCGCTTGGAGCGCGACAGCCAGCCTCTGTCCCCGGTTTTGCTCGGCCTTCACATCAAGTTGCCTGTCCACTTCACGTCTGAGAAGTTGACGCACCATATGCCCGATGGTGACTTCCTGTGCCGTTGCGACATGTTGCGCCTCGGAGAGCAGTGCGCGGGGGAGTTTGAGTGTGACTGATTCTGTATCCACACCCAAGACTGCTCTGGGTATGGATAAAGGTTTCTTAAAACCGTTCGGCCCGCAACACGTCGCAATCTACAATGTTCACAACGCCGATATGCCGCTCCACCATTGCAAATGCAGCATCAAGCAACTCATCAAGGCGTTCAGGTTTGATGATGCAAACAACTTGAACCATGCCCTGCGCACGGCTGACCTGACCTGCATGGGTCCATGCGCCAGAACGGCCAGAACCACCCAATACAGGAAGCACGGAATATCCGGTCACACCCGCTGACCGCAATGCATCAGTGAGGCGCGATTCCATAACGTTCTCAATGGTGATTTCGACCCGCTTTGCCTTGTGAGTTTGCATGGATCAGCCTCCGTTTATGGCCATGGCTATGCCCACATAAAGCGGGATACCGATGGTGAGATTAAAGGGAAAAGTCACACCCAATGAAAGCGTGAGATAGAGAGAGGGGTTTGCTTCGGGCAGTGCGACACGCATCGCAGCAGGCACAGCAATATATGAAGCAGAAGCGGACAGTACCATCATCAGCGCCACACCACCTGCACTCAGACCAAGCATCATACCAGCTGCCAATCCGAACATCGATCCAACGAGCGGCATCACGACACCAAACGCGATCACACCTCGCGTCAGAATACCACCGCCACCGCGCAGGCCACGGCCAGCAACCAGCCCCATATCCAACAAGAAGAGGCACAGCACTCCCTTGAACGGGTTAACAATGAAGCTCTCGATTTCCTTAAGACCCTGCTCCCCCGTGACCCAACCGATGGCGAAAGCACCTACCAGCAGCACAATGGAGCCATTGAGCATAATCTCCCGCATTAGTGCACTATCCATGCCCTTGCTGTCTTCTCCGCCGCCGCGCGAGATCAGCCATAGAGCAGACAAAATTGCAGGCGCTTCCATCGCAGCAGCCACGGCGACCATGTAACCTTCAGATGAGATGCCGCGCCCTTCGAGCACAGATGTCGCTGCCACAAATGTCACGATCGAGATCGAACCGTAGTGGGCCGCAACTGCCGCAGCATCCAGACGGCTCATTCCTGTCATCACCCTGAGCAGACCAAAGGCAACGATTGGCAACAGCGCGGACAGAACCACCCCAGCAAGCAACGTAAAGCCCAGCCGCGCATCAAGCCCGTAAGACGCAACACTTGCCCCGCCCTTAAACCCGATGGCAAACAACAGATAGATCGACATCCCCTTGGCCACAGCTTCAGGGATGTTCAGGTCAGAGCGCGCAAGTGCGGCCAGTAGACCCAGTACGAAGCTCAGAATGATCGGGGATAGCAGGTTTTGCCCTGCAAGGCTCAGAAAGTCAGACATTCAGATCAAGTTTCAATAGAGTTATTCGCAAAAGCACGAACCTACACTGGCTCGAACAAATCCGATGTCGGGTTAAAGTACTCAAGCCCACCCTCACCAATATCGGTCCACATTCCATGCAGCGTCAACTCGCCAGAAGTGACTTTTTCCGACAACCATGGAAATGTCATCAAATTCTCGAGCGAAATCATGACCGAGTGTTTTTCAAGTTGGCGCAACTGCTCTGCAGGGTCGGCGATGTCTTTGACCAATTCGTATTTAGGCCGCAGAATATCCATCCAGCGTCCGACAAAACTCTCTTTGCCTTCTAATTCAGGCGCATGCCCTGCACACATGTTGAGGCAGCCTTGCACACCGCCACAGTTGGAATGACCCAGCACGATCACATGGGCCACTCTCAGCACCTGCACGGCGTATTCAATCGCTGCAGAAGTACCATGCTGTGCGCCATCAGGTTTGTACGCAGGAACAAGGTTCGCAACATTGCGGTGGATAAAGAACTCGCCCTGATCCGCTCCAAAAATCGCAGTCACATGCACACGGCTGTCACAGCATGAAATGACCATAGCGCGGGGATGCTGCCCCTCGGTAGCGAGCTTGCGATACCATGCGCTATTTTCGGCATAAGTCGTGGCTTTCCAGCCTTGATAGCGCTGAAGTAGGTAGCTCGGAAGGGGCTTCGCCTCGTTCATGGATTGAGGTCTCCTAAAAGGTTTCTCTCTTGGTTATCCCGAATTTTCACCGAATTCGAGCGAAAACACCGCAGCGCAGCAACCATTTGAAAACCCTTGCCCCGCATAAGACATTTAGCCGTGGGGGCATGCTTTAGGGGTGAGATATGAAAGACGTTGTAAATATCCGTGTGACGGAAACGATACAGTCGGATCAGGTGCGGCTCGGTATGCTCTATAGTCAGCTGGGAGAGGCTGGCGCAGGGGACATTATTTCGCGTGCAATGGAGGAGTTGGCCGTTCGGCTGGCGCAATGCGATACCCTTTGGCGCGCGCGCAACCTTGCCCAGTTGCGAAAACATTCGCGGTCCTTGATTGCGATTTCAGACCAAATCGGGATGCAACGCTTGGCGCAAGTTGCTGGTGATGTAACAGTTTGTCTGGATAACGAAGATGACATTGCTATCGCGGCAACACTTTCGCGGATGCTGCGTGTCGGGGAAAGGTCGTTGTCTGCAATATGGGCCTTGGAGGACCTTAGTCTTTGAGGCCGCTTGCAGCTTGGGCAGGATGAGATAGCTTGGGGCCTGAATTCATATTGAGAGGTCTATTGCCCCATGTCCTTACGCTTTGCCGCTGATACGTCTGACGCGATTGATCTTCACATTGTGTCGCAGGATGCTGCGGAAGAATGGTTGGGCATGCTGCCAACAACCACTCAGGCTTGGGCGCGGGCCAGCGGGTTTAAAGGCGCTATCGGTCAGGTGTTATCGCTTCCTCCGACTGATACGTTGCCTGCGCTCGCCGTTGCTGGATATGGCAGCGAGACATCCCGCAAACGCGGACGCTTCCCTCTTGCAGCAGCGGCGGAAAAGCTGCCTGCGGGAGCCTACCGCATCACAAATGGTGTGCCTGAGGACCAGCTGGAGAATGAAGCGCTTGGCTGGTTGCTGAGCAGTTATCGCTTTGATCGCTATAAATCGATACCACCCATGACCGCGCATCTGGTGGCACCTGCCGGTATAGATGCCGCCCGAGTGGAGGCGATTGCCAATGGTGAGGCGTTGACGCGGACGCTGATCAATATGCCTGCCTCTGACATGGGCCCCACCGATCTGGAGCAAGCCGCATGCGACCTTGCGGCTGAGCATGGCGCACAGATCGAAGTTACCGTGGGTGAAGATTTGCTGAAAGCGAACCTGCCAATGATCCACACCGTTGGCCGTGCCGCAGATCGTGCACCGCGTTTGATCGATATGCGCTGGGGCAAAGTGGGCCCAACGCTCACATTGGTCGGTAAAGGGGTCTGCTTTGACACGGGCGGGCTGAACCTCAAACCGGGTGCCTCCATGGGCCTGATGAAAAAGGACATGGGCGGTGCTGCCGCTGTGCTGGGCCTTGCACACATGATTATGGCAACCGGCGCGAAGGTGCAGCTGCGCGTGCTGATCCCTGCGGTCGAGAACTCGGTTTCCAGCAATGCCTTCCGACCCCAAGACATTCTCACCTCCCGCAAAGGGCTGACAGTCGAGATCAACAACACTGATGCCGAAGGGCGTCTCGTGCTCGCAGATGCATTGGCGTTGGCGGATGAAGAAAAGCCTGACCAGATCATTTCGATGGCGACCTTAACGGGTGCTGCGCGTGTGGCCGTTGGTCCCGACCTTGCGCCCTATTTCAGCGATGATGCGCATTTTGTGAGCGCGTTAGAGGCGTCTGCCGCATCGGTTGCTGATCCTGTTTGGCGTCTACCCTTCCATGATCCCTATGAAAGCATGATCGAGCCTGCTGTTGCCGATCTCGACAACGCGCCCGCTGGCGGGTTCGCGGGCTGCATCACGGCGGCTCTTTTTCTGCGGCGGTTTGTGACCGCTAGCAACTATGCGCACTTCGACATATACGGCTGGCAACCCAGCCTCGCGCCTGCGCGCGCCAAAGGGGGTGTGGGCCAAGGCACCCGCGCATTGCTAGACGCTCTCGACAGGATATTGACCAAATGACACACCCCCGACTGACCCCCGATCCCGAATTTTCCGGCCTCAACGAGGATGCTCAAATCGGGCGCGGTGTCGTGAACTTGCTGCGCAAACCAAACGGCGCGCGGGACCGTCAGCTCTTGCTCGGCGCAGAGGTCAAAGTGCTGTGGCGACATGAAGGCTGGGCTTATGTCCAATCTGTGGCCGACGGATATTGCGGATTTGTCGGTGTTGCGTCTTTGACCAAGCCTCAAGCGCTCACGCACAAAGTCAGCGCACCAGCGAGCCACGGGTATCAGAATGCTGCGGTCAAATCGATTGACCGTAGCGCGTTGAGCCACGGCAGTCTGCTTGCAGCGCAGGATGAGAAAGACGGGTTTATCCAAACTTCGCATGGCTTTGTCCCCGTGCAGCACATCACTGCGATTGATGATTTTGCCGATGATCCAGCGGACATCGCGTCACTTTATGCAGGAACGCCTTACCTGTGGGGCGGCAACAGCCGTTGGGGGATTGATTGCTCAGGACTGGTTCAAGCAGCCTGTGCGGCGTGCAATATTCCCTGCGGTGGCGATAGCAATATGCAGGAAGCCGAGCTTGGTACGCTACTGGATGATAGTGCTGCGCCAGAGCGGAACGATCTGCTGTTCTGGAAAGGCCATGTGGCACTGGTTTGGGATGAAGATACACTCATTCACGCAAATGCCCATGCAATGGCGGTGGTCTTCGAGCCGATCCAAGAAGCCATTGACCGTATTGCCCAAACAGACGGCGCGATCACCGCGCATCGCAGGCTGACTATTCCTTCTTGAACTGGGCAAAGCTTTTCTTGTTGCGCCCTGCAATATGCTCGCCTGCCTTCACGGGCGGGTAGAGGCATTCCGCATCTGGCACACCCAAATCACGTGGGCCCACCACGGTATCAGTATGCGGATCAAAGAAGACAGGGATCGAATATCGCGCGCGTCCAGAGCGGTTGATCACGCGGTGCAGCGTGGAGGCAAAGCGGTTATTGCTCCAACGCGCTAGCAGGTCACCTATGTTGCACACAAGTGTGCCCGGAATGGGTGGCGCCTCAAACCATTCGCCCGACTTGAGTTTGACCTGCAAACCGCCATTCATGTCCTGCAACAGAAACGTCAACACACCAAAGTCTGTGTGTGCTGCAACACCAAACCGTTCTTCTGCCTCATCCGACGCAGTCGAGGGCGGATAAAAGACCAACTGCCCCCGCGCGAGAGGTTTCTCATAAGCTTCCGCGAAGAAGACAGCAGGCCGACCAAGGCTCTGTGCTAAGGCTGACATGACCTGACGCGCCACAGCGCAGACTGCATCATATGAAGGTGTCAGCTCATTGCGCAAACGGGGGTAGGTTTCATCCGGCCATTGGTTCACTGCGACCAACGGCTTGCCCGCAATCACATCCTCATCTTCTGGCGCAGTCTCGGCTCCCCAAAAGAAGACCTCCTTGAGGTCGTGCGTTTTGGCACCTTGGAGCGTGGACATACCTGTGGCCATCCATCCGCGCTGGTTTTTGTTCACGGCGACAGTTTCTTTGACGCTCACAGGCTGGGAGAAGAAATCCTGCGCAACTGCGAAGGCCCCCTCAATAAGGTTAGGATCAATCCCATGCCCGCTAATATAGAAAAACCCGTTTCAGTTGCTGCACGGTGAATTTGTTCTGCCACCCTTCCTACATCCGACCCGTCCAAGGCAGGTGACACATCAATAACGGGGATCATTTCCTGCTGTACCTGACCCGCCGCTGCAAAATTGGTCATCTGGCTCCCATTTCTCTGTTATCTTTGCATCTGATGAGAGACGTTCTAGTCTACAGAACGGATGAGCTTGTGCTCCAATACGCGCAAGACAGCCTTGAGGTCATGGCCGCGTTTAAGCACCTGCCCACCTGGTCCGACGACCGAATACATCCCTTGCTTTAGACGCAGCTTTGGTCGTTTCTCAATGCGGTAAAGCGGCATCTCGGCTGTACGGCGGAACACCGAGAATACGGCAACCTCACGCAAACACGAAATGCCATAATCACGCCATTCGCCCGCTGCAACCATCCTACCGTAGAGCGACAAGACAACCGAAAGCTCGGTGCGGTGGAACGCAACCTGCTCAACAGGTTTTGTAGAGTGGTTGGTGACAGTCGGGAGGACAGGTATATTCATAACAACAGACTTGCCCCCAATGCGACGCAAATCAAGCCCTCAGACATCAAAATGCTTGATCATGTTACAAGACGCGATACAATCCGGAAATTATGAAACACATTGAGGCCACTCCATGACCCCACAGGCACGCGCAGAAAAAGCTGCAACAGCAATGTATGCAGCGGACAAAGCCAGCAGTGGTCTGGGTATGGAGATTACAGCCATCGCACCTGGTTCTGCGACGCTAACGATGCGTGTGGCCGATCACATGCTTAACGGACATAGCATTTGTCATGGCGGCTATATCTTTACCCTTGCTGACAGTGCCTTTGCGTTTGCTTGCAACAGCTACAATAAATTAACCCTCGCCCAACAAAACCAGATTACCTACATCGCGCCCGGCAAGGCAGATGAACTGCTCACTGCGACGGCATCCGAGACGGCGCTGAGCGGGCGGTCTGGTGTGTATGACGTTATGGTCACGGGTGAGGACGGGCGCACTGTCGCCACCATGCGCGGGCTGTCACGGACAATTAAGGGGCACCTGTTCCCCGAAGATGGAGAAGACGCATGAAAGACCTGACACCGGATCACAGCACCCTTGACCCGATCGAGATTGCCAGCCGCGACGAGATCACTGCATTGCAACTGGAGCGGCTGAAATGGTCTGTGCATCATGCCTATGACAATGTGCCCTTCTATAAAAACAACTTTGATGCCGCGGGTGTGCACCCTGACGACATCAAAAACCTAAGCGATCTGGCGAAGTTCCCGTTCACCGTCAAAACCGACCTGCGTGACAATTATCCATTTGGGATGTTCGCAGTGCCGCAAGGGGATGTGAAACGCATCCATGCCTCCTCTGGCACCACAGGTCAGCCGACAGTTGTGGGTTATACCGCGAACGACCTGAAGAACTGGGGCAATGTTGTTGCGCGCTCTTTGCGGGCGGCGGGCATGTGTCCGGGTGATATGCTTCACAATGCTTACGGTTACGGCCTGTTCACGGGCGGCATGGGCATCCATTTGGGGGCCGACGCATTGGGTCTTTCAACTATTCCAATCTCTGGCGGGATGACACCACGCCAAGTGCGCCTAATTGAGGACTTCAAGCCGAAAGGCATCACAGTGACGCCGTCCTATGCGCTGTCTATTCTGGACGAGTTCGATGCGCAGGGGCTCGACCCACGCGATTGCTCACTTCAGGTCGGTATATTCGGAGCAGAGCCGTGGACAAATGCCATGCGCCTAGAGATTGAACAGGCCTTCGACATGCATGCCGTTGATATCTACGGCCTGTCGGAGATCATGGGCCCAGGCGTTTCGATGGAATGTGTCGAGAGCAAAGACGGCCTGCACATTTGGGAGGATCACTTTTATCCCGAGATCATCAACCCAGAAACGGGCGAAGTAGTCACGGAAGGGGAGCAAGGCGAGCTGGTCTTTACCTCGCTCACCAAAGAGGCCTTTCCGATCATCCGTTACCGGACCCGCGATCTAACGCGACTGCTTGCTGGCACCGCACGCTCTATGCGCCGGATGGAGAAAGTCACAGGGCGCAGTGATGACATGATCATCCTGCGCGGGGTCAACGTATTCCCAACGCAGATCGAAGAATTAATCATGCAGCAGCCCGCCCTTGCGCCACATTTCCAGATCGAATTGTCACGCCCTGACAGGATGGATCAGATGCGGATTTTGACCGAAGTCTCAAACGGTCAAGTTGGCGCAGATGCACGCAGCGATGCCGTGGCCCAGCTTGCTGCATCGATCAAACAATCAGTAGGAATCAGCGTAAAGATCGACGTGGGTGATAGCGGTGCTGTCCCTCGCTCAGAAGGGAAAGCAGTCCGCATCGTGGACAAGCGCCCAAAGCCCTAACCGCAGGTGATGGCGCTGATGTTGTCCGTATCGTTCAGCTGAACATTTAGGCGGGCAGCATTGAAGTCTGTCGTCACTGCATCGTTGGGAGCAACAAGGCGCTTTGGCTCTGGCAAAGCGAGCGACGATGCAGCATCCATTCCAATCAACCCTTGATGTGCAGCGGCATTGCATGTGTCTGGCCCCGCCGCGGCAGTACCGCCTGCTGTTGGCGCTTGTGTCGTAACCGCGCCGCATCCTGCCAAAAGCAGTCCTGCCAAAACCGAATATTTCATCTGCCGTACCTCGCTAAAAAAGTCTCTACCGCGTTATCAACCACACGGTCGATGTCCGCCAGTGTTACTTCGGTGATGACGCCAAACATCAGCCGCATCCACAACTCAGCCTTACACAGCTCTCCAAATTGATCAGCGGCCATGATATAGTCATCGATCTCCAACTCGCCGCGCGCACACGCATCTGCAAAATACGCCGCCATTTCCGAACGCATGACAGCAGGGCCAGACTCGTAAAAGCGTCGACCAAGTTCGGGAAAGCGACCTGATTCAGCCATACAAATCCGAAACATCTGTTGGCCAAATTTACTCGTTACAAATCCAAGAAAATGTCGGCCTGTCTGACCCAGAACCTCACGCGGAGGTGCCTCACGGTCGATACGGTCCAAGGCGGCAACCGCTTGGCGCTGACATTCAATGTTTGCAACTTCGACAAACAAAACACTCTTGTCGGGGAAGTATTTATAGAGCGTTGCTTTGGACACTTCAGCCACGCGGGCGATCTCGTCCACGCTGGCCCCCTCAAACCCGTCAGCCATGAACACGTGTCGCGCGCCCGCAAGCACTTGATCGTATTTGCGGCCACGGTGAATGGCATCATTGCTCAGTGCGGTGACTGCGGACATTTCGGCTCCTGTTGGACGAACCACTATCTTATGAACTCGGCAGTTCACTTCCAAGTGAAAACCGCTGGCAGAATATCATTACAATAAACACATCACATTTGAGAGCGTTCAAACGAAACATAAATTTTGTGACGCACAGCGTCCGTTGATTGCTCATTTCCACTAGCGAAGACCTGAGCACCAAGTTATCTGTCATATATGCTAGCGATCTTCCTCAAAACACTTCCCTTTTTCGCGCTGATCGGCGTGGGCTATTGGGCCGGTCGCACGCGCTTTTTCACTGCTGAGGCGACTTCGTATCTGACAAAATTTGTGTTCTATTTTGCACTGTCTGCAATGTTGTTCCGCTTTTCCGCAAACCTGTCGTTGAGCGACGTTTGGGATGGCCGCTTGGTTGCCGCTTATTTATGGGGGACAGCGTTTGTCTACGGCATCGCCATGTTGGTGAGCAATATCCGTGGACTTAATGTCGAGGTTACCGCGATAGAGGCGCAATGTGCTGCAATCGGGAACGTAGGCTTTTTGGGCGTGCCTATGCTCGTCCTTTTGTTGGGACCCGAAGCGATTGGCCCTGTCATGTTGGCCTTGGCTGTTGATCTTATTGTCTTCTCTTCGCTGATTACCATTCTCATTACGGGGTCACGCGATGGAAGGATGAGTGTTGCAATATTCCGCACGGTCGGGCTTGGGTTGATCCGCAATCCGATGATTGTAGCGATCACACTTGGACTGCTGTGGTCCGGCTTGGAAATTCCAATACCCGATCCGATGAACGAGTTTCTGACACTGCTAGGTGCGGCCGCCACGCCCGGTGCTCTGTTTGCTATCGGTGCTTCATTGGCCTCTAAATCTGCCGAACGTATCTCTGTCGCAGGCTGGCTCAGTTTTTGTAAGTTAGTGCTGCATCCGCTGTTCGTCGCTTTCGCTTGCTTCGTCTTGTTCAAAGTTGATCCCTATCAGGCGACCGTAGTGATTTCAGCGGCCGCTCTACCCGTGGCAGGGAATGTTTACATTCTTGCTCAACACTACGGCGTCGCACCCCAGCGGGTTTCCGCAACCATCCTTGTCTCCACAGCATTGAGCATTGTGACGGTAAGCCTCTGGATTGCGTTGCTCACAAGCAGCTAACACTTGCCCCTGCGCGCCCCGCTCGGTAGCCATGGGTGGTATCGCAATAGGAACCTCCATGGAAACCATCTCGTCCAACGCCTGTTTTGGCGGCACACAGCACGTCATCAAACACGCCTCAAGCAGCTGTGCGTGTGATATGACTTTCGCATTGTTTCTGCCCACCGAAGCGCAAGATGGCCCTGTTCCAGTCCTTTGGTTCCTCTCTGGTCTGACGTGCACCCATGAGAACGCCATGGTAAAAGCGGGCGCACAGGCATGGGCAGCCGAGCAAGGGATTGCGCTCGTGTTTCCAGACACATCTCCGCGCGGTGGAAGTGTCGCCAATGACGATGCATACGATCTGGGCCAAGGCGCTGGCTTTTACGTCAACGCAACCCAAGACCCGTGGCAACCTCACTTCCGGATGTGGTCCTACATTGCCGATGAATTGCCTGCGCTGCTGGCCAAGCATTATCCGCTGGATATGGAACGGCAATCGATCACTGGTCATTCCATGGGTGGCCACGGCGCTCTAACGCTTGCCATGTCTTTGCCCGGGCGGTTTGCATCAGTTTCCGCCTTTGCGCCGATCGCGCATCCAACAGCAAGTGATTGGGGCCGCAAACAACTCACAGCGTATCTTGGCGCAGATGAAAATACATGGAGTGCCCATGATGCGACCCTGTTGATGCAGGAAAAAGGGTTCGATGGACCCGTTCTGATCGATCAGGGAACTGACGATCAATTCCTTGATCTGCTCCAGCCCGAAGCGTTGAGTGCAGCCATGGCCAAGCGTCGCCAGAATGGGACCTTCCGCATGCAACCCAGATATGATCACAGCTATTTCTTTATCGCGACGTTCATGGAGGACCACGTAACCTTCCATGCAGATGCACTGTGGTCCGCATGACCGCTGTCTACATTGATGCCGACGCTTGCCCCGTTAAGGACGAGGCCGAGCGGGTGATCACACGTCACAAACTCAAGATGTATATGGTGTGCAACGGTGGGCTACGTCCGTCACAGAACCCATACGTCGAAAACATCATTGTGCCAGACGGTCCCGATGTGGCCGATATGTGGATCGCAGATCGCGCAGGGCGTGGTGATGTGGTTGTGACAAGTGACATCCCACTGGCTGCCAAATGCGTCGAAGCGGGTGCCCGCGTCATCAAGCACAATGGTGAAGCGCTGACCCAAGCCAACATCGGGAATGTACTCGCGACTCGTGATCTCATGACAGATTTGCGTGCTGCCGACCCATTTCGCCAAGGTGGCGGCAAAGCTTTTTCCAAGGCGGACCGCTCGCGATTTCTCGAAGCACTTGAGCGTGAAATCAGGGCAGCAAGCAAGCTGGTATAATTGGTTTCTCCAGAAAAATACCGTTGGGATTTTTCCAAAGAGTTCGATCCACGTTGAAAGGTAAATCATGACAGCCAAGGCAGTGATCTTTGACATCGGCAACGTCCTAATTGAGTGGCAGCCCGAACAGTTTTATGACGCCGTTATCGGGGAGGCTCGTCGGCGCGCCCTTTTTGAAACTCTTGATTTGCATGCAATGAACGAACGTGTCGATCTGGGTGAAAATTTCACAAAAGTAGTCACGCAAGCCGCGCAGAGCATACCAGACTGGAGTGATGAGATCATGATGTGGCATGATCGATGGTTGGATATGGCGTCTCCAGCAATTGAGCATTCCGGACGCCTGATGGCCGCATTGCAAGCAAAGGGTGTTCCAGTCTTTTCCCTCACCAATTTCGGGATTGAGACCTACGCAATCGCTGAACAGAAATATCCGTTTATGCGTATATTTGATCGTGATTTCATCTCTGGCCATATGGGTGTGGTGAAGCCTGATCCACAGATTTATCAGATGGTGGAGAATGGCTCTGCCCTGTCAGGGGACGCCTTGTTGTTCACCGATGACAGACCTGAAAATATCGAAGCTGCTGCCCTGCGCGGCTGGCAGACACATTTGTTCGACGGGTCGCAAGGCTGGGCTGACAGGTTAGTTTTCGAAGGACTGCTCACGGAGGAAGAAGCGAAATGACATCCATACCCTTCATCACGTTCGAGGCTGGTGAAAAACTGCTCGATTGGATTGCACTGACCAATGCGCTGGCGGCAGAACATACGCGACCAAAGGCTGAAATTGGCGATACTTTTCTCTACCGTGATCGCGACACTCTGCTCAGCCGTGCCGCGTGGATTGATGGCATGGGAATGGCCGTGAAATCAGCCACCGTGTTTCCCCGCAATGGCGATCAGGGAAAGCCGAACATCAATGGAGGTGTTAGCCTGTATTCCGACACGGACGGCACCCTCGAAGCGATCATTGATTTTCATCTGGTGACGAAATGGAAGACCGCCGGAGACAGCCTGTTGGCCGCGCGGCGCCTTGCACGCCCCAATGCCAAGCGCATCCTTTTGGTCGGAGCAGGCACAGTGGCACGGTCCCTGCACGCAGCCTATTCCGCCGCCTTTCCAGATGCGTCATTCACAGTGTGGAGCAGAACACGCACCAGTGCAGAGACGCTCGCCAACAGCTTGCCTCAAGTTGCCATCGCAGATGATCTGGAAACTGCCGTCTGCGAGGCCGAAATCATAGGCAGCGCCACGATGACAACCGAACCTGTGATCAAGGGTGCATGGCTACAGGCGGGTCAGCACCTTGATCTCATCGGTGCGTATCGTCCTGACATGCGCGAAGTGGATGACGAAGCGCTGCGCCGTGCACGCTTATTCGTTGATAGTTTTGACACCACGTTAGGCCATATAGGCGAAATCAAAATTCCTTTGGAGAGCGGTGCCATTGCACGCGATCATATCATTGCTGACTACTATGATCTGGATGCGTTCAAACGAACGTCCGCTGAGGAAATCACCATTTGTAAAAACGGTGGTGGTGCGCATTTGGACCTCATGACCAGCCGTTACATTCTCGACCAATGGCGTAACGCTGCATCGTGATATGGGTCGCCCTCCTTCTTGCAGCTATCGCCGCTGCGCCATTTGCGGTTGAGCATTACCGTGCTGTCATGAGCGATGGCAGGCGTGGCTCTGCGCCTGGACAGTTTGTAGAATTGTCGCAAGGGGTCACACACTTTCATCTCAGTGGGCCAAATGAAGGGCCCTTAATTGTTTGTGTGCACGGGCTGACCACCCCCAGTTTTGTTTGGGCCCAACTTGCCAAAGGGCTCACCACTTTGGGCTTTCGTGTTCTTGTGTATGACCTGTACGGGCGTGGGTTTTCGGATCACCTCGACAGCATTCAAGACAAAGCATTTTTCAATCAACAGCTGGATGATCTTTTGATCCACCTAGAAGTAGAGGATCCGTTCCATATGATCGGCTACTCAATGGGCGGTGCAATCGCGACGGGGTTTGCGTCGACATATCCTGCCTGCGTAAGGCGGCTGGTGCTACTCGCGTCCGCAGGAATGACGCTGGCCGAGACACCCCTTCTCAAATTCATCCGTGATCAAGGCATTGCAGGAAAGTGGCTTATGCTTGCCGCATATCCGCTCCAGTTGCGCCGTGGCATTCGTGCGGAACAGGAGACGACATCAGTTCCGTCCGATATCTCCAAGGGACAAGAAAGACAGCTCATGTTTCAGGGGTTTATCCCTGCTGTATTGGCCAGCCTGAGAGGCATCTTGAGCAGACCCTTAGAGGGGGAGCATATGGCCCTGCGCCGCAATGGCCTTCCAGTACTGGCGATCTGGGGCGCAGAGGATGACGTGATCCAAGCAAGTGCGATGGGACAGTTGGCAGCATGGAACCGCGATGTCATCCATGAGGTGATTGAGGATGCGGGGCATGGCCTGCCCTATACCCACACTGAGGCGCTGCTTGCACATATCACCGCATTCTTACCTGCACCCGAAGGCGATGATTGGGGTCACGACACTTAATGAAAGGCGGGATAACAGGCGCCTGACGTCTTGCTGACCTTGCAGGCGCTGCGCATATTTTCTTCGTATTTCGCATCACTTTGGCCGTCAAATCCACCGCGTTTGTACTCTTGTGCTGCCATATAACAGCCCCATGCATGACCCGCTGTGCACATCGTCGAGAAGGTCTCTAGCTGGCATTGAGGTGTGGCCGCTTGCTCGGACTTTCCCTCACTCCAGACTGTATTTTTGACCGCAGCACCCGCGTTCACACAGGCATTCCCGTCACCAACTGCACATGCCCGCATATAAAGAGGATAGGTCGCCAGATTGTCGTCAGGAGAACTCCCCGCTTCAACGATTTGGGTCGCATCAAAGCAGGCTTTTGAATTCCCGTTTTTGCACTGACTGATGCACTCACGCGGTCTTTTGCTGCAATCTGCCACGTTATCTGGGCTACTGGTTGCTGCCCTATAGACATTGACGGGACATGCCCTTGGGTAACTGCTCAATAAAGGATCAGACTGCACGAATCCAACCATCGCAAACGCCTTCTTCTGCGCCCCACGGTCATTTCCCCTGTCATCAGGTTGTGAACCGCCACAAGCGGCAAGGCCCAGAACCATCAGTAAAATTGTTATATATCTCATATAATTAACATGCCTTTTTAGCACTTTAACTGTCAAGCAGGTGCAAGGCGCACCGGCTTTTCGCGCACTGGCAGATGCACAACGGCACTAAACGCACCCACTGCCACGCCAATCCACCAAACTGTTGCATACGTCCCATAAGCATCATACATCCGCCCGCCGAGCCAAACACCCACAAAGCTGCCCAGCTGATGGCTGAAAAAGATGATGCCGTAGAGCGTGCCCAGGTAGCGCAAGCCATAGATATGCGCGATAAGCCCCGAAGTGAGCGGCACAGTCGCAAGCCAGAGCGACCCCATCGCGGCAGAGAAGATCACCACACTCAGCGGTGTGATGGGCATCAGGATAAAGACCGCAGCAATAATCGTGCGTCCTGTGTATATTCCTGATAGCAAATACTTCTTCGAGTACCGCTTGCCCGCCCAACCAGCGAGCAACGTCCCCCCCACGTTTGCAGCACCAATCAGCGAGATTGCGACAGCTCCAAGCGCGGATGTCGTCGTAATCCCCATGTTGTGCAATGCACTACCCGCGAGGATGGGGCCACACATCTCGGTCACGAACGCGGGGAAGTGAGCCGTGATGAAGGCCAGCTGATACCCGCATGAGAAGAACCCAAGGAAGATGAGCGTGTAGCTAGGGTCTTTGAACGCACGCAGCAGTATCGTGCCCATCGCTTCTTCCAACTCTGCGCGATCGGCCTGAATGGGCGCACGCATAAACGGCAAAGTCAGGATCATCGACAAAATCGCAGCGGTAAAAACGACAAAGACCATTTGCCAGCTCATGATCCCGAGCAACCATTCCGCAACAGGAGCACCGAAAATCTGCCCTGCACTGCCTGCGGCCGTCACCACAGCCAGCGCCATGGAGCGGTTATCATCAGACGCGGCACGCCCGACCACCGCAAGGATTACACCGAAACCTGTACCGGCAATGCCAAACCCGACCAGCCATGCATAAGTTTGATGCGCGATAGGAGTATCTGCGCCCGCCGATAGGATCAGCCCCAACGCATAGATCACAGCACCCAGAACGATTGCTTTGCGGTCCCCGATCTTTTCCGCCATTGCCCCGAACAGCGGCTGGCCAATGCCCCACGCAAGGTTCTGGATCGCAATCGCCAGTGAAAATTCGGCCCGCAACCAACCAAATTCTTCAGCAATAGGAATTTGAAACACACCAAAGGACGCGCGGATGGCAAAGCTGACCATTATGATCACACAGCCCACAATCAGGACAGGCGAGAAAAGGGGGGATTTGTCCATGAAGTAGCTCCAGTTCTGTCGCAGCAAAATGCGCCTGACCTCACGGTTCGTCAATCAGATGATTGTATGCAGCCACTTTCCAACGGATGCGGCGAAAGATAGGGAGAGAGCTATGACAAACTTGCGTACTCAATATGACCAGTTGATTGCAGATGGCACTTTGCGCACTGATCCGGCGCAAGAGGGCCTGATGCCCGAATTTGACCGCATCCGCGATGCGCTGTTCCAGCCTGTAAAAAGAGGGCTGTTTCGCAAAGCGCCTGAACCACCCAAAGGACTGTATCTTTGGGGTGGCGTCGGGCGCGGCAAATCCATGCTGATGGACATGTTCGTCAATAGCTTGGAGGGCATTCCTGCACGGCGCGTACACTTCCACGCCTTTATGCAAGAAATTCACAGTGCCATGCACGAAGCCCGCAAGACAGGCGTTGATGATGCCATCGCACCAGTCGCAAAGGATGTCAGCAACTCTGTGCGCCTGCTCGCCTTTGACGAAATGCAGATCACCGATATCACTGATGCGATGATCGTGGGCCGTTTGTTTGAGGCGCTGTTTGCGGCTGGTGTAGTCGTCATTACCACCTCCAACCGCGTACCCGACGACTTGTACAAACACGGGCTAAATCGGAATTTA
>CAWVZA010000011.1:0-35110 GCA_963934545.1 uncultured Sulfitobacter sp.
CAGCAGGATCAAATTTCACCGCTGTATAGCCACGGTTTACTGCATCCAAAGCAGATTCCGCCGCCATCTCGGGCGAGGACCAGAACGCACCCAGATCATGATGTGGCAGAGGGTAAAGATAGGTATAGGCCCGCACACGTGCATTCATCACACCGCCGAGCAGGGCATAGACAGGTCGTTCCCGCGCTTTGCCCAAAATATCCCAGCTTGCAATCTCAAGCCCTGAAAACGCGCCCATGACCGTTAGATCAGGCCGCTGCGTGAAGCCCGCAGAATAGGCACGACGGAACATCATCTCGATATTCTCAGGGTTCTCGCCGGCCATATGGCGCGCAAATACATCTTCGATCACACTGCGCATGGCTTCTGGCCCGACCGAGGATGCATAACACTCCCCCCAACCGACAATTCCGCACGCGGTCGTGACTTTTACGAGTATCCAGTACCGTCCCCCCCAACCAGGCGCAGGGGGTGCCGTGACAATAACGTCCAAATCTTTCAACTGCATGGGGTCACCTTATCTTGATTCAACTGCCGTCCAAGGGCCGCTTCATTTGGCCCTTAAACTCAATTCCGTCCTGACAACGGACGCACCTGTTACCGATCAAACAAGATCACATTGCGCCGTGCCGAGCCTGTCTTAGTATCAGCAATCGCCTCGTTAATCTGGTCCAACTCCCAGCGCCCCGAGATCAGCTCGTCGAGCTTGAGCCGCCCTTGGGAATAGAGGTCCACCATCCACGGAATATCACGCTGGATGACGACGTCACCCATTTTGGAGCCCACCATGCCTTGTCCCACAGCGGCCAGCATCACAGGTTCATAGCTCGACATTGCGCCAGAATGGGGCATGCCGACCATCACGACCTTGCCGCCGTACGCGAGGTAGCGAGGTGCAGTGTCATAGGCGGGGATCGCACCGACAGTAACAATTACAGCGTCTGCGCCTCGGCCCATGGCCTTCTTGGCATCTGACCAAGGTTTTTTGCTGGACGCCAGTACCCCGTCTGTCGCACCAAACTCGCGCGCAATCGCCAGCTTTTCCTCAGACATATCTACGGCCACAATACGACGTGCACCTGCGATGCGCGCGCCTTGGATCGCGTTGAGACCAACACCGCCTGCGCCGATCACCACAACGTCCTGACCTGCACGCAGACCTGCGGCATTCACCACAGCCCCCACGCCTGTGATCACGCCACAGGCGATCAAAGCTGCACATTCTTTTGGAATATCCTCACCGATTTTCACCACTTGTCGCTGGTCGACGACCACCGCTTCGGCAAAGGCACCGCAGGCCATGGCTTGATGCAGCTTGCCGCCATCAGCCGTTTTGATTGGTCCATGGTCGCCGTCATAGGGCGTGCTGCACAAAGTTGGTGCGCCTCCAGCACATGAGGGACAAGTCCCGCAGGAGCGAATGAGCGTGACAATCACACTGTCACCCACCGCCAGACCGTTCACGCCGTCGCCAACAGCTGCAATTTTGCCCGCCGCTTCATGGCCATAGACTGCTGGCAACGATCCGCCCCATGCGCCTTCCGCAAAGGAAATGTCAGAATGACAGATAGCCACTGCGTCCAGCGTGACTTCGACCTCGCCTTGCACTGGTGGGCGTAGGGTGATTTCTTCAATGCTGAGTGGGGCGCCAAATTCATGGCAAACGGCGGCTTTGATCTTTTTCATGGTGCATCCTCTATGGTGTTGGAGCAGAGGTTTGCCCAGATAAGTCATGTGAACAAGCCCTATTGCGCACAGCAGTCACAACATTGCGTCAGCGTCCGCGCCGCGTTCCGATTATGAGGGCTGCGAGGCCCAGTGTGCTCAGCCCTGCGGCCAGCAGAAATGGTGCGCCGGGGAGATAGATCGGGGCCTGCGCATCGGTGAATTGCGCAAATGTATAGGTCATGACCAACGGCGATATAATCATTGCGAGTGCAGAGGCTGAGGTGAGTGCACCTTGCAATTCGCCTTGGGCATCGTCAGCCACTCTGGCGGACATGATGCCTTGCAGGGCAGGCGGAATGATCCCGCCAAAGGCTGCGATTGGGGTCAGCAAAAGCACCCATGTGCTTGACGTGATGACCGCAATTCCAATGAGGCTGACGATGCTAAACAGATGGCCCGCAATCACAGTTCCACGCTCGCCCCATGCTTTGAGAACAGGGCGGATCAACCCCCCTTGGATCAGCGCCATGGAGATGCCGAATAGCGCGAGCGAGAGGCCAATTGTAGAGGGTGACCAGTCAAACCGCTCCTTGCCGAAATATGACCAGACGGCAGGATAGACAGCAAAACCAATATAGTAGATGAAATAGACCAGCAGAAGCGGCGTCACACCTGGGAGCCGTCCGAGCGCACGCAATGCGCCCAATGGATTGGCGCGGCGCCAGTTAAAGCTGCGGCGCTTAGCATCTGTCACAGTGTCCTTGAGCACGACCCAGCCGAAGACTGCATTCGCTGCTGCCAGTCCTGCGGCCATCCAGAACGGCGCACGGGTGCCATATTCAGCCAGCAATCCGCCCATAACAGGTCCAATCACAAACCCTGCACCAAAAGCAGCCCCCACAAGCCCAAAGCGCGCCGCACGTTCATGGGGAGCGGAGATATCTGCCATGTAGGCAGTCGCCGTGGACTGCGTTGCGGCGGTAATCCCGCCGATCACACGGCCCAGCAACAGCACCCAAAGTGCGCTGGCCAGTGCCATCAGCACATAGTCGAGCGCCATGACCACCAGGGCAATGAGTAGAACAGGCCTGCGGCCAAAACGGTCGGACAGGCCGCCCATAACAGGGCCAAAGAGGAATTGCATCACTGCGAAAGTCGTTGATAAAATGCCTCCCCAGATCGCGGCTTCGGCCAATGTGCCGCCGCCGACTTCCTGAATAAGGTCGGGCATCACGGGGATGATCAGACCGATACCCATGGCGTCGATCATCACAGTCAGCATAATAAAGATAATTGGGAGACGTGAGATGCTACAGCTCCTTTGCGCGGGCGATAAACGCCTGCGCTTCTTGTGGGGCGAGGCCTAAGGACTTCGCGGGATCAAAGAGATCTGCGGGTAGATCGGGGTAGGCGGTCAGTGCGATGTCTTTAAGCTCGCGACCTTCCCCTTGGGCCTGTTTGCACAGTGCTTTGGTTGTGGCCTGCGCTTGGGGGCGTTGCATTTGGGCGGCTAAGGCAAAGCTGAGCGCTTCTGCATGGATCCGGCCGAGGCCGCCTTCCAGCGTGGCGGCCATGTTGCCGACATTTGGTTTCAGACCTTCACTCAGCGCTTTGGCATGTTGCAGGGCGCACGCAGTACTCAAGGCGATCTGCGGTAAAACCATCCATTCGGCAAACCATGCTGCCCCATCGCGCTGGTGTAGGTGTTGGGTCGCAGGTGCGAGGGCTGCGCGCAGCCCTGTCATCTGATGCCCAAGCGCTTGGAGCGCGGAAGGGGCCACAGGGTTTTGCTTCTGCGGCATGGTGGAGGACGCGCCCGCCGCACCCAGCGTGACTTCGCCAATCTCACTGCCTGTGAGGGCGATCAACGTGCCGCCCATCCGTGCCAGCTGTGCAGTGACCTGCGCCAGCCAATCGGCAATGCGCAGGATCGGGCCGCGGTCCACGTGCCAGCTGCGTTTGGGATCGTTCAGCCCCAAGCCTTTCGCCAAAGCGGCGCGGGTTTGCGCGGCATCCGCGCCCAAGGCGGAGGATGTGCCAGCCGCACCAGACAGCGAGACGAGCAGGGAGGTTTCGCGCAGGGCAGGGAGCGCGTCTAGCAGATCACATAGCCCATGGCCCCAATCAGCCACTACCGCGCCCCAACTGGTAGGCGTCGCTTGCTGGCCATAGGTTCGTGCGGCCATGGGCGTGGCTGCGTGTTCATTTGCCTGCTTGCTCAGGTTCGCAATGATGGCCCGCAGGTCCGTCTCCGCCAGCAACAACAATTGCCTCAAGCGCAACATCAATCCTGTGTCGATGATATCCTGCGACGTAGCACCCCAATGCACGAATTGCGCGTGCTCGGGCGCGTTCATCTCTGCGCGGAAGGCGGCGACAAGGCCTGGTACACTGACACCATTCTCGCCCGTCGCGCGTGCAATCGCACCGGGGTCGATCTGGATTTCCATCGTGGCGCGCTGGATCGCTCTTGCGCTGAGTTCAGGAATGACACCCTGCGCCCCTTGGGCATGGGCAAGTGCACCCTCAACCAACAGCATCGCGCGAATAGCGGCCGTGTCTGAGAAAAGCCGCCCTGCATCACCCGTCGGGAACAAATGCGCATAAAGAGGGCTGTCGAAAACGGATGCGGCCATCGGGGTGTCTCACTTCTTTGGGCAGTCTGACGGATGGATCAGATATGGCCTACGCTTTTCAGAAAGTCACCCAAGACTTGTGCAAATTCTTCCGGCTGCTCAACACATGGCAAATGCCCTGCGCGGCGGATCAGATGGAACGTTGAGCCGGGGATGAGATCTACAGTTTCACGCACCATATCAGGTGGGGTCGAGCCATCCTCAGACCCCGCAATGCCCAACATCGGCAAGCGTAAGCCGCTGGTGGGTGTGTAGAAATCTGTGCCTGAAATCGCAGCGGAGCATCCTGCATAACCATTGTCAGCCTGCTGTACGAGCATGTTCCGCCACAGTTCCAGCTCAGGCGTCTTACAAAACTCAGTAGAGAACCACCGCTCCATCACGGCATCCGCAAGGCTTTCGACGCCGTCCTTGTGCACGGCCGCGATGCGTTCGTCCCACAGGGCCGGATTGCCGATCTTGGCGGCTGTATTGCTCAGCACCATGGCGCGAATGAGGTCGAGGCGTTTCACGGCCAGCCCTTGGGCGATCATCCCGCCAATGCTCAGGCCGACAAAAACGGATTCTTTCACCTCCAGATGATCGAGCAATTTTTCACAATCGCTGATCAGTGCGCCCATGGTGTAAGGGCCACTTGGCACAGTTGACAAGCCATGCCCGCGCTTGTCCCAGCGAATAATGCGCAGACCCGCAGGCAATAGAGGCAAGATGGGATCCCAAAGTCGCATATCAGTGCCCAGCGAGTTGGCAAAAACGACAGTCGGGCCATCGGCGGGGCCATCTACGCGGTAGTGTATCCGCACATCTCCAGCATCAAATAGGTTCACGATGTCTCTCCCTTCAGTATCATATGCGCCATGATCTGTCCGTGGTCAGAGGCGAGTTTGTTGTAGGGCGCTTCAGCGTGACTGCCATCGGTCAGATGGTCGTTCAACACGCTGAAATATTCCATCTCACCGATGCTGCCTGCGTATTCAGGCAGAAAGTGCCGTGACATATATATCTGATCGATGCTCTCGTACACACCGCCAAAGGCAGCGGTAAAGACCATGTCGCGCAGGGATTTGCGCACAAACAGCTTTTCTGCAGCATGCAGGCGCACGGTTCGATATCTTCTGTGATCTGCTTCGCGTCTGCCTCTGAGTACCGGTCGCCGCGATGCCCTGCATCATGGCGCAGCATCCACTGGTAGTTCTTGAATGGATGCTCGCCCGAGATAATCTCGCTGCTCACAGCGTTCTCAGCATCGTTGAAGTCGCCCAAAACCATAACAGGGTTACCCGCCTGCAATTCCTGCACAATCGCCCCGCGCAGCACCCACGCTTCGGCCATTCGCCGCATAGCAGCGCGGGCCGCCCCCAACGCACGGCCCACTGGACCGTATTGCGTGAGGTCCACTTCGGGCGCGTGACCGCCATCGTCTGGCCGAATGAATTCACCCAATTTCGATTTAAGATGGCAGTTGAACACTGTAATCACTTGCCCACCCACAGGGATGCGCACTTTGAGGATTGGACGGCTCAAGCGGCTGATGCGGAAAAAGCCGCCATCCTCGCCTCTGTCGGAGAAGAGAATGTCGAGCGGCTGGCCCAAATCCTGAATAATCTCAGGCTCATCCACAAAGCCGAAGCGCGACAGGATCGCCACACCGGGCCGGCGGTGGCCTGCCTCGCCGTCGTTCATATTGGGGGCAAAGCCGATCTCAGCCTCGCGGTAGCTGCTATAGGCCAGCTTGTCAAAAATCGCACGCTTGCGGTAGCGTTTGGTGCCGTCGGGCAGGGAAAACTCGTTTTGCGCGTCGCCATATTTGTCGGCCAGCGTGATCACATCGCTCAGCGCTGCCTCGTCGAATACTTCTTGGAAACCGACGATATCGGCATCCAGTATGACCATCTGATCGGCAAGCCAATCGCGCTTCCACGCATGCTTTTCAGGGGTGTAGGACTGGAACCGGCAGTATTCGCTGTCCGCACCAATAAGGTTTTTGACGTTGAAACTGGCGATGGTGAAATTGGTCATAGACGCTCCAACGCGCGGGTGAACATGGCGGGATCGACGTTGCCGCCAGAGATTGTGACGATGACATCATCGCCTTTGATCCCATTGTTGCGGTAGAGGGCAGCAGCCAGCGCCGCAGCGCCCCCTGGTTCAGCCACCAGTTTGAGGCGCAGGAACGCCTGTGCCATGGCATCAAGTGCTTCATCGTCGCTGATCACAAGGGCAGGGCCGCAGAGGCGTTTGAGAATGGGCCATGTAATATCGCCGGGCGCTTGAGTGATGATCGCATCGCAAATGCTGCCAGATTTGGTTGGGTTGCGTTCAATCTGACCTGAGATCAATGAGCGGGCAACATCGTCAAATCCCGCAGGCTCAGCAGGACGTACGCGCAGAGTTGGTGCATCGGTCTCCAGCGCCAGTGCGATGCCAGCCGTCAGACCGCCACCGCCACAGCAGACAATGACATCCGCATTTTGAATACCCATCGCGTTGGCGTCCTCTGCTATTTCCAGACCTGTTGTTCCTTGGCCTGCGATCACCTGCGGTTCATCAAAGGGCTTAACAAGGGTTAGGCCACGCTCTGCGCTCAAACGCGCACCGATCTCGTCGCGGGACTCCGTTTCGCGATCGTAGAGGACAACCTCAGCACCATAGGCACGCGTATTGATGATTTTGAGTTGGGGTGCATCAGATGGCATCACGATAACTGCTGAAATACCGTGCATTTTAGCGGCCAACGCCACGCCCTGCGCATGGTTGCCAGATGAAAACGCAATCACCCCTTTGGCGCGGGTGTCGGGATCAAGCGCCGAAAGCGCACTATAGGCCCCGCGAAATTTAAAGCTGCCTGTGTGCTGCAGGCATTCCGGTTTGATCCAAACGCGACGGCCTGCGACCTCGTCAAGAAATGCGGAATTAAGCAGGGGCGTGCGCAGGGCGTGGGCCTTTATACGGTCGGCGGCGGCGCGGATCATTTCGATGTTCATTGCATGTCTCCAATCCAGCGGCGCAAGGTCGCGATGGCGGTTGGTTCATCCAAAAATGGGATGTGGCCGCGATCAGGCACAGTGGCGAGTTGCATATCTGTGCGCTTGATCTGCATTTCCATCACGGTGTCCGCGCTGAGTAGATTGGAATTGCGACCCCAGATCAGGGCGAGGGGCAGGCCCTTCAGTGCGTCAAAATAAGGCCAAAGGTCAGGCATCATCTGCTCACCAGCGGCCAACACCGCATCGCGCAGGTGCTTGTCATAGGTGATGTGCAGGCCGTCCGCATCCGCTGTATAGTGCTTGCGCGCTTCTTCCAGCCAGCGGCCTTCTGGCACATTCTTGAACTCTGGGAAGGCTCGCTCCATAGCGGTGGCTGCTTCGGCGTGGGTTTTGGCAGTAGGGTTGCGGCCGATGTAATCCTTGATCGTCTCGATTCCCTTGGGGTCAATCACTGGGCCTACATCATTGAGTGCCACACCAAGCAGGCGCTCCTTTGCGCCCATAGCCAGCCCCATTGCATTCAGCCCGCCACGCGACGTACCGAGGATTGCAACTTTTTCGAGTTCCAGAAGGTCAAGCAATTCAAGAGCATCGCGGCATTCGACAGGTAGAGAGTAGTTCTTCCAATCAGGATCGAAATCTGACTGTCCGCGGCCGCGATAATCCATTTTTATCAGGCGGCAATCATTGATGTGTGGAGTGACGTAATCAAAATCAGCCGTGGTGCGCGTGAGGCCTGCAAGGCAGAGAATGGGCAGGCCTTCCCCTTCATCCGAATAATAAAGCTTTCGCCCGTCAGACGTCGTAAAATGTGCCATTAGATGCCTGCCAATGCTGGAATGCCTGTGAGATCGTTGAGCGTATGTGCAGGTTTCCATGGTAGGTGGTCCATTGGCTCTCCCCCACGGTTCACCCATGCAGTGGTAAAGCCGTATCCGGTCGCTGCTGCAGCGTCCCAACCGTTGGAAGAAACAAAGAGGACCTCCTCCTTCGCGCAGTCGAACTCAGCCGCCACAAGATCGTACACGCGCGCGTCAGGTTTGAAGATGCCCACGCTTTCCACAGACAGCAACGCGTCCAGAACGTCGTCAATATTTGCGCTTTTAACTGCACCACTTAACATAGCGGGGGAGCCGTTGGAGAGGATGCCAGTATTCAGACCTGCTGCTTTGAGCGTCTGCAACATGGTGGGGACTTCGGCATATGCGCCCAATTCCCAATAAAGCTGCAACAAACGCTCTCGCAACGCACCGTCACCGTGGTGGCCTGTCTTCTCTAACGCCCAATCAAGACCCTCTTGGGTCACTTGCCAGAAATCGCAATGTGCGCCCGCTACAGCACGCAACCAACTGTAGTTAAGTTGTTTGTTGCGCCAATGCTCTGCCAGTTGCGGCCAGTCATCTTTGATGGCGGCATAGTCAGGCTCGGCGGCGGCCTGCCGCGCGGCAGCAGCCACATCAAAGAGTGTGCCGTACGCGTCAAAAATACAGGTGGTGATGGGCATTGCAGGCTCCGCATTATGAAGGGTGATATGCCGCACAGTGACATGGGGCGGCCGAGTGGAAAAGGATGAAATGGGGGTTGCGGTTTAGGCCGCGTCTTGAAAGAATGCGGCCATCTTTTGGAGCACCTGCGCAGATACGCGGTCTCCCCTTACAAATTCCTGATCATATTGGAGACGACTTATGGCCGAAGTTAAGGCTGGCGACACCGTACACCTGCACTACACTGGTACATTGCTGGATGGCACAACTTTCGACAGCTCGGATGGGCGTGAGCCACTGGCGTTTGAAGTGGGTTCAGGCCAAATCATTCCTGGCCTTGATGTGGCCATTCCAGGTATGAAAGTCGGCGATAAGAAGATCGTCAAGATTGGTGCTGATGACGCCTACGGTCAATCAAATCCTGAAATGCGTCAGGCCGTGCCGCGCGAAGGTATCCCTGCGGATGTCCCGCTTGAAGTGGGCCTTCAGTTGCAAATGCAGACGCCAGATGGGCAAGCTATGCCTGTGACTATTGTGGAAGTAGATGAGGCGACAGTTACACTCGACGCGAACCACCCGCTGGCGGGTAAGGACTTGCAATTTGATATCGAATTGATGAAAATCGACGCTGCTTAATGCGTTTGCGGAGGAGGGGCTCTGCCCCGCCTTCGCCTAACGGCAAAGCCTCCCCAAGGGATTTTTAGCCAAATAAGATAGGGCGCGGTTTGTAAGATGCAGGTGGCGCCCTTTTTTATGGGCGAGTATAGAGGGTCGGGAACCAATCGTCGCGCAGGCGTTGGCCTTGTTCCATATTGTGGTCTGGGAATGGCGGCGACGTTGCCCCAGGACGCTGGGTATAGCGCGCATCATCTCCCAAGAGGCGCAATGAGAATGCGCGGCGGCGCGCAGCTGCCGTATTCCCGCGTGCGCCGTGCAAGATGCCGTAGTTGAACGCGACCGCATCGCCTGGTGCCATATGCCACTCACGGATGTCCATATCTTCGGCATCTGGATCTGGAACAGCCATGTAGGGGGCAGGGTTAAAAAATGGTTTATTCTTGGCCCATTTGGTTGGCAGAACGGGTTTTTCCCAAAGATGGGAGCCTGCTACGCAGCGTAGTGTTGCATCGGTTACAGGATCAAGCGGGGACCAGAAACTTACGTTTTGACGACCCTCTACAAAGTAATAGGGGCCATCCTGATGCCAAGGAGTGGCCATGGTTGTACCCGGCTCTTTGACCAGCACATGATCATGGAAAAGTTGCACGGTGTCGGACTGCATGAGGTCGGCGGCGACTTCTGAAGCAGGAGAATCTTCGATCACCTGTTGGAATTCCGCGATGCGCTGCCAGTTGCAGTAGTCGTCAAAGAACAATCCTTTTTCGCCCGCTTTGTCATTGTTGGATGCGTACGGCCCAGGGGTATCCATGTTGCGCGCAATCCCTGTGCGCAAAGTTTCGACGTGTTCTTTGAACAGACCACGAACGATAACCACACCGTCACGCTGGTATGTGTCGATGTCGGATTGGCTCAGTAATGGATGGGGCATCAGGCTTTCTTGCGCAGACGGATGACGACATCGACGGACGCGATCTCTGCGCCCTCGGGTGCGTCGGGCAGTTGTGCAATCACCAGCTGATCGGAGGGGGCATCAGTGAGACGCGCCTCGTCCTCCCAAAAGAAGTGCGGATGGTCGTGGGTGTTGGTATCAAAATAGCTGCGTGATCCGTCAACAGTAACTTCCTGTAGAAGGCCCGCATCGCAAAAAGCGCGGAGTGTGTTGTAAACAGTCGCCAGTGAGACACTCTCAACGCCATCTTTTGCGGCATCAAACAAGCTCTCGGCTGTGACATGGCGGTGCTGGCCATCGCCCACAAGCAATGTTGCCAACGTCAATCGCTGGCGCGTCGGGCGGAGTCCCGCAGTTGCGAGCCATTTGGTTCCAGTTTCCAGCATAGTCTCGAACATGAGCGACCTCTTTAAGAACTAGCCGCAATATAGAGGGTGATTAACGGGGTTTTCAATTAGAAATGCTGCGACAGATGCGCCAAGCGCCGTTCGCGCTGCATATTTATCGGGGTTTTGATCCAGCGTGGCACGCTGCACCCCTCTTGCAGGTCTGCGAGGCAGGGTGTTAGGTGAGCAACAACCCAAAGACGTGCAGGAGAATGGACAATGGCCGAATACCCCACCAGTTTTAACAAAGAAGACCTGCTGAAATGCGCGCGGGGCGAATTGTTTGGCGAAGGCAATGCGCAGCTTCCTGCACCACCGATGTTGATGATGGACCGGATTACCGAAGTCTCTGGCGACGGCGGGGCACATGGCAAAGGCCATATCGTTGCCGAGTTTGATATCACGCCTGACCTGTGGTTTTTCGACTGCCACTTTCCAGGCAATCCGATCATGCCAGGATGTCTCGGCCTTGATGGGCTGTGGCAGCTGACGGGGTTCAACCTTGGTTGGCGCGGCTGGCTTGGGCGTGGTTATGCGCTGGGCGTTGGTGAAGTGAAGCTCAAGGGCATGGTGCGTCCTGACCGCAAGATGCTGACGTACAAAATTGATTTCACCAAGGCGATCCAGACGCGTCGCCTGACCATGGGTGTTGCCAGCGGTACAGTCGAAGCCGATGGCGAGCTGATCTATGAGGTTACGGATATGAAAGTCGCGCTGAGCGAAAGCTGATGCTTAGAAGAAGGCAAAATTGTCTTCTTCCATCAACTCTTCACGTGCTGCTTCATTCTCTAATTGGACGAGGATGAGCTGGTTCGTTTCCTCGACGGTCAACATGCCGTAATGAGTGCCATCCAACGTAATGTTGGCCGCACTCAGGTCTGAGATATCGTTGGTTGCTGAGAAGCCTGACAATAGAATCCTGTCTTCTCTGATCTCGAAATCTTCGATTTGGTCGAGATGTCGGGCGCGCGTGTCAGTATCGCCTGGCAAGTCGTCCCAATCCAACATATCGTCGTCGGCACAGGCAAAGATATCTTTGCCTGTGCCATCCCATGCCAGATCGCGCCCGTGCCCGCCGCGCTGCCCGTGGAGGCGGTCATTCCAGCCGCCTCCACTCATCCTGTCATTGCCCGCACCACCAAAAAGCGTGTCCCGCCCTGTTTGACCGCGGATTAGATCGTCGCCCTGTGCGCCGCCCAATTCGTCGTAGCCCGTGCCTCCCTCAAGAACATCGTTGCCGGTATTGCCGAGTAAGGTGTCATGCTCACTTCCGCCAAATAGAAAGTCGTTTCCCGCACCGCCCATCAAGAGATCATCGTCGAGGCCACCTGCAATACTGTCGTCCCCAGCGCCACCAAACACAGTGTCATACCCCTTACCTGCGTTGATCAGATCGTCGCCAGCGCGTGCCTCAAAACGGTTGTCCGTGATGTCCTCTGGCAATTGTGCATTGCGCACGCGGGTGTCGTTAATGGCATCGTCGCCCAACGAACCAATTGGGTCTTCATCGCTTGCGGAGCCGCCAATGTTGCGGGCGGCATCAAAATCTGCGTTCCGTTGAACCAGATCGGCAGGTACTTCGTTTACCTGATCGATAAATTGCACACGGGCGTTTGGGTCACCGCTTGCCAGCATCATTGCATCCAAATCTGTGGCATCAAGAAAGTGCCGCTCTGTCCCGCCTTTGCGCGCGCCCTCCCGCGCAAAGAATGCGTTTTCGCCGATCTTGATCCACTGTTGGTCCTTGAACGTAAAAAGATGGACATCGCGGGGCAGATTTTCCAGATCGAGGATGTCGTCATCAAGCATCAGCGTGTCCTCGGATGCATTGAAATCGTCGATAAGGCCAATGATTGTCCCGCGCGCGGCCTCTGCGTTCACAAACGCAAAGGTGTTAGCACCTGTCCCTCCATAGGCGTGGTGTCCCTGATAATTGATTTGCTCACCGTCTCTGCTGCGAAAGCGGTCCTCCCCCTTGGTCAGGTCCATGACTAAGGTATCGTTGCCATCCATGCCGAACATATGCACCTGACCTGCACCGGGGAGTGCGGCATAAAGATAATCATTGCCATTGCCGCCCCGCAAACCCGTTGTGCCCGATCCATTTGTGACAATCAGCCTGTTGTTGCCGTCCCCTCCCACAAGTGTATCAGCACCGCCGCCGCCTATGAGGGTGTCGTTGCCAGCTTCGCCGACAAGACGATCTGCGGCTCTGTCGCTTGTTATGCGGTCATTGCCATTTGTGGTGCTGCCTCGGATCATATCGGGTTCTCCGCTCAATAGGGGGGACCCTGTCAGGATGGCCTCCTCGTGGGCGGGGGGCTTGATTGATGCTTGTATGGCAACAGTAGATTTCGAAATCGTTGATTGTTTGCTGACAAATCATTACTGAGGGAGGCCGCCAATGCTGGCTACCCGCTTGCACCATGGCGCGGCCCTGTCCTAAGAAGGAGACAGCGAGAATAGGGAGTGCTGCACATGCGTCGCGTCAAACCGGAGGTTTGCTCATGAGAAGAGTAGTGGTCACAGGATTGGGCATCGTCTCATCCATCGGGAACAATGCAGCCGAGGTCAAAGCATCGCTTAAGGCTGGCACCAGCGGGATTGTCGCGTCAGAGGAAATGGCCGAGCACGGATTTCGCTCGCGCATTGCCGGCACGCTCAAAATCAACCCGCAAGAGCACATCGACAAGCGCACGTTCCGCTTCATGGGGCAGGGCGCTGCCTATGCCTATCTGGCGATGGGCGAAGCCATTGAGGATGCAGGACTGGGTGCGGATATGATCTCTAATCCGCGCACAGGTCTGGTTGCTGGCTCTGGCGGGCCGTCCACCTCTGCCATGCTCGCCGCGCACGAAGTGGTGAAAAGCACGGGCGCTACCAAGCGGATTGGTCCTTTTGCTGTGCCGAAATGTATGAGTTCCACAGTGAGTGCGAACCTCTCGACGGCTTATAAGATCAAAGGCATTAACTATTCTATCACTTCCGCCTGCTCGACCTCTCTACATTGCATCGGCAACGCAGCAGAGCAGATTATGATGGGCAAACAGGACGTTATGTTCGCAGGTGGCGGAGAAGAACTGGATTGGACGTTGTCCTGCCTGTTCGACGCCATGGGCGCGATGAGCAGCAAGTATAACGACACACCAGAGCTTGCTTCGCGTGCGTTCGACCAAGACCGCGATGGGTTTGTAATTTCTGGCGGCGGCGGCATGGTTGTGCTCGAAGACCTTGAGCATGCTTTGGCCCGTGGTGCAAAAATTTATGCTGAAGTCACAGGGTATGCTGCGACATCAGACGGTCACGATATGGTTGCACCCTCGGGTGAGGGTGGCGAACGCGCGATGCGCTTGGCCCTGAGCACGTTGCCCGAAGGGCGCAAAGTTAGCTATATCAATGCCCACGGCACCTCTACGCCCGTTGGCGATGTGGGCGAGATCGAAGCTGTGCGCCGTGTGTTCGGCCAAGGCTCCACACCGCCTGTAAGCTCTACAAAATCCATGACGGGCCACGCCCAAGGTGCGGCGGGCGCGTTGGAAACGATCTTCTGTCTGTTGATGTTGGAGGATGATTTCATCACGCCGTCAATCAATGTGCAAACATTGGACGAACGCCTCGACCCTGCGGAAATCGCCACCACCCGCGTCGATAACGCAGGCCTGGATTCAGTCATGACCAACTCCTTCGGATTTGGCGGCACCAACGGATCAATGATCCTTTCAAAATACAAAGCTTAGGATCAATAGAATGACTGGAATGTTGCAGGGAAAACGCGGCCTGATCATGGGTGTCGCCAATGAGCGCTCCATCGCTTGGGGCATTGCAAAGGCGATGGCAGAGGCCGGGGCAGAGCTTGCCTTTACCTATCAGGGCGACGCCTTTGGCACCCGCCTCAAGCCACTGGCCGAGAGTGTTGGGTCCGATTTTATGGTCGATGTGGACGTGACCGATGATGCTTCCCTCGACGCAGCATTCGAGCAGTTGGGCGCACGCTGGCCCACGATTGACTTCGTGGTCCATGCGATTGCATTTTCCGACAAATCCGAACTAACGGGGCGTTTCCTGAACACGTCGCGCGCGAACTTCAAACACACCATGGATATCTCTGCTTACAGTTTTATCGAAGTGGCGCGCCGCGCCCATCCGCTGATGAACGAGAATGGTGGCACTCTGCTGACGCTGACGTACCAAGGCTCCAACAAAGTGGTCCCGAACTACAATGTTATGGGCGTGGCCAAGGCGGCGCTGGAATCAGCAACACGTTATCTCGCCAATGACCTTGGCCCCGAGGGCATCCGTGTGAACGCCATCTCGCCGGGTCCGATGAAGACATTGGCAGGGGCGGCGATTGGTGGCGCGCGCAAGACCTATAAGCATGCAGGAGCGAATGCACCGATGCGCGAGAATGCAACCCTTGAGGCCGTGGGCGGCACAGCAGTCTATCTTGCTTCGGCGGCAGGGGCTTGTACCACGGGTGAGATTATCAACGTCGATGGTGGATACCACGTGCTGGGCATGCCGCAGGCTGAAAACCTCTGAGTTCCAAGGAAAAGAAAAGCCCCTCACGTTTGATCAGGCGGCGCTTGGTTGCGCTACTGGTTGATTGGGCTGTGGTCTGGATCCTGACTGCGCTCCTTCTTTTGCCGTTCTTGCGGCCGGACGAGACGGGCTTGCGACTTGGGGCGTCGCCGTTCACATGGACAAATTGTGAATGGTTGAACCGATCGCCTTCGGTGCTCAAAGCGGCGCCTACCTTTGGCCGAGCAGGACCAGCGCGTTCGTGCACAGTGCGTAGTTTCGGTTTTTATAATGGGCGTATTTTGGTCGTGAACTATGATACGAAGACAATTCATCAACCGAGGATTGGCAGGGTTGCGAATATGACAGTGACTACGGCTCGATCTGCGCGTTTTGCAGTGGATGAGAATGACGTCGGCATCGCCACCTTTGTTCCGAACTCATTCTTGTCCCTTTTGCTCTGATGGTTCCGAGCGCGCCTGCATTGGCGCAGGGATGGCAAACTCCCGGCAAGCGGTTGGTAGGGCTGCGGATTGTAGGCTCTGGCTGTGCCATGTGCCGAGAGGTTCGTCGCGTAGGCGTTTTTGTTATCGTGGGCAGCATTCAGATGGTCGTCAGCTATGCGCCCGACAGCGTTCTGTGGCTGGGGCGCGTGCCGCCCATGGCCACAAGTATTGTTGGCGTGAGCTTAGTCGTGCTGTTTTGTGTCTATTACGTATGGCCGCTGGTCGTTTTGCGCGGTGCTATGTGGTACGATCGCGCGACTGGATTTAAAGTGATGCGTGCGGAGTAATGCCCTAAGGATCCTTCGCGGATTTAAGGCCAAGACAGATAGATGTTAGCTGATGTCGAGCGGTGGGAGGGATTTGACCACGTCGTCGACGGCTTTCATCTGTGCGAGAAACGGTTCGAGCTTGTCGAGGGGCAGCGCACTGGGGCCGTCACATAACGCTTTGTCAGGATCAGGATGTGCTTCCAAAAACAGGCCAGCGAGACCAACGGCGAGACCTGCGCGGCCCAGTTCGGTCACTTGGGCGCGGCGGCCACCTGATGCGGCACCACCCGGAGCGCGCATTTGAAGCGCGTGTGTTACATCAAAGATGATCGGCGCATCGTTGGAGATATCGCGCATTGTGCGGATACCCAGCATATCGACCACCAGATTGTCATAGCCAAAGCACGCGCCCCGCTCGCAGAGCATGATCTTGTCGTTGCCGCACTCGCGTAGCTTTTCGACGATGTTTTGCATCTGATGAGGGCTGATAAATTGGGGTTTCTTGACGTTGATCACTGCACCCGTGGCTGCCGCGGCAGCGATCAGATCGGTTTGGCGTGCAAGGAAAGCAGGCACTTGCAGGATGTCACAAACTTCGGCCACTGGCGCGCAGTGGGCCTCGGTGTGGATGTCGGTGATGACGGGAACGCCGAAGGTCTCTTTGATCTCTTGGAAAATCTTCAGACCTTCGTCCATGCCTGGGCCGCGGTAGCTGTGGATAGAGGATCGGTTCGCTTTGTCGAAAGACGCTTTGAACACATAAGGGATGCCAAGTTTGGTGGTCACTTCAACATAATGCTCAGCCACTTGCATCGCCAGATCGCGACTTTCCAGAACGTTCATGCCACCGATGAGTGTGAAGGGCAGGTCGTTGCCCAGCGTCAGGTTTGCTACGGTGATATGTGTCATATTCGGGTTCCTTTGCAGGGTTACTTAAGGGGCGGCGTCTGCCAGAGCCAGACTTTCATACCGCCGTGGGCAATGGCAGGGCCTTGGGGCTTCCATGGTAGTTTGGTTGCTTTGGCCAATGAGGGCTCGGAGGTGACCAGCGCCACCCGCCAGCCTTTGAACCGTGTCAGCAGAGTTTGGCCAAGTGTGCCGTAAAGCGGATACAGGAGGTTCTTGTTGCCAATCCGTGCACCGTAGGGTGGGTTGACGATCAAGAGGCCTTTAGGACCCTCAGGCGGGGTAATCTCTCCTGCAGCGTGGTTCACAAATTGAGTGAACGTTCCAACGCTTGCGCGGTCGGCGTTCGCCTTTGCCATGCGCACTGCACCAGCATCACGGTCCGAGCCGTAGTAGCGGTGGGTTGGCGTCTTTGTGTCCACCTCCTTCATCGCATCAAAGGTGTCGGCGTCGTAATTGGCAAGGTCTTGAAAGGCGAAGCTGCGCGTGCGACCAGGCAGCAGACCTGCGGCGATCTCGGCAGCCTCAATCACAAAAGTGCCAGAACCGCACATAGGATCGACCACGGGCTCAGTGCCGCTATAGCCTGCTTGGCGCAGCATCAGCGCAGCTAAATTTTCGCGCATAGGCGCTTTGCCAACCGCTTCTTTATGGCCGCGTTTGTGCAGGCTCTCTCCAGAGGTATCCAAGCTGAATAAAACATTGTTGTCGTCGATGCGCACTTTGAGCACCAGCGTAGCCTCGGGATCGAGGGTGAGGCCATGCGTATCGGTCAGCGCTTTTTCGATCCGCTGGGTTGCGGCGCCCGCATGATAAATTTTTGATGCTTTGGTCGTAACTTGGACCCGTAGGGGAATATCCTTGCGCAGCAGGTCCCCAAAGGGAAACTTGCGCGAGCGTTTGTCGAGTTGGGCAAGGTGAAAGGCCAGAAATCCACCGAGCCGTGCGAGTACACGCGTTGCACCACGCAACACCAGATTGGCACGCCAGACATCGACCCAGTTGCCTTGAAACGTCACGCCTCCGGGGACTGCAACAGCGCCTTCAAATCCGCGCTCCAGGGCTTCTTCGCACAGAACGGGTTCCAGACCGGGAACGGTGACCAGAAAAATCTCGAATGTTTGGGGTGTATCCATATCCCTCATCTAGGGGGAACAGCCCCGCGCTGCACGTTCTTTTTGTGTTTAGTGCCAAAATTTGGCCGCGTTTGGGGGATAGAGAAGTGGCATGATACTTGCAGAGACATATCGCGCAGAGCGCCTCATCAATCGCCGCTCTCGCGGACGCAAAGCGCGTATTGCCGGGCGCATCATTGGGTTTGGCCTCATGGCCTGCCTGCTTGTTGCGATCTGTACCGATCCCGAACTCCGTGCGATGGTAGACGATGCAGCCCTTGCTGTTATTGGTGCTGCGATGCCTGACGCGCAGGAAGCGGACACGCAAAATACCGCAGCCCTTGCTGAACTTGGTCTTGATGCGCAGAGTACTGATATTGGTGCTTTTGCGCCATCGGGTGATGGTGCGGATGGCAAGTCTGCTGTGCAACACATGCCTAAAAGTACGGTTAAAATACACCGGGGCGGGATCGTAAAAGACTAAGCTTCCAGCTTTTTGCGCAGTTGTTGTGCTTCCCACAGATATGTATTTCGAGCAGTTGCGTTTACTTCGTCCTCGGCGAGGCGTTCCATTGTCGTGGCTTTTAGCATTTCAGCAGGCGCATCCAGTGCTATGAGATGATCACACAACTCCAGACACCACTGCAGATCATCGCTTTGCTCGGCAGCACGCATCATTACATCACGCCCTCCAGCCAGTTTTGCCATATGGGTAGCGCGCTCTTTTGTGGCGAGCGTTCCAAGGTGCGTGGGATTGCCATCGTACCAGCCCAACGTGCCTGTGGCGAAGGCGCGGGCGGACCAGCTTGCCCTGCCGTAATATTCACCCAGCCATGGCAAATCAGCCAATTCTGGCGGGAGGACCAATGTGGCGACAATATCGTCCAGCGGTAGGCCCGCATCTATACCGATTGCCGTGTGACGCATGACATGGCGGATCGCATCGCGAGTGGTGGTGAGCACTTGCCGCACTTTATCTGCGCCAAACACAGGGCGTGTATGACCGGGGGCGAGCACTTCCGCACCTAAATCCGCCAGTATGGTCAGGCTATCCGTCCATGTCGCGAAATCGCGGTAAGGTGTTCCGCAAATGGCATAGAGGTTTGGCAAGGCGTGATACCAATTGTCTCCTCAGATGAGCACTTTGCTTTTGGGAAGCCACACGACCATATGATCGGCGGTCTCACCAGGGGCCATGATGAGCTGTGCGGTTACGCCGTCAAGATCGATCGCCGTGTCACCCTCAATCCTTTGGGTCGGAGGCAGATATCCTGCACCCAGACCCTCCGTTGGGCGTTCACTGGGACCGCAGCCGAGCGATATGCGCTGTTCGCTGCTTAAGCCGATGCCGAATTGTGCAACGGTCCGGCGACCAAGAGCTTTGTATGGGGCAATCACGCTTTGATCGACGTCCATAAGGTCGGATTGAAAGCTGTCGCTGGCCAAAATCGGTACGTCGCGCTCTTGTGCAAAAACACTGTCCCCTGAGACGTGGTCGCGGTGGCTGTGTGTGTAGATAATGCGGCCCACAGGCTTGTCCGACAGTTTACGAAACTCGGCCAGCACATTTGTTGCGGCGCCTGTACTCTCGGATGTGTCGATGATGGTGAGTGATGTCTCCCCCTCGATCATGTGCTGGGTTGAGGCGGCATAGCCCACAGCGGTCCAAACTTGGGGCGCTAGTTGCACGATGCTCTTTTTGAATTGGGCCTCATTATGCGCGATCAAATCTTTGTTTGGCATGCGGAACCTGCGTTTAGAACACTATTTGATACGCTGCGTCAGAACCACTGCCCCGGTTCCATCAGGCCCAAATCCATCCACTGGCGCGAATGCCATTCAAACGGGGCTGAATTGTGCCATTTGAACGTGTCGATCTCATAGCGGCTGCCCGGGTTGGATTTGAGCGCCTTTGCCGTTCGAAACGAACAGATCGTAGCTGTCAGGTTATGGTGCCACTTGCAGGCATAGGTGTTGTATTACTCGTCCGAGAAGGTGTGTTCCTCGCGCAATTTGAGGCCATTCGTTGCACGAAATATCGAAATGCGGTCAATCTTGCGCCGTGCAGAGGGGACGTGCTCCTCATAACGCCAGCGCAAACCGCCGTAAAAATCCAGCTGCCGCTCTTTTGGGTGACCCTCTTTTAACATGTCAGGCCGTGCCAGTGCATAATAGCCGGAGCGATCAAGATGCGCGCGCTCAAGGGAGACCGCATCGGGGTCGGCGTCCAGATCGTCGGTATATAGATCAATGATGTAGGTCAGCATCGAATCCCGCCGCTCTTCGGTGTGGAAGGCAAGCATTTCAGTAATCGCCCGCGTTTCGCAGAAGGGGTAGAAGAGGTATTCGACGTTGTAGCAGTAGTAAATCCACTGACCCGGTGCCGCATTGATGATGGCATTCACAGCGGTTTCGGTGGCACCCTCAATAGAGAGGTCAAAATCGATGCGGTGCACTGTTGCTTGTAAATCGCGCGGCAAATCGAACACAGCTGGCATCAAGGCCAGCACATGGGCAAACCCCAACTGCAAATGATGGCGCAGCGTGGTGTCCACTTCCACATCATCTTCTACTAGCACAATCGCAATCGGCCCTTTGGCGAGGGCCGCCTTTTGTGTGGTCATAAATTGGCCAAGCGATGTGTAGCGCATGTTGTCCATAGATACCTGTATCATCATCATTGGGTTTTGCAGTAGAAGCGGTTAAGTCGCCGTGCATTGCAAGATGCCGCAACCGCTGTTACCTCCCGAGGCATCCCACACCGACCTTTATGCGCAGGCTTACCTTATGTCCGAGATCAAAACAGACGCACCCAAAAAGCTCTTTATCAAGACCTATGGCTGTCAGATGAACGTCTATGACAGTGAGCGTATGGCCGAGAGCCTTGAAGGATATGTCGCCACGGACAAAGCAGAAGATGCGGATATGATCTTGCTTAACACCTGCCACATTCGTGAAAAAGCGGCTGAGAAGGTCTATTCCGAGCTGGGCCGCATGAAGCCGCTCAAAGAATTGAACCCTAATCTCAAAATCGGTGTGACAGGATGTGTCGCACAGGCCGAAGGCGCTGAGATTATGCGCCGCCAGCCCGCTGTTGATCTGGTTGTGGGTCCGCAATCATATCACCGCTTGCCGCAGATGGAAGCGCGCGTGCGTGAAGGCAAGACTGCGCTGGATACGGATTTTCCTGAAGAGGATAAGTTTAATCATCTCAAAGGGCGCGGCACCAAGGCCAAGCGTGCGCCAGCCGCCTTTCTCACCGTGCAAGAAGGCTGCGATAAGTTCTGCGCCTTCTGCGTGGTACCCTATACCCGCGGTGCTGAAGTCTCCCGCCCCGCCGACAAGGTTGTGCGCGAAGCGCAAGAATTGGTCGAGCGCGGCGTGCGCGAAGTCACCCTGCTGGGCCAGAACGTCAACGCCTATCATGGTGGCAAAACGCTGGCCGAGCTGATCCGCATGTTGGCAAAAGTCGACGGGCTGGAGCGTATCCGCTACACCACCTCGCACCCAAACGACATGGACGATGATCTGATCGCCGCCCATGCCGACACGCCTGAATTGATGCCTTACCTGCATTTGCCCGTTCAATCGGGCAGCGACCGCATCCTCAAACGCATGAACCGCAGCCACACCGCTGAGAGCTATCTCAAGCTGATCGAGCGTATCCGCGAAGTGCGTCCCGACATCATGATGTCAGGCGATTTCATCGTAGGTTTCCCTGAGGAGACCGAAGAAGACTTCCAGGCCACGATGGATTTGGTTGAGCAGGTCAACTACGGCTACGCCTACAGCTTTAAATATTCCACGCGCCCCGGCACACCTGCCGCGACCCGTGCGCAAGTCGATCCCGCCGAGGCCGACGAGCGTTTGCAACGCCTCCAAGCGCTGATCAGTCGCCAGCAATACGCGATCCAAGAAAGTATGGTTGGCCGCGAATTGTCCGTGCTGGTGGAACGCGCTGGGCGGCAGAATGGCCAGATGTTGGGCAAATCCGAGTACCTGCATTCCGTGCACATAGACAACGCTACAGCCCAGATTGGCGATGTGGTCCGCGTACGATGCACCTGCGCTATGACCAACTCGCTCACAGCAATTGAAATCTAGCACTTTGCGATGCTGCGCTAGTTCAACCGCTAGCGCACCCAGAAATCCTGCAAGACGTGGCCAGTCGCGCAAAATGGACCGCGCCCACGCTGCTTTTGTACGATCGAAAAATGTCGTGACGGTACACTGAAATCGGCCAAGCAAGGCGCAGTGCAGATATACGATTTGTTCATCGCGCAGACCGACCCAGTTGGTCGGCATGAGATGGAATGAGGGTGCTGGCACAAACCTACTGTGCATCGATTAGCATCATCGCCTTTGCAATAGGTTTGGACGACATAACAGACTCCTTTCAACGGCTTGCGAGGTCATGATCTTGCACCACTTGAACAAGGTGAGTCGGACAGATTCGCATCATCGTCGCCCGCTAAGGCTCGAAACTTGGTGTAATTTTGTCCTCAAAGGTTGCTCAAATGAGTTAAATCATTGGATTCTGCCTGCGTTGTTGCAGGATTGGCCACATTGCACTTTCCTCACCCCACCGATTTGCTTACCCTCATACGATTTGGGGACGATCGGGACTGCTGCCGTAGTTTGATCACGATCGTCCCGGGGGAATGATAAAAGGAAAAGAGCTGTGGCTAACACACTTTTCAAAGTAATGCGCATGGCCGCAGGGGCAGCGCTTGTTGCAACTATGGCATTGCAAGGCGCTGCTGTCAGCGCGCAAACCAAATCACAACAGGGCCGCGACAAAGGCCAGTATATTCCAACCATATGGGTCGACCCCGATGGCTGTGAGCACTGGATGATGGCGTTGAGGGCTATATGACGCCCCACACAAACCGTCAGGGCATCCCTGTTTGCCGTCGCGGCAATGTCTGTGGTGTTATGCAGAGCGACCAGTTCTTTGCAACCAACTCTGCTCGTATCTCGAAGCACGGTCAGGCCCGCCTGAACCAGTTTTTCCGCAAGACGAAAGCAACCAGCTATATCATCACAGGCCACACCGATAGCCGTGCCTCTGATGGATACAACATGCGTTTGTCGCTCAACCGCGCCAACTCTGTTGCAAAAGTTGCGAAAGCATCTGGTGCACGCATTGCTGATGTCCGTGGATATGGTGAGCGTCAGCCCGCTGCCTCCAACCGCCCATCTTCCGGCATGGCAAAGAACCGCCGCGTCGAAATTATCTGCGTCCGTTGAGGGAATAAGCACATGAACATTCTTAAAATTACAGCTCTCGTTGCTTTCGCTTCAGTCGTATCCGGATGTGAAGATTTCCAGATGCGGGCCAATGGTCCTGATAAGACAATCAACAAAGGCATCGATAAGAAGCACCTAAGCCAGCTCGAAGCAGGTATCTGGGTCGATCCAAACGGCTGTGACCACTGGATCATCGATGACGGCGTTGAGGGTTACCTCTCCGCACGCCTCGACAAATACGGCAATCCTGTCTGCTCTGGCGTGGCCCCACCGACCCAAACTGTCGGTGATTTCAAAAAGGGCGGAACGAGCATCGTCGGTGATCCGATCTGCTCTTGACGCTACTGACACCAATATCAAAAGGGCCGGAGTGTATTGCACTACGGCCCTTTTTGCGTCGCTGGACTGGCAATGCTCACGTCTGCGCCCTATCTGATACATTCTGCTGCTGGAAAGGACACCGCTTTTGACCACATCTGACTTGATCACGCCCGAGACTGGCCCGCCGGGTCCCGTGCTTGAATTCTCCGACAACCGTTTGCTGATTGATCTGTGTGGTCCTTATGACCAATATCTTGCGGCGATTGAAAAAGCGCTGGATGTACAGATTGTGCGGCGTGGCAACTTCCTGACATTGCTTGGAGATGCGCCCGCCACTGAGGCTGCGGCCCAAGTGTTGCAATCGCTTTATGCCCGCCTTGAGGGTGGCCGTGGGGTAGAGCCTGCGGATGTGGATATGATCCTGCGCATGGGCAATTCCGCGACTGACACTGGCGCGCGCGCAGGTGATCAGATCGAAATGCCAATTGCTCATAGCGTGGAAATCCAGACCCGTAAAAAACGCGTAGAGCCACGTACAAAAGCGCAAAAAGATTACGTGAATTCGCTGTTCGCCAGTGAGCTTGCCTTTGGTATCGGCCCTGCGGGAACTGGTAAAACGTATCTTGCCGTGGCCGTGGGCGTGTCGATGTTTTTATCCGGTAAGGTCGACAAGATTATTCTCAGCCGCCCCGCCGTTGAGGCCGGCGAGCGCCTTGGCTTTCTCCCTGGCACCCAAGACGAGAAAATCGATCCCTACATGCAGCCACTCTATGACGCGCTCAATGATTTTCTGCCGGGTAAACAGTTGGCGAAGTTGCGCGAAGAAAAGACGATCGAGATTGCACCTTTGGCCTTCATGCGGGGCCGCACGCTCTCCAACGCTTTCGTCGTGCTGGACGAGGCGCAGAATGCCACAACCATGCAGATGAAGATGTTTCTCACGCGCCTTGGTGAAGGATCGCGGATGGTGATCACAGGCGACCGCACCCAGATCGATTTGCCGCGTGGGCAGGCCTCTGGGTTGGCGGATGCGGAGCGGATGCTCAAGCACATCCCCAAGATCGGATTCAACTACTTCACCTCCAAGGATGTCGTGCGCCACCCCCTTGTCGCAGCAATCATCGAGGCATATGAGGCCGAGGCAGAGCGCGCGCTCAACCGCAACAAGTGAACACGCTTGATATCCTGATTGAGGCACCCGCATGGGACGAGGACATGCTGAGCCCGCTAGCAGAGCAGGCAGTGGCGGAAACCCTGCGCCATGTGCAGCTTGATCCTGAGGCGTGTGAAGTCGCCCTATTGGCCTGTGATGATGACCGTATCTCGGCGCTGAATGCAGAGTTCAGGGACAAGCCTACGCCTACAAATGTCCTCAGCTGGCCAACTCAACCCTTGGCCCCGCCCGCTGAGGGGCAGCGCCCGCCGCCGCCTGAACGCGGCTTTGACCAGATGTTCGAGCTGGGTGATATCGCGCTGAGTTATGACACCTGCGCGCGCGAAGCGGCGCAGGCAGGCAAACCATTTGCCGATCATCTGACGCACCTGATTGTGCATGGCACTCTACATTTGCTAGGATATGATCATATCACCGACGGCGATGCCGCGCTTATGGAGCGGATTGAAGTCGAAATTCTTGGCAATTTGGGTCTGGATGATCCATATACTGTCGACATCACGATCACAGGCGCCCCTTAGGGCCGCCGCTTCCAGAGACAGGACCCAATGGGCGACACTGACGGATCTTCTACGGCTGCGCACAGCGCGCAGGACCAAACCCTCCCTGACGACATAGGCCAGCAAGATGCAGGCGATGCTGGCAAAACCGGATTTTTTAGCCGTGTCATTGGCGCGTTGAGCCCTTCTGACAATACGGCCGAAGTTGTGCCCGTGCCGCAAAGCGGTGACCGCAGCACTACTGGTATGGGCAACCTGCGCCGCATGCGTGTGGACGATGTGATGATCCCCAAGGCTGATATCACAGCCGTAAGCGTCAGCTCTACTCTTGTGGAATTGGTCGCAGTTTTCAAAGAAAGTGGCCTTACGCGGCTGCCCGTCTACGAAGGAACGCTCGACACGCCAGTTGGCCTTGCGCACCTAAAAGACCTCGCACTTCAATTCGGATTCAACGGTAAACCAAAGAATTTCAACCTTGCCGAGATGGTTCGTCCACTGGTTTTCGTGCCGCCGTCGATGACGATCGGCGTGCTATTGACCAAGATGCAGGCAGAGCGGCGCCACATGGCGCTGGTGATTGATGAATACGGCGGCGTGGATGGCCTTGTGACCATCGAAGACCTTATCGAACAAGTCATCGGTCAAATCGAGGACGAGCATGATGTCGACGAAGGCGTTTACTGGTCCGAAGAAAAGCCCGGCCAATATCTTGCACTCGCCAAGACACCCTTGTCTGAATTCGAGGCCGAAGTGGGTCAATCCCTGACCGACCATGACGATGTGGACGAGGAAGAGATCGACACGCTGGGCGGTTTGGTCGTCATGCTGTCAGGCCGTGTGCCTGCGCGCGGCGAAGTCGTAGTGCACCCCAATGGCCCTGAATTTGAAGTGATGGACGCGGACCCGCGCCGGATCAAACGCCTGCGTGTTCGCATGACGGCAACTCTGGCAGAATGAACCACCGCCGTAATCGGCTGTTCATGCCGTTATTTGCCGGTGTTATTGCGGCGATGGGGCAGGCGCCGTTCGATCTGCCCATTGGGATGCTTATCGGGCTGGTGATTGTGTTTCGTATGGTGCGCAATGCCCGCACGCCGCGCAACGCGGCGTTCATCGGGTTCTGCTTTGGCTTTGCATACTTTGCAGTTTCCCTTCACTGGATCATATCTCCGTTTCTGGTGGATGCTGCGCGCCACGGATGGATGGCCCCGTTTGCAGTCATAATGATGGCTGCTGTGGGCGCATTGTTCTGGGCTGCTGCATTCTGGGTACTGGGCAAATTGCGTTATTTCTGGTTTCTTCCGCTTTGCTTTGCTGCGGTCGAAATGTTGCGTGCATACATATTTACGGGCTTTCCATGGGCAAGCCCTGCGCAAGCGATGGTAGAAGTCCCCGCAGGCCAGCTTTTGGCGTTGATCGGGCCGCATGGGCTCAATTTGGTTATTATGGCGGTTGCTGCGGCGGTGGTGGTCGCGCTTGATACACTGCCCCGCAAGCGTGACTATCTGTTGATGGCGGTTATGTTGCTGCCCTTTTTACCATTTCCGCTGGTGTGGCTGCCTGCCGCGGCACAGACCGATCATGTCCTGCGCCTTGTGCAACCCAACGCACCGCAGGCTGATAAATGGGATCCTGAAAAGATTGGAATTTTCTACAATCGCCAACTGACTTTCACAGCGGCGGCCTCTGATCCTGAACTCGGGCCCCCCGATGCAGTGATATGGCCCGAAACTGCGATCCCGTGGAACCTCACCTACGCCGAGACAATCCTAAAAGAGATCAGTACCGCTGCGCTTGGGAAACCAGTAATCCTTGGTGTGCAACGCACTCAGGAAGGGCTTCACTACAACAGTCTGATTGCGCTTGGCCCGCAAGGTGCAGTCACCGAGCTTTACGACAAGCATCACCTCGTTCCTTTTGGCGAATATGTGCCTTTGGGCAATTTCATGGCCCACTTTGGCATCTACGGCATGGCCCCGCAAAACGGCGCAGGTTTTAGCGCGGGTGAGGGGGCTGCACTTATGGACCTTGGTTCGCTCGGCCGCGCCTTGCCGCTCATCTGCTATGAGGCAGTGTTCGCGCACGATGTGAATGCCACCCCTGAACGCCCTGATTTCATTGTACACGCTACCAATGATGCATGGTTTGGCACCTATGCAGGCCCGCAACAGCACTTGGCCCAAGCGCGTATGCGTGCAATCGAGCAGGGCTTGTCCGTCGCGCGCGCTGCCAACACGGGCATTTCCGCAATGATCGACCCTTATGGGCGCATCACCCAGAGCCTCGGCATGGGGCAGGCGGGGTATATTGACGCGGCCCTGCCATCGCCCCGTACACCCACACTTTATAGCAGGACAGGCGATTGGCCTGTGATTGCGCTGCTGCTGGTCTTACTCGGGGTGTTGCGTGTTATCGGGACCAAGCGTGCGCAGATCGAATAGCGATTGACCCATAAGGCAGAGCCGATTACTTCGGACTCAAAGCACCACAACGGCTTCCTGGCGTGGTGCAAAATTTTTATTGGAGCACGTTCATGTCCCGCAAGTCCTATATTTTTACCTCGGAATCTGTTTCCGAGGGCCACCCAGATAAAGTCTGCGATCGGATTAGCGATGCTGTGCTTGACGCATTCATCGCTGAAGAACCCGAGGCGCGAGTCGCCGCTGAAACGTTTGCCACCACCAACCGTGTGGTCATTGGAGGTGAGGTCGGCCTCTCAGACCGTGATAAGCTGCACAGCTATATGGGCCAGATCGAAGACATCGCCCGTGCCTGCATCAAAGACATCGGCTATGAGCAGGAAAAGTTTCACCACGAAACGGTCGAGATCACCAACCTGCTGCACGAACAATCCGTGCACATCGCACAGGGTGTTGATTCAGGTAAGGACAAGGACGAAGGTGCTGGAGATCAGGGCATTATGTTCGGCTATGCCACGAACGAGACCGAGCAGTTGATGCCCGCGCCTGTTCACTATGCCCACGCGATACTGCGCCGCTTGGCCGAAGTGCGCAAAGACGGGACTGAGCCAACCCTACGCCCCGATGCAAAATCGCAGCTTTCTGTACGGTACGAAGACGGCAAGCCTGTCGGCGTGTCCTCAATCGTGCTGAGCACCCAGCATGCGCATGAAAGCCAGACCAGTGCAGACATCCGTGACATCGTAGAGCCCTACATCCGCGAAGTGCTTCCCGAAGGTTGGATTTCAGCCGACACCGAATGGTGGGTGAACCCCACAGGCACGTTCGTGATTGGCGGTCCCGACGGCGATGCAGGGCTCACGGGCCGCAAGATCATCGTAGACACTTATGGAGGGGCAGCCCCTCATGGTGGCGGTGCCTTCTCAGGCAAAGACCCGACAAAAGTTGACCGTTCAGCCGCTTATGCTGCACGTTATCTGGCAAAGAATGTCGTTGCTGCGGGCATGGCGTCAAAATGTACGATCCAGCTCAGCTATGCCATCGGGGTGAGCAAGCCGTTGTCGACTTATTGCGATACATTCGGAACGGGCGAAGTCGATCCTGAAGCGATCGAGCGTGCTATTGGTCAAGTCATGGATCTCACGCCACGCGGCATCCGTGAGCACTTGCAACTGAACAAGCCTATCTACCAGCGCACGGCTGCTTATGGCCATTTTGGCCGCGCACCTGAAGCTGATGGCGGCTTTAGCTGGGAAAAAACCGATCTGGCAGCCAAGCTCAAGGCCGCAGTTTAACTGTAGTCCTATACAATTAGCGCGGGCCTGTTTAATCAGGCCTGCGCCGGAAAATTGATGGCGGTTTCGCCATAGAAGTCTCTGATTTTTTCGGGTGAACCGACGGTACTCGCGCATTTATTCCTGATGCTGGAGGGGTGTTGCTCCCACGAGTTGCTGGAATGCTCAGTCCCTCCGCAGAAACTGTCCCGCCGAGATGGTCTAACTCATCTAGAAACACCCACAACCTGCGCAGTGACCCTTCAACTTGTTCGACCCGCGCAACTGCGTCCTCGGGTTCGATCTGCTTGATTTCGCGCAGACCGCGCATCTGGCGCATGATCCGACTTACTATCGGCTTTATGTCCTGAGCGCATCCGCGCGAAAAGCTCTGTACAGTTTCGTTTGTGATAGCGCTTTGCCCAGTTTGAGCCGCCATAGCGCGCGCAAGCTGAGACTTCTGCAACGCTGTAATAGCTGCACGGCTCAGTGTTTGTGACGAGATCTCATCCTTTGTCAGGTAATCTGTAAAACCAAGTTTGAGAGCCTGAATAGCAATGTCGTTCTGTTCGGAGCCTGTGATCATCACTGTTGCCGCGTTTCAATTTACGCCATCAGAACGAATGATATCGACGCCTTGTAGGCCAGTACCGTCTCCTAGGTGATAATCCAGCAGAACCAGATCAAAACGATCTTTCTTTATCTTGTCTTCCATTGATTTCAGCGAGTCTGCCTCGACCACATGGGTGGTGAAATCAAATGCACAACACAGCTTTTTGAGGTGGGTGCGGTCAAAATCACTGTCGTCTACAATCAGGATGCTTGCAAAGGCCGGTGCGACTGCTGCTTTTTGCTGAGCAGTGCTCTGGATACGTGTTAATTGGCTCAACGGGTCTCTCCTGAATCTGGTTCGTACATCTGTTTTAGGCGACAGTGTCTTAAGGATCAGTGCATCACGGCGCGTGAAAGTGCAGGGCATTGCAGGCCCGCGCCATCCCCGCTACATCGCGGGCATGAAAACGCCAGATCCAAAAACACCCGTCAGACCCCGCCGCAATTTTTATGGCCGCCTCAAGGGCCACAACCTCAAGCAATCCCAAAAGGAATATCTTGAGGAGGACCTCTCCGCGCTCTCGCCGGGTCCTGTGAGCTGGGACGATAACCCCGAGCGTACAGTGCTGGACACGGATGCGATGTTCGGGGGAAAGCCTGTCTGGCTTGAAATCGGATTTGGCGGTGGCGAGCATATGGTGCATCAGGCCGCCAGCAATTCCGGCGTTGGCATCATCGGAGCGGAGCCGTATATCAACGGCGTTGCCATGCTGTTGGGCAAAATCCGCAAGGCAGAAGTGGAAAACGTCAAAGTTCATCCTGGTGATGTACGCGATATGTTTGACGTACTCGCCCCTGAGAGCGTCTCCCGCGCCTTCCTGCTTTACCCAGACCCGTGGCCCAAAACCCGCCACCACCGCCGCCGTTTCGTCACAGAAGAGCATCTGGTTCCCTTGCACCGCGTGCTCAAACCCGGATCAATTTTCCGCGTTGCCACTGACATTGAGGATTATGTGCGCCAAACGTTGGAAGAGGTGCCGCGCTTTGGGTTTGAGTGGCTGGCAGAGGCGCCTGCGGATTGGCGGGAGCCTTGGGATGACTGGATATCAACCCGCTATGAGCAAAAGGCGCTGCGAGAGGGGCGGACACCCCATTATCTCACCTTCCGTAGGGTGTAAGCTGCGGCGCAAACGAAGCGCTGCGCGCATTTGATTTTGAAGGGATGAGGGGCTAGCCCCTCAAACACCCCAGAGGATTTATAGCCAAGAAAGATAGACGCTGCATGGACGGCGTTTGGTTGCTGGGCTAGGAAGTCTGTAGAGCAATATGAGGACGCTAATATGTCTGGTCACGGTGATCCAATTCCAATGACGTCAACTGCCTGCGGGCCCTTGCGCGGGACTGCGGATGTGCCGGGAGACAAGTCTATCTCGCACCGCTCGTTAATCCTCGGCGCTATGTGTGTGGGTGAGACCACGATCACTGGATTGCTTGAAGGACAGGATGTCCTCGATACTGCAAAAGCGATGCGTGCTTTTGGGGCGCAAGTGACCGATCATGGCGGTGGTACCTGGTCTGTGCGCGGAGTGGGTGTCGGCGGTTTTGCCGAACCTGATGGCGTTATCGATTGCGGAAACTCTGGAACGGGTGTGCGGCTCATTATGGGTGCGATGGCGACGCAGCCGATTACCGCGACATTTTCGGGTGATGCGAGTTTGAACGGGCGTCCCATGGCGCGGGTGACAGACCCGTTGGCGCTGTTTGGCTGTCAGGCGGTGGGGCGCTCGAAGGGGCGTCTGCCGATGATATTGGTGGGCGCGAGAGAGCCTGTGCCGGTGCGGTATGTGGTGCCAGTGCCTTCAGCGCAGGTAAAGTCGGCGGTATTGTTGGCGGGATTGAATGCGCCGGGACAAACCGTTGTAATTGAAAAAGAGGCCACCCGCGATCACACAGAGCGTATGCTGCAAGGCTTTGGCGCTGAGGTTTTGGTGGTCGAGACCGAGGAGGGGCGTGAGATTACGCTCATTGGACAGCCCGAATTACAGGCACAGCATATTGAAGTGCCGCGAGACCCATCCTCAGCGGCCTTTCCTGTCTGTGCAGCATTGATCGTACCTGAATCAGATGTGTTGATACCCGGGATCGGGCTGAACCCAACGCGTGCGGGGCTGTTTACCACGCTGCGCGAGATGGGTGCGGACCTGACTTATGAGAATGAGCGTACCGAGGGGGGAGAACCTGTCGCCGACCTGCGCGCGCGTTTCTCACCCAACATGCAAGGTATTGAAGTGCCGCCCGAGCGTGCGGCAAGCATGATCGACGAATATCCTGTGCTCAGTGTCGTAGCTGCCTATGCCAAAGGGCAAACAGTGATGCGGGGCGTGCGCGAGTTGCGCGTCAAAGAGAGTGACCGGATTGATGCCATGGCCAAGGGTTTGCGCGCCAACGGTATTGAAGTGGACGAGGGCGAGGATTGGTGGGCCGTCACGGGCGTGGGTCACGGCAATGTCTCAGGTGGCGGATTGTGCGCGAGCCAACTTGACCACCGTATCGCGATGTCATTTCTCATCTTGGGCATGGCTGCCAATGCCCCTGTTCGCGTCGATGATGGCGGGCCGATTGCCACGTCGTTTCCGATCTTTGAGCCATTAATGGCTGCACTTGGTGCGAAGGTGAACCGCGATGTCTGAAGGCTTCACGATAGCAATCGACGGGCCTGCAGCAGCGGGTAAGGGCACTGTTTCAAAGGCAGTCGCTGAGTATTTTGGCTTTGCACATCTTGACACAGGGCTTTTGTATCGCGCCGTGGGGGCAAAGGTTCTGGGCGGTCAGGATGCGATTAAGGCTGCGCGTACCTTGATGGCGGAGGATCTTGAAAACGGGAACTTGCGCACACCGGATGTGGCACAAGCGGCCAGCAAAGTCGCTGTAATCGCCGAAGTGCGTGCAGCACTGCTGGACTTCCAGCGCAGTTTTGCCAGACGGGCGGGCGGTGCGGTGTTGGACGGGCGCGATATTGGAACGGTGATCTGTCCGCATGCGCGGGTAAAGCTCTTTGTTACGGCCAGCGCCGAAGTGCGTGCACAGCGCCGTTTTGAAGAGCTGTCTGGCAGGGGCATCATGGACAGTTATGAGACTGTCCTTGCCGATGTAGAAGCCCGCGATGCGCGGGATATGGAGCGTGTCGAAGCACCGCTCAAACCTGCCGAGGATGCGGCTATTATCGATACGTCTCGCCTGTCGATTGATCAGGCCGTTGCAGCGGCAGTGGCCGCCATACAAGCTGCAGGCGGCGAAAAGGCCTGACATCTTGCTCACCAAAGGGTGTATCGCCTTATCTGCCTGCCTTGCTAAGGTTGGAGCGTAATAAGGAGATGTTCCCGATGATCCGCCCCCTCATTTTCGCAGTGTTGCTATTGCCTGCAGCCCTTCATGCGCAACAATCTACACCTGATACGCCCTTGATCGAAGCGCCGCTGCAAAGCCCGATGACGCTGGAGCGTTTGGCGGACATTGTCAGTGCAATTGATCCTGACGTGATCGCACAAGGGCCGACACTGCAATTCAGCATCGCCGATATCCCTGTGATGATTGTTGCCGATACTGGAGCCGACCGCATGCGTGCCATGGTGCCGATTGCCAGCGCCGAGGGCCTCAGCACGGATGACCTGCTACGCTTGATGCAGGCCAACTTTGATACCGCACTAGACGCGCGCTATGCCGTGGTCAATGGGCGGCTTTGGGGTGTATTCATCCATCCGCTCTCACCGCTTGAAAAGGACCAATTGATCAGCGCTTTGGTGCAAACCGTCAATCTGGCGCGCAGCTACGGCCAGACGTATTTGGGTGGTGCACAGGTTTTTGGAGGTGGGGATTCGAACGGCATCTACCGTGAGCTGTTTGAGGAATTGAAAAAGAAGGGCGAAGCCCTTTGATCACGGAATATGTTTTGTGCTGACCCTCGCTTAAGGCTTGTTATATGTGCAACAAAGTACAGGTAATATCCCGAAACATAATGAAGGAGATCACCATGAAGACTGCAAAAGACTACCTTGAGGCTGCCAACGCCGAAGTGCCCAAGATGGATGCCAAAGAAGCGATTGCCAAACATGCCGCAGGGCAGGGCGCGTTTATCGATGTGCGCGACAGCGCAGGTATCGCCGAGAGTGGCACGATCAAAGGTGCGCACCGCATCCCACGTGGCATGATTGAATTCCGCGCAGATCCTGCTGTTGAGGCGCTCTATGATCCGGTCTTGCAGAAAGACGCCGAGATTTACCTAATCTGCGGTGCTGGGGGGCAAGCTGCGCTTGCGGGTAAAACACTCAAAGATATGGGTTTTTCGAATGTCACCAATATCGGTAGCTTTTCAGGCTGGAAAGGTGCTGGCGGCCCAATCGAAGCCTAAGTAACCAACCTGCGGCAGGCGATAAAGAAACTGTTTCTTGCCGCAGGTACAACAGGGACTAACTCTTTCGCAATCGTACTCAGAAAGGTTGACCTCATGATCCTCACCCGTCGTAACGCCCTTCTCGCAGGTGCCGCTTTACCGCTCGCCGCGACCGCTCCGACACTGGTTTCCGCCGCAGGACACTCCGCAACGTCGATGCCCACGCACCGCGACTTTACGCTTGGTGATTTCAAAGTAACGACACTGCTCGTTGGCAGCCGTAGCGTTGAAGCGCCGCAAAACATCTTTGGCATGAACGTCGATGCAGAGACCTTTGCCGAAGTCAGCGCTGCCAACTTTTTGTCCACAGAGGCCGCACAGTTCTTCTTTACGCCTACGGTTGTGAATACTGGCTCGGAAGTGATCCTGTTTGACACAGGCCTCAACTCTGAGGGCACGACAAAGGCGCTTGAGACCGCAGGGTACGCCGCGTCTGATGTGACCCACGTTGTATTGACCCACATGCACGGCGACCACATCGGCGGTCTGACAAATGCAGACGGTGCAGAGACATTCGCGGGCGCTGCCAATATCGCAGGTCAGGTTGAATTCGATGCATGGGGCAAGCAAGAGAACGAAGGGTTTGAAGGCAAGGTTCGCCCGCTGGCTGAGAAGATGACTTTCCTCAACGGCGGCCAAGACGTTCGGTCTGGCATCACCACAGTCGAAGCTTTCGGTCACACCCCTGGTCACATGAGCTACATGCTTGAAAGTGGAGGTAAGCAGCTCTTGCTTATGGCCGATACTGCCAATTATTATGTCTGGTCTGTTGCCTACCCCGAATGGGAAGTGAAGTTCGATATGGACAAGGCCGCCGCTGCAGCGACCCGCAAAAAAGTGATGGATATGGCCAATGCGGATCGTTTCCCGCTGATCGGTTACCACATGCCATTTCCTGGCATGGGTTTCATCGAGACAAGCGGCGAGGGTGGCTATCGCTATGTGCCACACAGCTATCAGCTGATTTAAGCACTTCGATTTATAGAACTGCACACCACCACTTCGCATTTGAGTTGTGGTGGTGTGCAACTGCAGATGTATTTACCTGCGCTGGACGATCTGAGGATGAGGTCAAGAAATTGGTCACAAGACCTGAGAGTTAGACACGCCCCCCCCCCCCCCCC
>CAWVZA010000012.1:0-30852 GCA_963934545.1 uncultured Sulfitobacter sp.
TGCCAATCCCGTTGGCGCGGTAACCACACCAGGGGACCGTCATTTTTATGCCGCACCGTTTGAGATGAACGGCGAGTTTGGCGGAGTAGGACCGGACGCTGCCAGCGGATTGGGCCTCAGCGAAGAAAGCCGCAAAATGAATGCAATGTCTGCACGCGCCAATACCACAATTGCAATTGTGGCCACAAATGCGACCCTAACAAAGGCTGAATGCCACCGTGTTGCGACTGCTGCCCACGACGGAATTGCACGGGCTTGTGTCCCTGCACACACTCCAAATGACGGCGACCTTGTCTTTGCTTTGACCACAGGTGCGCGCCCCGCTGCAAATGTTCTGCTAACCGGTCACGCTGCAGCACTGTGCCTTTCGCGTGCCATAGCGCGCGCAGTTTATGAGGCGACCCCTGCGCAGAATGATATCATGCCGTGCTGGAGGACTGCCAATGCCAACATTTGAGCATGGTGAAATATCTCTGCATTATGAGATATCAGGCGATGGTCCACCACTTCTGTTGATCGCAGGTATGATGAGCGACAGCGCAAGCTAGGCCCCGTTGATACCTTTGTTAGGGTCGAAATTTACCATTATTCGCCCCGATAACCGCACCACGGGACGCACAGTACCAATGGATGCTCCCGTCTCTGTTGATTTATTTTCAGCGGATTGCGCCGCATTGCTACGGCATCTGAACCTTAGCCCAGTGCATATTCTGGGCCACTCTTTGGGTGGAATGATAGGAATGCAGTTTGCGTCTTCTTATCCTGATCAGGTAAAAACGCTCTCCCTTGCTGCCTCTGCTCCCCTGCGCCTTGAACGCAATGTCGCGCTCTTCAATAATCTAGCCGCGATCAGGCAAAGCGATGCAGCACCCGATGTGTGGCTGAACACACTTTTCCCTTGGCTGTTCACCCCATCCTTTTTCGAGATCGAAGGTGCCGCTGCACAAGCGGCCACTTTGTCCCTCGCCTATCCATATGCGCAATCTGCCAAAGCGCTGGCACATTAGACAACAGCACTGGACGGGTAACGTTCCCGAAAGTATTGCTGAAGTCCCCTGCACGATCCAAGCATTACTGGCGCAGCATGACCTATTATTGCCCACACATCTTGCCCGCCCAACTTTAGGCGACACACCTGTTCATTTGATCGCGGATGCAGGGCACTCAATCCACTGGGATGCGCCAGATGAGGTTGCATCCCACCTTGTTGCGTTCATCGCGAAACATGAGAAAACCCTACCATGACCACCGACCTTTATGGCCTCACAGTGACATGCAGCAATGATCATACGACCACCGCAGTGGATGAGTTCATCCATGGCTTCCTAAGTTATCAGCCAAAAGCGACCAATATCCTCGCTGCGGCTGATGCCGATCCAGACTGTGCCTTGGCGAATGCCTATGCCGCCTTGCTCTGGATGTTTCTCGAAGCACCAATCGCTCCGCAAAAGGCCGAGCCCTGTATTGCAAGAGCCCAAGCGGCGCGGGAAGGGATCACTGCCCGGGAAGGCCTGATTATTGATGCCGCAGCTGCTTGGACGCAGGGCGATGTGCCAAAGCTGCTGGAGATTTGTGACGCTGTCACAACCGATTATCCACGTGACATGGCTGTCCTCAAACTCGCGCAATATCATCTGTTTAACCTTGGCGACGCCACGGGGATGTTGCGGATGGCGCTCAAGGCACTGCCGGACGCCGAGGATATCGCCTATGCTCATGGGATGATCGCGTTCGGCTATGAGCAGTGGCATCTGATCAGCCGCGCGGAACAGGCCGCGCGCCATGCCATGACCTTGCAACACGACGAGGCATAGGCGCATCACGCCATCGCCCATGTCATGCTGACTGAAGGGCGCGTGGCCGAGGGGGCCGCGTTCATGGAGAGCGTGGCCGAGACTTGGGCGGATTAAACAGCTTTATGCGCAGTCACAACTGGTGGCATCTGGCGCTCTTCTACATCAGTCTTGGGCGGCATGACGATGTGCGTACCGCGTATGACACCCATGTGTGGGGACTGGCCAAAGACTACTCGCAGGACCAAGCCGGCGTGACGTCCTTGCTTGCGCGGATGGAGTTTGCAGGGGTTGATGTGGGCGCGCGTTGGAGCGATGTCGCAGATCATGTCGCCATCCGTGGTGCAGATACGGTGAACCCGTTTTTGACGCTGCAATATCTCTATGCGCTTGCGCGTACTGAACGGCCCGAGGCTGCGCCTTTGATGCAGGCCGTCGAGGCCCGTGCGCAGGATACCAGTCAACACGATCACATCGCTTGGCAGGATGTCGCCCTCCCTGCTGCACACAGTATTGTCGCTCACAGCAAAGGCGATTGGGACACAGCCATTTCCCAAATGGCCCGCGCCCTGCCGCGTATGTCGGAATGCGGTGGCAGTCACGCGCAACGGGACCTGTTCGAGCAAATCCACCTTGATGCCTTGGTAAAGGGCGGTCGGGCTTCTTCAGCCCAACAGGTGCTCGAAATGCGCCGGACCTATGATCCCGACGGGGTGCCGCTCAATCTACTATTGGGGGATGTCTATGAACAAACAGGTTTGCCCGCCTTGGCCAGCGAGGCCCGCACCCGCGCAAATCAAACGCTGGCAGCGCAGAACCCTTGAGGCAATCACAACCGCACGTTAGGCTTGGTTAATAGTTCAAGAGGTTGGGCAGAATATGAGCAAAGATTGGCATTACGCCGTTGAAGGCGCCTCAAAAGGGCCAGTCAACGAAACGGAATTTGATGAACTGGTCGCTGGTGGTACAATTCGCAGCGATACATTGGTCTGGCAAAAAGGCATGGAAGACTAGCTTCCCTATGCCCGCGCGCAAGGGACACAGAGTACAGCCGCCTCACCTCCACACGCGCCCAGAGACATTGACCACGATCCCGCCTGCAGATGCCAATACGTTCGTAGGGGCGCTCAAAGACGGCTTTGCGCGTTATGTAGACGTCAAAACCCGCTCAACGCGGTCGCAATACTGATGGTTCACCCTGTGGTCGATTATTTTCAGCATCGTGACTGGCATTATTGATCTCGCACTTGGTTTGGGAGACACAGGGCCCGTAGGTATGATTGCTTCTCTTGTGCTATTTTTGCCTTCAATCGCCCTCGGTGTCAGGCGTTTGCATGACATTGGCCGCACAGGATGGTGGATGCTTCTCGTCTTTATTCCGCTTATCGGATGGCTCATTTTAATTGTATTTTATTGCACCAAATCCAAAGCGGAGCCAAACAAGTGGGGCCCCGAGCCACTGCACTAAACTTGCTCCCCTTGGCTTTATCTCCAAGGGGGCAACTTCAGGCTCGCGGACCGATGGTGACTTCCAGCTCCGCGATACCGTCAACAACACCTGTAATCACATCACCCTCAATCACAGCTGCAACACCAGCGGGCGTGCCCGTCATCACCAAATCACCGGGCGCGAGTGTCATGCTTTGGCTCAAGGTGGCAATGTGATCCGCAACGGACCAGATCAGATCGGCGATATCTGCATCCTGACGAATTTCGCCGTTAACTGACAGCCAGATGCGGCCATCGGTCAGGCTCGGCACATCAGCAATGGGTTTAAGCGGAGCAATAGGGGCAGAGAGGTCAAACGCTTTGGCCCAATCCCATGGGCGGCGCGTCTGCTTGGCCTCTGCTTGTAGGTCACGGCGGGTCAGATCGATACCAACTGAAGCACCCCAGATATGGTTCATGACATCCTCAGGCGCGATGTTTGCACCACCTTTGCCAATCGCAATCACCAATTCAATCTCGTGGTGCAAGTCGTTGGTCAGGGGAGGGTATGGAATGGTGCACGGCGTATCGCATGCTGCATCCGCAGGCTTGGTAAAGAAGAACGGCGGCTCGCGATCAGGATCGTTTCCCATCTCACGCGCATGCGCTTCATAATTGCGCCCAACGCAAAAGATACGGCGCACGGGAAAGCGGTCGCCACTGCCCTGCACGGCAAGACTTGCTTGAGGAGGTGCGGGAAACACAAACGTCATAGTCGAACCTTTCGCTTGAGCGCAGACACGCGCCAACAAGGGCTCTGCATGAAAAACAACTCATTGAATTATATACGTTTTACTAAAACCCTGCTAAGCAGTTAATCACCCAGCTTGGCATGAACTTCGTCAAGATCGATTTCTCCAATGGGCATCTTGTTCCCCGAATTATCGAAATCATATTTGAACAGCTGGAAGTCACGTTTAAAAATCTCACGGACCAGATGCATCGACAGATCGTCAAAATGATCCTCGACCGGATGCTCACGTTTTGGCCCGTATCCCTCGCTCTCGTTAAAGCGAGGGATTGTGGTCAGATCAACACTGTGCGGCGTCTTGATCGCGTCAAGAACATCCTGCATGCCGTCATTAAAACTCTCGGTCCAGACGAGCTTGTCGTACTTACCACCGTTCACAATGAACGTGCTCACATGGCCTGCTTGACCTGACCAATGGATGTCAGGGTCCATAGGGCGGCGCCAGCGGATGGTATCGCGGGCAAACAGCAAAAAGCGGCGGAAGCTCGCGATTTGGTCAAATTCTTGTTTTCCATCATCGCCACCGACTTCGATCCCATATTTTTGGATCAAAAGTGGGACTAAATTGCCACGGTAGCGCTTACCATTTCGCTGAATGCCACAGATCTTATCGAAGAAAGAGCTGAGGATTCTGGTGTATGGATTGCGCACACATGTGAAGGCATAAGAGCTGTGGTTTTGTACATTCCGCGTGATCGGATCTTGGCTCGGCTCAAGCGCCCATTTGTGCATGCCACCCACTGCATCATGGATATCACCATCGAAAAACTCACCATGATCTGAATAATACATGATCTGACCGATCGTCGAACACGCACATTTCGGCACCACACGGTACGCGACGCTTTCGCTTTCGGTCATCCAAGTTCCGGGAAGACCCATGGCGTGATACTCCTGCTCATGTCAAATTTGCCGCCTCTTGGGACAGCTTTGCCCTACAAAAGCAAATAATTGCTGTTTATTCAATGAGTGTTCACGATTATCTATGTAAACAATGATGTGTAAAATGGTGAATTGTTTCTAAATGGCAAAAATTGCCTACATCCTTCTGTGCCACAAAGACCCAGACGCCATTATCAAACAGGCGGATCGGCTGACAGCTGTGGGCGACTATATGGCGATCCACTTTGACGCCAGCGCGGACCCCACACAGTACAAAGTAATTCGTGCAGCCCTCGACAGCAATCCCAATGTGACCTTCGCAAAGAAACGCATCAAATGTGGCTGGGGAGAGTGGTCACTGTTTCAAGCGACACTACACGCCGTTGAATCCGCTGTTGAGGCCTTCCCACGCGCCACTCATTTTTACATGCTGTCGGGCGATTGCATGGCAATCAAATCCGCCGAGTACACACACCGCTTCCTCGACAACAACGATGGCGACTTCATCGAGAGCTTTGGTTATTTCGAAAGCGACTGGATCAAGACCGGATGGACCGAGGAGCGACTGATCTATCGCCATTGGTTTAATGAACGCACGCAGAAAAAGTTATTCTACGCGATGTTCAACTTTCAAAAACGGTTCGGGATAAAGCGGGATATTCCAGCCGACATTCAGGTCCAGATCGGCAGCCAATGGTGGTGTTTACGCCGCCAGACCATCGAACAGATTCTAGATTTCTGCAAAAAGCGCCGCGACGTGATCCGCTTTTTCTGCACCACATGGATTCCAGACGAGACGTTTTTCCAGACGTTGGTCCGTCACATGGTGCCGGAGACAGAAATACACGCACGTAATCTGACATTTTTGATGTTCACCGACTACGGCATGCCCGTGACTTTTTATAACGACCATTACGATTTGCTGCTGAGCCAGAACCACCTATTTGCGCGCGAAATCAGTCCCGATGCACAAGACCTCAAGCGCCGCTTGGGGCTCTTGTACTCCGCACAAGGTGTTCATTTTCAGATCGGCAATGAAGGGCGCAGCCTGTTCAAGTTTCTCACAGGTCGGGGCAGGATTGGACGCCGCTTTTCCACACGGTTTTGGGAAACCGAAAGCACGCTGGGCCGAGAGCGTGAATTGCTCATTGTGGTCTGCAAGAAATGGCACGTGGCGAAACGCGTGTTGGAACGTATCCGTCAGAGCACGAATGTCCCAGCCATCGAATACGTCTTCAATGAGGAGGATGCACAGCTCCCCGCGTTGGGCGGCATTTAGAAAACCCTTGGCAAACGCACGCGTCACCACCGAGCATTAATGCGGATGCTCTTCGATTATTTCGAGACGGACCGTTTGATCGTTTGCATGGACCCCCGCAATCTTGACTTACTCGAAGATTTTGCTGCCGACCGCTCCGTGACGCGTATTCTTGAAATCGAGTGCAGTTTCTCAGAGGACTACCTCATCGGTCACGCCATGCGGGTCGGGCTGGCAGGGGAACAGACATCTCAGGAGACGCTTGACCGCCTTCTGCCCACGATCCGCAATGATATGATCTATGAAAGTGACGCTATCCACGATGCACAGCTTGAAAACCACTGCCGCATTCGCGAAGTTGCCTCCTCGGAGGAAAATGCTACCGAGCTGGCAAGATTCCTTGGGGTCGGCCATGAAAAAGCAACTGAGATCACCAGCACCGACTACCTGTTTGCCGATTAAGGAGCCCGCCCGTGGCCTACGCATATGACGATCAAAATATCTTTGCAAAAATCTTGCGCGGGGAAATCCCCAATATGACTGTCCTAGAGACAGAGCATACGCTCGCTTTCCGCGACCTGTATCCTCAGGCGCCCGTGCACGTGCTTGTGATCCCAAAAGGACCCTATGTCAGCTATGATCACTTTGCAGAACAAGCGTCCGATGCGGAGATCGTGGATTACACACGTGCTGTTGGTGAAGTATGTAAAATTGAGGGTGTCTCGCTTGATACGGATGACGGCTTTCGCATGATCAGCAACGCAGGAGAGCATGGCGTGCAAGAAGTGCCCCACCTGCATGTGCATATCCTAGGTGGCCGCAAGATGGGGCGCATGGTTCAACAGCCCAGTTAACGTGAGCATCTGACCGTTGAAACGGACTTCGGAATTTTTCAGAAACTTGCCTGCTCAGGATTTTTTGCGCCATGAATTGAGCCATCCTGTAACAGCCCCAGTTGCATCCGCAAAATCATCCTCGATCGCCTCCACCGTCGGGTCAATCCGCGCCATACGGAACCGGCGCCAGCGCACCGAAATGCCATACGTCACTGCAGCAAACAACGTCAGGATAATGATGTTGAGCCATGGTATGCCTTTCGACGCATCGGGCCCATCCACTGCACGCACTGAAATCGCGTTCGGGAAGATCGTCAAAAACTCGTTACGCCAGCCGTAATGCTTGATCGCGACATAGCGCGGCACGGCCTCGGTGGAGGCCAGATCGCTTGCTTCGGCCTGAAGGTTTGATGTGTCGAACTTAAAATACGGTGGCCATCCCCAGCCCGTATCTTCGTTGCGGTACACCATCACATCGCCGCCCACGCGGCGCGTCTGAATAAAAAACACATCACGTTTGGCCAACGTCCCATCCGTGCCCACATCCGCTTGCGCCCAAAACAGGCTGTTCTCGCCCGGATCAATCCGCTTTTCATAGGTGTCCGTCACCCGCACAATATCGGTCTGCGGCAGCGTAGAATGAAACACCGAAGCGATAATCACCCAAACAGTGATCCAGAATGTCCAACGGATAAGACCCAGCATGCGAAACCCTCTTAGGCGAAATTTGTAAGATAAATGACCACTGACACAAGGATCACAGGAATAACATAGACGCCGAGGATCAATCTGCGGCGCAAGGATGTATCGTACTCTGCCAACCCTTCGTCGAGGAATTCATCAAGGGATTGTTCCTGCGGCCCCTCGTTCCATTCTGCCCGCAACTTACCCTTGCGCACAGCACGAGAATACAGCGACAAACAAACGTAAATCACGCTCAGCACGATAAAACCGACAACCATCAGGCGGGCAAGTGCGGCCATATCCTATCTCCCTTTTGACGGTCCCCATGGACCATCGTTTGTCGCATTACGTGGCAAGGGCGGTGGCTTTCTCCCTCTTCGCGGCAGCGGCGGCACATCGACTGGCGGCGCATGCCCGAACAGAGCGTCGCGCACGCCTGCTTTGTCCCCCTTGTAGCTGCGCTCGAGAAAATCGGCAACATAGGCCTTCTTTGCTTCGGACCACGCGGCATAGATTTCGTAGAACAGGTCTCTGTGACAGATGAACAGCTGGCGAATATCCTTGGGGGCAAGTTCGGCCAGCAGCATATTGACCAGCTCGGCGTCAGGTGTATCCGCCGCGCGCAGCGTGTAGAAATAGACAGGATCGCTGCTGTCTATATTGGGAAAGGCCCCGCCATTCTCGGCCCAGTTCACCAGCTGCCCCAGCGTGTGGAACTCTGGTGGCAGTTTATCTGAATGATCCCGTGCAAGGCGGCACAGATCACCGCGCGACAGTTCGGTCAGATCAACACCCTGATCCGCCACCGCGTCGATCAGAATGAAATCCATTTTTTGCCGCAAGATCGCAGCGGATTTGATCCCCCGCGCCTCTAATATCGGTTCAGTCAGTCCGTTAAACTGGAAGAACTTGGCGATATGATTGCGTTGGGTCGCGTCGAACACAAACTCCATTGGCAGATCATCAAGCGCACCCTTCCCCGCAGGGGCAATCACCGCAGGATGCTCAACATCTTGAAACACATAGAGCCCGCCGAAATGCGCGGTCCAGAAGTTGCGCTGGTCAAAGCTCATGGTCTTGAGGGTCACAGGATTGCGCACCACATCGCCCGTCTTGCCCGCGATCTCGATCATCTGGGCAATCAGTACATCATCGTACTAGCCCTCCTCGATATCGCGGAATTTATCGACCATATCGGCAAACTTCGCCGCATCCTTGGCCGTGCCGCCCGTGGTACCGGCATCAATGGTGATGCGGCGGATATCGAACAGACGCGCAGGCGCGGAGACGTCCTAGACACTGTTTACAAGCTCCCCCGCGACAGCATCCTCGGCCGTCAGAGCGAACAGCGCCGCTTCATTCTGCGCGATGAACTCTTGCAAAATCGCCTTGGAGGTCGAGAACTTGGTGTTGAGCAAAGGCGACATACGCTGCTCCACACTCAGCAGAATGAACTGACGATTCACGCCCTTATGGTTGAGGTAGAGCGGGTCTGAAAGCTCGTCCCCGATCTCAGGCGAGTAGCCGGAGATGTCGGTGTAGAAATCTGTGAGGGCGGGGCGCTTGCCCGTCAGATGATGCAGCGCGCGGTTATACCGCTCCGCCAAGGCGGGCGAATGGACGTGGAAGAGGTTGCCGAACATCAGGCCGGCGCGGATGAGGCGGTTCATTTCACGTCCATAGATTAGTCTGACGCTGACTAGTCAAATGGAACCCTGTGAAGGCTGCTCGACATTGAAAAAATTCGATGGGTTCGTCAGATGCAAAAAGAAATTTAGCTTGGCTGATAGTCGGTTTAGGGCCATTGATTACTCCAACTAATTTGAAATCAGAGCAAAATTTTCGAAATTTATAGTCAACTTCATCGATCATAATATCAACTACATCACTGTTTCCTTCTAATTGGCAAAAGTGTCTTGCTTCAGATTCATACTTCCATGCTGAGAATTTTTTCGAACAAAAGTTGAAAAAATTCCCATCTAATTGAGGTTCCGGAAATTCAAAGTTTTCCTCACAAGCAATCCGCTTTCGCACATACTGGACATGAGCAAATTGGGGCTTTGGAATCGAAAAAACTAAACATGCCCCGTAACCATTGTCGCCATAGTGCGCCCACATCAGTGCTTTTCGCCATCTACGAGAAAGACAGATGAGGCCAAAAGAACTGTTTGCTTTCTTCAGCCAAGCATCATATCGCTATCCAACTTCACTAGATTTCATCGAAACCGACGCCAATTCAAATATATCGTTGCACTTATCAAATCTTGAAATCTTGACCCGCTGATTTTCCACGTTGCTCAATGCATGCGCACCACCGGTAAAGTAGTACAAATAGGAACGTCCTTTAGGCGCAGTCTTCGTCCAATCAGTCATGCTGCTCATCCGCCTTCTCCCAAAAACCGCTTCTTCGCTTCGACGCTCCGCCCCATATCCCGCACCGCGTTCTCAATCACCACTTCATCCAATTTATCAGCATAGCGGAACTCTGAATCCGCATAGCGGTTGATCTCCTGCACCACCATATCCACCGTGATGGGCTGGCGCATGTCTTCGATCATCGCTTTCTTGGTGTCGTAGTCTTTGAACAGAAACAGGTCGGGCTGCTCCATCCATTCGTCAGGCAGCTCGAAATCCATGGCGCGGACTTTACCGCATCGGTGATGTTCTTGATTGCGCTTCCTGTGAAGCGGGGGTCGGCCTCTTGGATCGCCTTTAGATACGTCCCTAACTTGTTGATCGTGTCGAGTGCGCCGATCTCGGACTGCACGGCGTTATAGACCTCCAACAGCCCCGCCTCATGCGGCTTGGCATGTCCTGCGAACGATGCCGCCACTGCTTTTTTAATAGCCTGCGCCTCAAACACTGTATGATCCCCCAACGGGATATCGTGGCTTTTGCCCATCAGCAGATAGAGGATATCGACGTAATCATCGCGCGTCTGCGGCCCATCTACAAGGAACCGTGCGCCCGCACGTTGGCGCAAGGCATCGTCCACATTCTCAGGGTAGTTGGAGAACATGCCGAAAGTGCAATTCCCGCGCACAACCGTATTGGCCCCCGCAAAACTCTCCATCAGCACGGCAGTAATCTCTAGCTGCCCCGCAGAGGATTGGCGGTCGCCGCGCTTGCCTGCAAGCTGGTCAATATCGTCGATGGTGCCAAAGCCGATCACGGAAGGGTCGATGATGTTGTTGATAAACGCCTTGGCGTTCTGGCCCGATTTGCCCTGATAGCTGTCGATATTATCGGTGCTCAGGTTCTGGTACCGAAACGGATATCCCGCGTTGCAGCAATACTCCGAGATCAGCCCCGCCATCATTTGGGTCAGCGTCGTCTTCCCCGTCCCCGGCGCGCCATCGCCCATGAAGGTAAAGATGAAGCCGCCCAGATCAGCAAAGGGATTGAGACGACGCTCAAAATCATAGGCCATCAGCATTTTGGCCAGCTTCATCGACTAATATTTCGCGATGTGATTGCCGACGACCTCGTTGGGCTTCTTAAAGGTCATGGTGAGCTTGGTCGACTTTGCCGCTGACGCAGGGCTGAACCCGCGCACCGTGAAATCATCCGCCTCCACATGCGACGCGGCAGCAGCAAATGCCTCTAAACGCGGAGCAGTGGCCGCACGTAATGCGACCTTCTCCATCAGCATCTCGGCAAACGCACTCACCGTCGCAACAGGGCGCGCATCATCTGTGGCATGCGCCGCTATGTCGCGGTCCAACTCCCAAAGCGCACCGTGCAAGGCAGTCTGCCCGTTGTCGGTCAGTACCTCCTCCACATCACCTACTTCAACAGTCGCCTCAGCCAAATGCGAGGACAATAAATAGGCAGTCGCATTCCCAAACACATACAGCGTGACCAAAGCCTCCGCCGCCAGCAATTCACCAAACTCTGCCTTACGTGCAGCAGGCAAAGAACCCTCCAAATTAGCGCGTTTGAGATCGCCCAAGCCTGACTGCTCCGCGACATTCTCAGCAACGGCCAACGCAATCGCAATCGCGCGGCGCAAGGCATGCAAAACAGTGGACTGCAGAGGCGACATCAGCGCGTCATCGCCATCTGCTCCCTCCACCCTCGCAATCAGCTGGACAGCACCTGACGGCACCCGTCGCTGTGTGACCAAACCCGGTGTGGTTGAGCGAAAGCGCCGCCGTGTACCAATCCCACTAGACCGCTCCGCCGCAGGCGCGCCTCCCGCGTTGCCAATGCGCGGCGCATGATCAAATCCTTCGATCAAGGACTGCGCCATGGCGATGTGGCCCGCAATATCTTCCTCACGCAGTTCCATTGTATCAGACGTCTGGCTCACAGCGCTCTCCTCTCAAACTTAAAACTAGCCTCTATCTTATTTAGCCAAAAATACTCTAGTGCTCGGCGTGCCGCAGTCACGGCAGCAGCGTTCAATACTGCAACACACGGCCGCCTGCACTAACCACAAATTTGCGCACACCGTTAAAACCTGGCGGATTATGTTCTTCCAAAACCTGATAGGGGCGTTGCGGCAGGATGATACTGCGCTCAGTCCGTGTTGCACCAATATCAGGCAGCTGCCCGCCCATCGGATCGAGCGCAAATATTTCGCGTTCCACAGTGGAGAACCAACCCGCCTTTCTCCGATCACCCGATCAGAGAGCAGTTCTTCTTCGGTCCAGACCATCGCCCAGTCCTGCCCTTCGGGCGCTTTCGCCTCGGCGAGTACATCGTGCAGCGGCCCGTTCTGGTGAGTGTAGGCATTGCTGTACATCGGCCCGAGGTGGAAACGACGCAGGCGCTTGGGGTGCAGGTCATCAAAATCTTCATCAAACCCCCGTGCAATAGTCACCAGCTTGAGCCCGCCCAGCGCTTGGGCGCTGAGATGCGCTTGGACCTCGGGCCAGCGGCGTGCATCGGTGGGCAGCGGATCACGGCCTGAATCCTCAAGCTCCATCATATAGATCACAGGCAGGTTTACTTGGCTGTCGTAGGTTGCCCAATGGATGCGGTACTTACGACGATCAACGATCTCACCCATGTACTCTGCCTGCGCATCGTTGCGGACCCAGAACAGATTTCCACGCAGAAATTCCTCGTAATAGAGCCTTTTTGAGAGACTAAATTAGAGTTTTGTGGGCAGAGTGCGATCGCTCAGGATTGCCTGAACCATCCGGTCTTTGTGTTCTTTCACGGACGGCATTGTCGCCAGATGGGTTTGCGCCTGCTGCGCGTCATTGGCCATGGTCATCAACTCAGCGGCGACGGGAAAACCGCTGTCGCGCCCGTCAACAGTGAGCGAGCCAAAGAAGCATCCTGTCTCACGCCCTACCAGCAGGTATTTCCAGCTCAGCGCCTGAAACGTATAGGTGAGCAGGGAGGCATAGGTTGCGAGGATCGTGACCTCGCCACGAGACAATTGCCCCTCCGCTTCCATAACCCCCGCGACACGCAGCATATGCTGCATAATGCCCTTGAACTTGTCAAAATACCTGCGGCTGGCAAAGGTATCTTTCAGATCATAGTGATCAGCGCTGGGGTCAGTCATTTGAACAGACCAAAGAACATGCGCGGTAAGAAAGCGATGACATCAAGCAGCATCACCTAAGTGAACATCTCCCGCGTGTGGCGTGTTGTGTCGACCTCAGGTATTTTTCTGCCATTACTTGCCACGGTATTCTCGGGAAATCTCAATGCACATCATAGAAAAGGTAAGGATCATAGCTATCGCGAAGAGGACTTGGCTCCCCACCGCAACGATGTGCATGTCCACACTAGCCATATAATCAGGAAGCGTCAGGTACAGTCCCAGCAATGCCATCAGAAATCCGGCGTATTTCCGAAAAAGCGCCATCTACGCTCCGTACTGATTACTGTCGTGCTTCTCAACAATCTTCTGGAAGCGCCGCGCAAACCGCACGTCGGCTTTGGCTTTTTGCTCCAGCACGTCGCGGGCAAAAACCATGTGATCCTCGTGCTTTTCCATCATTTCGGCCATGCGCGCATTGGTGGCAGCACCGATGCCTGCCATAGCTGATTGCGCCTCCTGATCCGTTTTCACTCCAATCTCGTTGATGCGGTGGGCCACGTCTTGCTGCTGCGCAGTTTTCAACGATTTGGTCAGCGCATCATATAGGACAACACGCTGCTTTGTATCAGTCTGTAGTTTATTGATGAGGACCATCTGCGTCGCCGCTTGGTCCTGGAGACTGTCCACCCATGTCTTCCCTTTGTCGATATAGCGTTCAAGGGTTTGGCTCTTGGCGAGCTTGACCTGCTCATCCTGCACCATTGCATTGTAACGGCTGTTGGCCTCGGCCAACTGCGTCTCAAGTGCTGTACGTTTGGCCGCATCCATCTCGGAGGAAATCGCATTTTCCAGCTTGATGATCTCGGGGTCCATATTGGCAATGTCAGTGCGCAACGCCTCAAGCTCGGCAACGGTCATTTCGCGGTCATCCAGCGTATCGACGAGGTTTGCTTCTACCTTAGTTTTTTGCTCTTCCAGCACAACCAACTGCCCTTCGAGCAGTTGAACAATCGTATCGGATTTGGCGATCAGGTCCTGCAACTTGTCATCGATAGAAGCTGAGCGCACGCGCTCTTGGCGCATGCTATCAGACTTCGCAGAAGAAAAGATGCCAATCACACTTTCCCAGCCCGTCTTGGAGCGCATGTCGTCAAAGTCGCGGCTGAAACCCGCGGTGACATCATCCAAGCCCATAATCAGCTCTGCGATGTTCGCATTCATCACTTCAGTATGGGCATGTACGTCTTCGAGTGAAGCATTCTCGATATCTATCTCGGCTGCATCACCTGCCTTAAGCTTGGCACGAGCAGTCTCAATTCGGCTGGTCAATTCTGCAATTTTACCCTGTGCCTCAGCGACTTGTGTCTGAGATTTGCGTACCTGTGCGTCAAGATTAGCCATCGATTACTCCGTATTTGTGTTCGTCTCATAGCTTATATTGGCAATGTAAATGAAATTTACATCCCTGAATTCATTCTATCTAGTAAGCTTTGCAAAAGCCTGCACTAAATGAAAGCCCGAACCGTACATGACACGGAATGACCTTAAATGCTCAACAAGATCGAAAAATTAGAACAAAACGTATCACCCACCCATAGCACACCACCGACGGGCGATATCATCGACGGCGCACCCAAATTCACCACTTGGACACTTAAGAACCATGACGGATTGCGTTGTGGAATTTGGCAAAGCACCCCTGGCAAATGGTCCATGACCTACGAAGTCTGAGAATCTGTTCGCATCCTCGAAGGCTTTGCAATCATCACGCCACAGGACGGTGATCCTGTCGAACTGCGCGCTGGCGACAGCTATATTTTGCGTGTCGGCCTCGGGTGTACGTGGGATGTGAAAGAAACCATGCTTAAGGAGTTCGTGATCCGCGGGTAAACTCTGGCGCGGACCTAGCTCCTATTTCAAACCAAGCAGCGCCTTGATCATTGCGCTCTCAGGATCGGTTAGCGCATCAATGATGTCAAAGTGATGCTTGCCCTCCTCAACGATCCGCCGCGCGCCCCATGTGCGGGACAGCTGCTCTGCTTGCTCCAAAAATGCAGGCCGCTCATCAGCACCAACCCAGATGGTTACATCCAATCCATGCGGTGGTTGCATGCTCACAAGGCTCTCGGCCTCGGCTTCAGCCGCATCAATTCCCAGAATTTCGTTCATTGATGTGTCCATCAGCGGGCTCAGATCAGCAACAGGAGAGATTGATACAACCTGTTTGATCCTTTCGCGAATCTCTGATGGCAAGACAAGCGGGTCCGTCATTCGGCATACCAGATGCCCCCCCGCTGAATGCCCAACCAGCGCGATCGGCCCACCAAACGTGCGATCTGCAACTTTGGTCACAGCCGCTGCAATCTGACGCGTAATATCGGCGATCCGCACATCAGGACACAGGTCGTAACTTGGCATCGCCACAGCCCACCCCCGCGACAGCGCCCCCGCAGCAAAATGTGACCAAACGCCCGCATCAAAGGCTTTCCAATAGCCGCCATGCACAAACACTACCGTGCCACGAGCAACCCCTTCAGGCTGAAACATGTCAAACACCTGACGCTCGGACGGGCCATAGCGGACTCCCTGTTGCGCCCGCGCACCAAGCCCTTCGCGAAATGCTTTTGCTGCAGCTTCCCACCGTGGTGGATAGGCGTCTGCACCCTCAATATAGGCTCCGTTGGCATAGGCATCATCCAGCTTCATAGCGCAGACCCTTTCAATGTGATCTGGACAATCATAACCATTGTTGCTTTGGGTTCCCAGACGAATTCAAGGAGACTGCACAATGACTGCATCCACAACTGATCTTAAATCCAGGCTCAAAGACCCCAGCCTGCTGGAAACCCGCGCCTACATCGGCGGCAAATGGGTTGATGGCGATGATGGCACGTTTGACGTGACGAACCCCGCGCGCGGTGATGTAGTCGCAAAAGTCGCCAACCTGAGCCGCGCTCAAGTTGCAGGAGCAATTGCACAGGCCGAAGCCGCGCAAAAAGAATGGGCTGCTTGGACAGGTAAAGAGCGCGCAGGCGTTATGCGCAAATGGTTCGATCTGATGATGGAAAACCAAGACGATCTGGGCGCAATCCTCACTGCCGAACAGGGCAAGCCACTGGTGGAAGCCAAAGGCGAGATCGGCTATGGCGCATCCTTCATCGAATTCTTTGGAGAGCAAGCCAAGCGCGTGTACGGTGAAACCATCCCCGGTCACCAACGCGACAAGCGGATCACCGTGATCAAGCAACCGATTGGCGTTGCCGCTTCCATCACTCCGTGGAACTTCCCGAATGCGATGATTACCCGCAAAGCAGCACCTGCCCTCGCCGCAGGTTGTGCCTTTGTTGCGCGTCCCGCCGCAGAAACCCCGCTCAGCGCGATTGTTATGGGCGTACTGGCTGAGCGTGCTGGAATCCCTGCTGGTGTATTCAACGTGGTACCCTCCAGCTCCTCCTCAGCAGTCGGCAAGGAGTTCTGCGAGAACCCTGCTGTGCGCAAGCTGACTTTCACAGGCTCCACCGAAGTGGGCCGTATCCTAATGAAGCAAGCCGCCGATCAAGTCATGAAATGCTCCATGGAATTGGGCGGCAACGCGCCGTTCATCGTGTTTGACGACGCCGATCTGGATGCTGCTGTTGAGGGTGCGATCCTGTGCAAGTTCCGCAACAACGGTCAGACCTGTGTATGTGCCAACCGCATTTATGTGCAGGCGGATGTCTATGATGCCTTTGCTGCGAAACTGAAAACTGCCGTTGAAAAGCTCAAAGTCGGTGACGGCTTTGAAGAGGGCGTAACACTTGGGCCACTGATCAACCCCGCCGCTGGCGAGAAGGTCAAAGAGCATATCGACGATGCATTGGCCAAAGGTGCGTCCATTCTGTTGGGCGAAAATGGTGCGATGGACGGCAATTTCCTCCCACCCACAATCGTCACAGGCGCCACGCAAGACATGAAGGTCGCGCAGGAAGAAACCTTTGGCCCCCTCGCTCCGCTGTTCAAATTTGACACCGTGGATGATGTGATCGCTATGGCGAACGACACGATCTTTGGACTGGCGAGCTATTTCTACGCAAAAGACCTGAGCCGCGTCTACAAAGTGGCTGAAGCCTTGGAATACGGTATCGTCGGCGTGAACACCGGCATCATCTCAACCGAAGTAGCACCGTTCGGTGGCATAAAGCAGTCCGGCCTTGGCCGCGAGGGCAGCCACCACGGCATCGAAGACTATCTCGAGATGAAATACATCTGCATGAGTGTATAACTCAGGCTCTAACACTGCGAAAAAGGCCCGATGCATTCACCTGCATCGGACCTTTTTCATTTAGTTCATTCTAGGAGAATGGATTAATTAATCCACTTAGCGTCGACCACGTCTTTTGCAATGCTTGGGGTCGTCGATGCGATCTGAATTTGGCGCGGTTTCAGGGCGTCAGGCACCTGACGTTCTAGCTCGATGTGCAGCATTCCGTCAGAATGCGCCGCACCAGTCACGATCACATGATCCGCTAGATGGAAGCGCCGCTCAAATGCGCGGGTTGCAATTCCGCGGTGCAAATAGCTTTTTGCCTCATCCTCATCCGCCTTGCATGCTGAGACGATCAGAGATTTCTCGCGCACTTCCACGCTTAGGTCAGCCTCCGAAAATCCCGCCACAGCGATGGAAATACGGTAGGCGTCATAGTCCAGCTTTTCGATGTTATAAGGGGGGTAGCTTGGCTGTGCCGTCTCGGCGGTCAGCACTCGGTCCATCAAGCTGGCGATTTGGCCAAAACCAACAGTGGAGCGTTATAGGGGTGCAAAATCAAAATTGCGCATGTGTTCATCCTCATCTTTGAGCGATTATGTTTAGAGCCTTCCAATGGTGGACAAGCCCATACTTCTAAGACGTCAAAACCCTGAATAGGCATCCTGACGACTCAAATGTGGGTATTAGTTTTAGCGTTTCAAGGGGGCGCTGTCTGGCACTATGGCTTGACGAATTTTGCGCCGTTGCCTGCCTTTTCATCACCGACCCGCACGCGACGCTCACTCGGCTTTGCGCCTAGATAAATTGAGCGACCTGCAACAAGTTCGGCCTGCAATTCCGCCAAGGGTTGGCCCAATGCTGTACCAAGAGAGACTTCCTCGCCGCGCACTTCGGCTTTGGCTGAGACAACTGAAACGATCTGAGCTTCACCATTCTTGATGACAAAAAGGGGCGCACCACTCGATCCAAAATCAACTGAGCATGACGTAACAAGCACTCCGTCTTGTCGTGCCAACACGGCGCAAACTTCTTGCAGCGATGGCGCCTCAGAGCGATCAAGCGCATAGCTTACGACACCGACACGGTCGCCTGTGCGCGGACGCGCTGCCGTCTTAAAAGGTTTGATTGAGTTATTTCGAATTGGCTGCTCTAGTTCAAGCAAGGCAAGATCGTTGCGCACACGGTCCGAAGACAGCTTTTCCTGATATGCATAATCAGGGTGGATGACGACACGCGCGACATCACGATAAGCGCCCGCACGTCCGTTGCACCACCCAGCTAGGAATTCGATATGGCCTTTGTCGATCTGCTCGCCCGTCTCACTGTCAAACATGCAATGCGCAGCAGTCAAAACCAGTTTTGGGGCGATCAACGCACCTGTGCAGAACCCTTTGCCACCAATATCCAATCGGCCAACAGCTTCCCACGCCTTCGCGTCATCACCATTGTCCAATCGTTTGAGGCGCACATCTTGTGCCACTGCACCAGAAGTGAGCAACAATCCAAAAACGGTCAGTGCGACCCATCGCAGCAAATCAAATACTCCAGTTCTTGCCCTAGATCCTGACGCCGATCGGTAAGTTAAGGCAAAAATAGGGCGGTCTGCTCATCGCAATATCGGTACCATATTTTTATCGACAGTCCGACCATCCAGTGCTGGCGGTTTTGGGCCGCCCCATGCCCAGTCAAGCAGCTCTACAGAATGTACAATCGGCACTTTAGACGCTGATCCAATTTGCATCATGCAGCCGATGTTTCCTGCTGCAATGACATCAGGATTCTTGGCCTCAAGTGTTTGAACCTTACGCTTTTTCAACTGCTGAGAAATCTCGGGCTGCATTAAGTTATAAGTCCCTGCCGAACCACAACACAAATGCGAGTCTTTTGGCTCAACGATGGTGAACCCAGCCTTTTTCAGCAGTGTTTTGGGATGCGTTTTGATCTGCTGGCCATGCTGCAAAGAACACGCCGCGTGGTACGCAACGACCATTCCCTCAGCCGGACGCGGCGTCTTGGTCACTTCAACCCATTCAGGAGCAGCTTCCCACTCCCCGTTGGTCAACTCTACCAAAACTTCGGATACATCGCGTGCAATGCCTGCAACACGCGCCGCATCAGCCGCCAGCGGATCGTTGCGGAACATATGACCGTAGTCCTTGACCGTTGTGCCGCAGCCAGATGTGTTAATTACGATCGCATCAAGCCCGCCATTGTCCATCTCAGCCGTCCAAGCGCGGATATTCTTAGCCGCCGTTGCGTGGCTCTCGCTGGTCTTGCCCATATGGTGCGTCAGCGCGCCGCAACAACCTGCACCTTCAGCCACGACCACTTCAGCGCCCAACCGTGTAAGCAACCGGATCGTCGCATCATTGATATCAGTGTTAAGCGCTTTTTGTGCGCAACCCGTCATCAGAGCAACACGCATTCTTCGCGGTGCCTGCGGAGCAAATGTCTGCGGGTCGTCATTGCGGCTGACTGGCGGGATTACTTTTGGCGCCATCTCCAACATCGCGCGCAGACGTGCATCAGGCATGAAGCGCGCAAGCGGGCGCCCCATCTTTGCACCCAAAAGGGCTATGCGAAACCGCATCGGATAGGGTAAAATCCGTGCAAGCATCCAGCGCAATGCACGGTCAGAAAACGGCCGTTTGTACTTTTGCTCGATGTAGTCACGGGCGTGATCAACCAGATGCATGTAGTGCACACCAGAGGGACAGGTCGTCATACAGGCAAGACAGCTCAGGCAGCGATCAATGTGCTTTACTGTCTTCGCATCAGGTACCCGCTCGTTCTCAAGCATATCCTTAATGAGATAAATGCGGCCACGTGGACTGTCCAATTCGTCCCCAAGCACTTGGTATGTGGGACAAGTTGCTGTGCAAAACCCACAGTGCACACAGGCACGCAAAATATCGTTGGCGCGGGCAGTACCAGAATCTTCCAACTGCTTTTCTGTAAATGTCGTTTGCATCTTATTCCCTTACCCCGCCATCACACTGGCACTCGCCAATCCAAACCATTGCACTGTCGTCCCTGCAGCACCTGCAACGGCAGTCCAGCGGCGCATGCGCGCCCCCTGATCTATCCGTCGCAACGCCTGTGCACCATACGCCAGCACACCTATCCATCCGCCCCAAATGAACGCAATACCGGTGCCCGCAATCAAAAGACCTTGGCCCCACAAATCTGCGAACCCATAGCGCAACGTGAGACCAGTCGCTGCACAGAGCGCCGTAAAAATCGCGAACCTCCGGAACGCTTTGGGAGACGGTCCTCCCCGCGGAAAGCCCGCGGGCCACCAACGAAAACTATAAAAAAAAGGATAATATAGCTCACGCCATCAGTCCGAAGTTGAGCATACCTCGTGGATCAAACCGCGCGCGCAATGCACATGTAATCCGCGCAACACCCGCTGTCTCAGGCTCGAACCGGGCAAAACTATCACCCCGAACCAAAGTCGCATGCCCATCATAGGCTCCCAGTGCCACACGCAAGTCGTGACCGCCTGTCGTTCGCAGCCATATCAACCCACCAGCCCAATCATAAAGCGCAGCCTCAGCCCCAGATTTTGCAACCAAGTCAGGCCCTTCTGATGGTTTGCACGACACACGCCATACGTCGCCTGCAACATCTGCGAATGCAGACACATCACGCCACGCGGACCACCGGCCTATGCTGCCGTCTTCCACGGAAATTTCACCACCCAAGAGCGACTTTAACTGCTCGAGACGATATTTTACCGATGCATCAAATCCCTCAACCCGCAGCAAAGTCTCACCTGCCGCAGGATCATGCGCTGCAGCAGAGACTTCAAACGGACTGCCCAACGCCTTGGCAAGCGCATCAATAGCGGACGCATCGTCAAGCCCGTGCAAGACAAGTGTTGCCTGCGTCTCAGGGCGGGGCAACACCTTGAACGACACTTCGCTCAACACACCTAAGGTACCGTGTGATCCTGCCATTAACTTCACCAGATCATAACCTGTGACGTTTTTCATGACCCTACCGCCATTCTTGACGATCTGACCCATGCCATCGACATAGCGTACACCCAAAAGGAAATCACGCGCAGCACCCACGGAAATACGCCGTGGCCCACTCACATTGGCTGCCATCACACCACCAATTGTAGGCTCCCCTTGGGTGCCCAAAAGTGTGCGATGATCCATCGGCTCAAAGGCAAGTCGCTGGTTCTCGGCAGCAAGAAGCGTCTCGATCTCGGCCACTGGCGTACCAGCCTGTGCGACCACAGTCATTGCACCCGGTTCATACAGCGTAACACCAGACATCTTTGAACTACTCAATTGCAAACCCTCAACCGCAACACCGCGGGTACCACCGCCAATCACAGCAAGCGGCAGGTCAGCGGCACAAATGATTTCGGCCAATTCAGCTTCGGTTTGAGGAAAATGCATATTTCTCTTGGCCTTAAATATTCCGGAGGGTTTGGGAGGCAGGCCTCACAAGTCAGGTGTTTATTCCGCAGCTATCGCCATTTGACGGCGCGCATCTGACGCATCAAGCGGGAACACTTTGGCAGGGTTCAACAACCAATGTGGGTCAAACACATCCTTCACGGCCATCTGCGCCTCCAAATCATTGGCTGCGTATTGCACATGCATAAGGTCACGCTTTTCAATTCCCACACCATGCTCCCCTGTCAGACAGCCACCCACTTCGACACAAAGCTTGAGGATCTCGGCACCCATTGCCTCGCACAGCTCTAAGTCACCCTCTTTATTTGCATCAAACAGAATGAGCGGATGCATATTCCCGTCGCCAGCATGAAAGACATTACCAACCTTGAGGCCATATTTCTCGGACATCTCGCCAATGCGGCGCAGGACATGCGGCAAGCTCGACACAGGAATAGTCCCATCTAGGCACATGTAATCATTAATTTGCCCCATCGCGCCGAACGCACTTTTGCGTCCTAGCCAAATGGCAGCACTTTCTTCGGCTGATTTACTCTGCCGAAGCTCGACTGGGTTATGCTTGCGCGCAATCTCCATAATCAGATCAAGCTGATGGTCAATCTCAGCGTCCGATCCTTCGACCTCAACGATCAAAAGCGCTTCACACATTGGATATCCCGCTTTGGCAAAAGCTTCGGTCGCCTCAATACAAGGGCGATCCATGAACTCAATCGCCACAGGCAGAACCCCTGCCTTGATAATCGCAGTCACGCAAGCGCCCGCAACTTCGCTGTCATCAAACCCCATCAGAACGGGGCGCGCACCCTCAGGCTTGTGCAAAATGCGCAAAGTGGCCTCTGTGACAACGCCCAGCTGCCCCTCGGAGCCACAGATCAGACCCAGCAAGTCCAGCCCGCCAGCATCAAGATGCGCACCGCCGATATCGACAATCTCGCCGTCCATCATGACCATTTTTACGCCCATAAGATTGTTGGTCGTCACACCGTATTTCAAACAATGCGCACCACCAGAGTTCATTGCGATATTACCCGCAATCGCACAGGCCAGCTGACTGGAAGGGTCGGGTGCATAGAAAAATCCATCTTCCTCAACTGCACCTGTGACGCTTAGGTTCGTACGTCCCGTCTGCACACGAATGATACGGTTGTCATAATCCGTCTCAATCACATCGTGCATACGCGCCACACCCAAAATGACACAATCCGCAGTCGGCAACGTACCACCCGCCAGCGATGTACCAGAACCGCGCGGCACAACAGGCACACCTTCTTCATGACAAATGCGCAGCACCGCTGAGACTTCCTCAGTCGTTGACGGCAATACAACAATCATGGGCGCACAACGATAAGCGGTCAAAGCATCACACTCATATGCGCGTGTCTCACGCTCATCCTCAATAACGGCGTCAGCAGCTAATACGCCGCGCAGTCGCTCAACCACACGACCTTTTCGAGCGATAATCACAGGGTTCGGTACGGGCATTTCCATGAGCGACACTCCTAGCTAAAGAAAGGATGGACAGGTTTGGTAAAATAATATTACCAATTTTTGAAAAACGCAAGAAGCTTAACGCCGCAGACCCTATCGCAAGAGCCAAAGCACTTCCTAGGTTAAGAACTCCAAAAACCGCGCACAGGGTTGCGTCCCTCACAGCTAAGCAAGGATGGTATATGTCCGGTTAAGCGTAACCTCACTGATGTTCAAAAGGTGAGTGAAGGTCCCCAAGCCAAAACAACACCTCCGCACTGGCAATCAGCGGTGCAACGCCCTAGGAGGCATGAATGATCTCTCTTCAAAGCCTTGCCCTTTTATCGGTTCTGGACGCAGCAGCCCTTGCGTTGCTCATCACACTTTGGTGCATCATCGGGTGGCGTATTGAAAACCCAAATGCGGCCAAACCCTCTACATCATTCATTATGGCAGGATACCGCCGACAATGGATGGTACAAATGATGGCACGTAACGTGCGCATTTTTGATGCACAGACCATCGGCACATTACGGCAGGGGACATCATTTTTTGCTTCAACTTGTGTAATCGCAATCGGCGGAACACTCGCGCTCATTGGCAACGCAGAACAGGTTGCAGGGGTCGCGGCCGATCTAACTGACGCGCGTGATCCCGCGATTGTCTGGGAAATGAAACTTCTCGTGATTGTGGCATTGTTGACCAGCGCCTTTCTAAAATTTGTGTGGTCAAACCGCCTATTTGGCTATTGCTCGGTTATTGTAGGCGCAACGCCAAACGCTCCTGACGACCCTAAAGCGCCAGCATTCGCGCATAAAGCAGCTGAATTGAACATCACAGCTGCACGTAGCTTCAACCGAGGCCTGCGAACACTGTACTTCGCACTGGCTGCCGTGGCTTGGCTGGCTGGGCCAGTCCCGCTCATTATAGCGTCAATCATTACATTTGTTGTTATCTGGCGGCGGGAATTCGCTTCACAATCTCGCAAGGCCCTCTTGGAAGATGTCACTTGATTGCTTACCCATATGGCTCCTATTTGGATAAATATTATGATACGTAAGATTCTAGCGGCGCTCATCTTCACAATCACAGCCTCCTCTGCATTCGCGGACAATGCCATAGTGCAGAATGTAAAAGTCACAAAGTCTAGCGGCAGCTTTACATTCAACGTGACTGTTTTTCATACAGACAAAGGTTGGGATGACTACGTCGATATTTGGCGTATCAAAGACGAACAGGGCAATATTCTGGGCGAACGTACTCTTGCCCACCCCCACGTGAACGAGCAGCCATTTACGAGGTCTCTGTCTCGGGTAGATATCCCCGCAGGTGTGACAAAGGTCTTTGTCGAAGCGCATGACACGATCAATGGATGGAACCCCGACGCAACCGCCGTCAACATCCCTTAAACGCGGTGATACGGTCCGCCCGATAGGATAGACGCTGCGCGGTAAAGCTGCTCGGTCAGCATCGCGCGGACCATCATGTGCGGCCAAACCATGGCTCCGAATGAGAGCAAGTGATCAGCTTCATCACGCAGGCTGGGATCTATTCCGTCCGCGCCACCGATAATAAATGCAAGGTCACTGCGCCCCACATCACGCCAACCCTCAATGCGACGTGCGAATTTAGGTGACGTCTCAACAACCCCGCGCTCATCCAGCGCGCAAATCACTGCACCCTGAGGCAAGGCCCGGCGCAAAAGAGACGCTTCGGCGGCCATACCGCCACCCTTACGGTCATCGACCTCCAAAAAAGAAACCGGCCCAAGGGAAAGCCTTCGGCCGGTTCTATCGAATCGTTTGACGTAGTCGTCAATCAGCGTCTTTTCGGGACCAGCACGAAGCCGACCTACGGCACAAATATGCACCTTCACGAGATTTACGCTTCGGCTTCGGGTTGCCCCAGCCACATCTTTTCAAGTTGGTAGAATTCACGCACTTCGGGGCGGAAGACATGGACGATAATATCGCCCGCATCAATTAAAACCCAATCGCCTGAACCCTTGCCTTCGATGCGAACGGCATGGCCGTACTCATCCTTGAGGCGCTGTGACAGCTTCTCAGCTATCGCGCTGACCTGACGTGTGGAGCGACCCGTGCAAACGATCATATGATCGCCAATCTCGGACTTACCAGCCAGATCAATATGCAAGATATCTTCTGCTTTATCATCATCAAGTGATACGAGTACGGTTTCCAACAGCAAATCGCTGGTGGCCTTTTTCTGACCGGCCATTACGACCGCACCAGACTGCGCAGGGGAGACTGCGTGTATTTGCGTAGACAGGACATTGTCCTCCTTATGTCGCGCCGCCGGACCCCCGGCGCTGGGATATGTGATCTAACTAGCAATCCCATAACCTGATTTCAATGACGCACGCCACCCCATGCGTTACCAACCCTCTTCTGTGATGATTTTATCTGCATCCGCACCAAGGTCTTTGAGCGCATCAGGGACATCATTCACAAAGCCCTGTGGCCCACAAATATAGAATGTTTGGTCAAACCGCGTCAGGTTTTCCTTGAGAAATGCCTTATCAACTGTCTGTTCACGCACCCCTGCACCCAAGTCATCCTCATCGGTCACAGTGAAGATCGTGGTCAAACCCTCCATCGGCTCCCACTTCTCGCGCAAGATCACATCTGCCTCGGTCGCGTTGGTGAAAATCAGTGTGCAATCCATTTTGCCCGCTTCGGCGTGCTTTTCAAGAATCGGTATGAAGGGCGTGATACCAGCACCAGCAGCAATAAAGACACCTGGCCCATGATCCGAGATTGCCCCAAATGGTGCGTCAATCTCCACTGTCTCGCCGACCTCAAGCTTGGCCATTTGCTCATTCATGCCATCATGATCTGGATAGCTTTTAATCACGAACTCAAGCGCATTTTCATCTGGCAAGGAAGTGAAGGTAAACGGCCGCGCCTCATCGCGCCAACCATCCTTCATCAGAGTAAGCTCCGTCGCCGGTCCGGCTTCAAAATTTAAACCTTCAGGTTTGTCGAAGACGTAACGGTAGGTATCAGGCGTCAGTTGCTCTTTGCTTTGCAGTGTCAGTGTATGGGTCATGTGTATCTCCTTTGAGACATCAACACACCCTACCTGCGATACGTTCCCTTACTTCTCATCAAGCAGCTTCACTTCACGCTATGGGAAGGGAATTGAGATATCATTTTCTTTAAACGTATCCCAAAGTGCCAAGAAACATTCCCACGAATATTGGTCAGTCCCCCTGTCGGGTCCTTGATCCAGAACCGCAGGATGTAATCGATAGAGCTGTCGCCAAAGCCCGCGATATGGCACACAGGCGCCTTAAAGCTCAGCACACGGCCTATATAAGCCGCTGCCGCACGCCAGCTTTCGCACTTGATGCGGATCGTCGCCGTAAGCAGTCCCAAAGTGGATATCGAGCCGCACAAAATCGTTCGAATGGGACCAGTTCACCACCTGCCCTGTAATCAGGTCCTCATTGGGAATGAGGTATTCCTTGCCGTCCAGTGTCACCACCGAAGCATAGCGCGCACCAAGCGTTTGTATCCATCCGAACGTCTCGCCCAATGAGATCACATCACCAGGCTTGATCGATTTGTCGAGCAAAATGATCACGCCAGACACTAGGTTCGACACCACCTTTTGCAGACCAAAACCAAGGCCCACACCAATCGCACCTGACAACACCGCAAGGCCAGTCAGATCAATTCCCACCGCTTTGACACCCATATAAAAGGCGATGCCATACATCACCAATTGCACGGCCTTCACGGCGAGCACTTACATCGAGGGGCTGATATCTTCGTTACGGCGGATTGTGTTGACAGTCGCCTGCGAGGCCACCCGCGCGAGCGTGACTAACAAACCGATCACCACAATCGCCGTAATCAGCGTCAGAATAGAAAACCGCACTTCCCCAAGTTGGAATGCGATACCATCAAGGAAAGCCGCCACATCGTCGGCAACATTCAGCAAATACAGCGTCGCATAAATCCAGAGCGACCATTGCAGCACACGGCGCAAAAAGCGATTGCGCACCAGATGTGCAGCAAAAGCGACCCCCACCCAAACAATCGCGAGCGTTGCAGCAACTCCAATAAGATAACTGTGCGAAGGCCACGTAATGTTCTGCATCACAAGACAAACAGACCACGCAAGGACGGAGAACCAGATCAGCCCCAAGCGCCGCTTGATTTGCACCAGCACGCGAAGCTGCCACTTCTCCCAGCCCTCGCGCGAGCGGACCCAGTTTTGCAGCAGATTCCCTGTACTGCGGTGCAACGCACATGACACAGCAACCAATACGATCAAGATAATAACTTGGTTCTGCCACCAGCCTGGCTGGATCACGCCAGAGAGAAACGCCAATGCGTTTACCCAAAGACCCTGCATCGCAACCAAAAACTCTGCAAATGGATCAACGGCGTCTTGCATGACATCTCCTAAGTAGGATCGAATCGTCGCACGATGGGCCAAAGCCCGCAACCCTTGCGGCATTCAGCAATACGCTGTAACTGATGTAGTATGAAACAAGTGTTCAACCAGACTGACCGCGCCCGCCTGCGCGAACGTTTTTTCGGCGCCACGCATACCGTGATGGCCCGACTATAAGTATGCACTGCGCGTAAATGCGCAGCCCCGAACCTGAACCATCAAACCACCATATAATCTAAGGGAGAGGACCATATGTCCCCCAAAACGCTCTATGATAAAATCTGGGATGCCCACGTAGCCCATGAGGCAGAAGACGGCACTTGCCTGCTTTATATCGACCGTCACCTTGTGCATGAGGTGACTTCGCCTCAAGCATTTGAAGGTTTGCGCATGACGGGCCGCACTGTACGCGCGCCCGACAAAACCATCGCCGTTCCAGATCACAACGTACCCACCACGCTGGACCGCGCCAATGCCGCGACCATGACAGAGGACAGCCGTATTCAAGTGGACGCACTGGATACCAATGCCAAGGAATTCGGCATCCATTACTATCCCGTCTCTGATGTGCGCCAAGGCATCGTGCACATTGTTGGTCCTGAGCAAGGCTGGACCCTGCCTGGCATGACTGTCGTCTGCGGGGACAGCCACACGGCAACCCACGGTGCATTCGGTGCGCTGGCCCACGGCATCGGTACATCCGAAGTTGAGCATGTTCTGGCCACGCAAACGCTGATCCAGCGTAAGGGCAAGAATATGAAGGTCGAGATCACAGGCAAGCTGCGCCCTGGTGTTACGGCCAAGGACATCACAATGTCCGTCATCGGCAAAACAGGTACTGCTGGCGGTACTGGCTATGTCATCGAGTATTGCGGCGAAGCGATCCGTGATCTGTCCATGGAAGGACGCATGACCGTCTGCAACATGGCGATTGAGGGTGGCGCACGCGCAGGCCTGATCGCACCAGACGAGAAGACATATGAGTACTGCATGGGCCGCCCCCACGCCCCAAAAGGCGCACAGTGGGAAACTGCAATGCAGTGGTGGAAAACGCTCTTCACTGATGAAGACGCGCATTTCGACAAAGTGGTGACTCTCAAAGGTGAAGACATCGCACCCTCCGTCACTTGGGGCACGTCCCCCGAGGATGTTCTGCCCATCACAGCCATCGTTCCTGCCGCTGCGGATTTCACAGGTGGTAAAGTAGAGGCTGCCCAGCGCTCACTCGACTATATGGGTCTGACTGCTGGTATGCTCCTGACAGACGTCGAAATCGACACGGTCTTCATCGGCTCCTGCACCAATGGCCGTATTGAGGATTTGCGCGCCGCGGCAGCGATCCTGAAAGGCAAAAAGATCAAAAACGGTATGCGGGCGATGGTTGTCCCGGGTTCTGGCCTTGTCCGTGCCCAAGCCGAGGAAGAAGGTCTTGCCGATATCTTCATTGAGGCTGGGTTTGAATGGCGTCTTGCAGGGTGCTCCATGTGTCTGGCGATGAACCCCGACCAACTCGCCCCCGGTGAGCGTTGTGCAGCAACATCTAATCGCAACTTTGAGGGCCGTCAGGGCCGTGGCGGACGCACGCACCTGATGTCACCTGCGATGGCTGCTGCTGCTGCCGTGACGGGTAAACTCACCGATGTACGTGAGATGATGTAGCTTAAGCTCCTCGGTTCTTCTTCACGCAGGAGAGGAACCGAGGAAGCACTGATGGAGGCACTATGAAACGACGCAATTTCCTGACGATGATGGGGGCCACAGCATTGGCCCCTGTGTTGCCAGCTTTTGGTGCGCCCGTCTCAATGGCCGCTGGTGGCTACAACCGCTATCGGTATGGCCTCGCCGTCTTCCATGCCCTCACGCGCGCAAATATCAGCGCTGCGGGCATCGCACACAGGCTCAAGGTTTCCATGCCCCAAGCCGAAGCGATGATCGGTGAGATGATTGAGAACAACTACGTCAAACCTGTTCTCGGCGGTTCCAAGGTCAAAGCCATCAGTACCATCACAAAACCCGATTTTCTGGGATTCGAACGGGCGGCACGCCAAGCAAAAGCGGCCGCTAACACCGTCACTCCCCGTATTCAGACACCTTCCAAAGGGACACCTCAAATGAACAAATTTACCACGCTGAGCGGTATTGCCGCGCCCATGCCCCTGATCAACATCGACACAGACATGATCATTCCCAAGCAGTTTCTGAAAACGATCAAGCGTTCCGGCCTTGGCGTGAACCTGTTTGACGAAATGCGCTATGATGACGGCCGTGCCGAAATTCCAACGTTTGTGCTGAACAAACCACAGTATCGCGACGCACAGATCCTTGTAGCTGGCGATAACTTTGGCTGTGGCTCCTCGCGTGAGCATGCGCCATGGGCCATTGCTGATTTTGGCATCACCTGCGTGATTGCACCCTCCTACGCCGACATCTTCTACAACAACTGCTTTAAGAACGGCATCCTGCCGATCGTGCTTCCGCAAGAGCAAGTTGATGTACTGATGAAGGATGCAGAAAAAGGTGCCAATGCACGGATCGAAGTTGATCTGGAAAACCAAAGCATCACGTCTTCAGACGGTGACATGTTCACATTCGAAGTTGACGCCTTTAAAAAGAAATGCCTTATCAACGGCTTGGACGATATTGGCCTGACAATGGAAAAAGTAACGTCCATTGATACATATGAAGCGGCAGCGACACAAAGCCGTCCGTGGGTCTAATCTAACATTGGTTAATCTTTAATTAGATTATCCTAAAATTTAATCAAAATCTCTAGTGGGCGCGCATCCCTCGGCCACTAGATGTTGCGGTTGCCTTAATTGCGCCCCGTAAATCATGCAAGAACGCACCACCCCTTCCCTCAAAACGCCCTACCCGTCCAGTTATCTGACGCAATAGTCTTGAGAACTAAAGCGAAAGAAGGCACTATTGTGACAACAAAGAGGCAGGTCTTCTCGACCCGAAGGCATCAAGTTGGGACAAGCATGCGACAAACGCGGCTGACCAGTTTGAAAGGTATTGAACGTTGATAGTACGTATGACCAGCGCTGCGGCGCGTGGACTTATGGTTGCGACCATGATCATGA
>CAWVZA010000013.1:0-28562 GCA_963934545.1 uncultured Sulfitobacter sp.
AGCGCCTGCTGCGCCATCACGTCCAGCCAATATCATTGATCAAATGTTGCAAGATATCTTTGGTGGTGGAGATCGTGGTACGTCACAGGACAGATCGCGTGAGGACCGTTGATGCCAAATTTTAAAATGTGTTGTTGAGGCAAAGAGTGATTAATGCGGGTGACCGATTGCGAGTTTCCGCAGGGTGCGATTGCGTAAAGGGCCAGTGCCGGCTTTTGGCGAAGTATAGATGCAGAGGGATGTAATCAAACGTGGGCGCGAAGAATTACGCCAAGTGCGTAAGCGTAGCCGTTCGCTGTATTGGACGGTCGGATTGTTCTTGGCATTTGCCAATCTGCTCATGCTGACGGGCCCGCTCTATATGTTACAGGTTTACGACCGCGTTTTGGGATCTGGTAGTCAGGAAACGTTGGTTGCGTTGTCGCTTCTGGTGGCCTTTGCCTATGCTGTCATGGGTGTTTTGGACTACACCCGCGGGCGCATCATGGCACGGGTTGGTGCACGCTTTCAAGACGATCTGGACAGGCGTGTTTTTGATGCAGTTGTTCTGAAGTCAGCGGTCGTGCCGGACGAAAAGACAAATGGAAACCTCGCTGATTTAGAGGCTGTTCAGCGGATGATCACATCGCTGGTATTGATGGCAGCGTTTGACCTGCCATGGACGCCGATATTCTTTGCTGGCATTTTTGTTTTCCATGCATACCTTGGCTATTTTGCGCTGATTGGCGGGGCGATACTGGTTGTGATCGCAATCGCGAACCAATTCTTGTCGCGTGGTGCACAAGGCAGGGCTGCGATCGCAGGACAGCAGGCCTCAAGCATGGCGGACCAGATCCGTACCGAGGCTGAAATGGTCCAAGCGATGGGAATGCGTGAGGCGGCATTCACGCGGTGGCAAAAGGCGCGTAGTCAAGCGCTTGAAGGTCAAGTCCGCGCTGCGGATGTTGGCGGCACATTTACGTCAATGACCAAAACCATACGCCTGTTTTTTTTGCAATCTGCGATGCTTGGTATGGGGGCGTATCTGGTCTTGCAGAACGAATTGACACCAGGTGCAATGATCGCAGGCTCGATCCTCTTGGGTCGCGCACTTGCCCCTGTTGAAATGGGGCTAAATCAATGGCCAGTGGTGCAGCGTGGCATGATAGGGTGGGCCAACATTGCCGAACTGTTGGGTGTTATGCAGTCAGAAGGCCAGCGAACAGAGCTTCCAAAACCGCGTGCCATGCTGGTCGCAAAAAACCTCACTGTTGTACCACCGGGGGAAAAGCAAGCGTCGCTCAAATCGATCTCGTTCAAAGTAGAGCCCGGTCAGGCAGTTGGTGTCATTGGGACTTCGGGTGCCGGCAAATCTATACTCGCACGCACGCTGACAGGTGTTTGGCGTCCTGCAGGTGGGTCAGTGCGCATCGATGGTGCAGCGCTAGAGCATTATGGATCTGAGGTCTTGGGCCGCCTTATCGGCTACCTCCCCCAGCGGGTGTAGCTGTTTGATGGAACAATTGCGCAGAACATTGCGCGACTTGCCGACACGCCCGATGATGGAAAAGTCGTTGCAGCCGCTAAGATGGCTGCTGCGCATGAGATGATCCTCGAATTGCCTAACGGATATGACACAATGATCCAGGCAGGACAGGTGCGTTTGTCTGGCGGTCAAATGTAACGCATCGGCCTTGCCCGTGCGCTCTATGACGAGCCTGTGATCCTTGTGTTGGACGAACCCAACTCGAACCTTGATAATGTCGGCTCCGAAGCCCTCAACCGCGCAATCCGCGCGATCAAGGAAGCGGGCCGATCTGTCTTGATCATGGCGCACCGTCCAGCAGCTATTCCGGAGTGCGATATGCTGATGGTGCTTGATGGGGGCATGCGCATTGCGTTTGGTCCCAAGGATGAAGTGCTCAAAGGGATGGTGAAGAACCATAAGGAGATACAGCAATCTCCCAAAGGGACAGGAGGCGTGACATGAACGGGCGACAAAAATGGAGCGCATGGCGTTCGGTATTCATCGGCTTTGTGGGTGTTGCCGTCCTCTTTGGCGGCTTTGGGACGTGGTCAGTGACCTCCAATATCGCAGGGGTGATTGTCGCCTCGGGACGGATCAAAGTGGATCGTAACAGGCAGGTGGTCCAACATGATACAGGCGGCACAATCTCTGAAATCCACGTCGATGAGGGTGATTTGGTCAAAGCAGGTGATCTGCTGTTGCAGCTGGATCAGCAACAGGGCCGTTCGGAGCTGATATTGATTGAAGGACAGCTGTTCGAGCTGATGGCGCGCCGTGACCGCCTTGAGGCACAGCGCGATGTTTCAGACACAATAGACTTCCCCGAGGAGCTTGTTGCTGCTGGACAGATCAACCTTGATGCGCTGGAATTGATGGGCGGGCAGAGTAACTTGTTTTTTGCACGCCGCGACAGCGTTGCGCGCGAGATTGAGCAGCTGAGCAAACAACGCAATCAGATCGAAGATCAGATTACTGGCATCGCTGCTCAAGAAGACGCGCTCGCCACTCAGCTTGAGTTAATCGAGCAGCAACTGGTGAGCCAGTAAACGCTACTGGATCAAGGATTGGCAGAGCGCTCCACGGTTCTGAGTTTGCAGCGCGAAAAAGCACGGCTGTCTGGTGAGATTGGCCGCCTTGTTGCGTCCCGTGCGCAGGCCGAAGGGCGCATCACAGAGATTGAAATCATCGGGCTCAAATTGGGCACATCGGGCCGCGAAGAAGCGATTACGCAACTGCGCGAGATCCGCTACCGCGAGTTGTCACTGATAGAGCAGCGCCGTGCGTTACGGGCCATAATTGACCGTCTTGATATCCGTGCGCCTGTATCTGACATCGTCTACTCCTTGCAAGTAACTACGCCACGCTCTGTTATTCGTGCAGCGGAGCCTTTAATGTTCTTGGTCCCACAAGATCGCCCTCTGGTTATCGCTGCTCAAGTGAGACTTACAAACATCGATGAGATTTCGGTTGGGCAGGAAGTAAACCTGCGGTTTTCGTCCCTTGACCAACGCACAACACCCGAACTCAAGGGACTGGTCATGTTGATATCAGCGGATGCGCTAGATGATGAGACAACGGGAGCGAGCTATTTCCGTGCTGAAATCAGCTTGTCACCTGGTGAGGTTGAGCGCGTTCCTGAAAGCACCCAATTGCTTCTGGGGATGCCGGTGGATGCGTTTATCAAAACAGGGGACCGCTTCCCACTGACCTACATCCTCAAACCTGTGACCGATTATTTTGTAAAGTCATGGCGTGAAAGCTGAGAGAGGCCCTTTCGTGTGGCGCGCAAGGGCGCTAGCGTCAGGCAAACACAACCTATCAAAGGATCTATCCAGATGAGTATTGCACAACGCCTGACCGACCAAGGGATCACCTTGCCAGATGCCTCCGCTCCTGCGGCCAATTATGTGCCTTTCGTACAGGTCGGTAACACGCTGTATGTTTCTGGCCAGATTTCGCGCAATGACGATGGTTTGATCACGGGTATTTTGGGTGAAAACATGAGCGTCGAAGACGGTGCCGCTGCTGCACAAACTTGCGCGCTCCAGTTGCTGGCCCAAGTGCGCGCTGCTTGTGTTGGCGACATTGACCGGCTTGTGCGTGTGGTCAAGCTAACCGGCTTTGTGAACTCGACCAAGGATTTCACCGACCAGCCAAAAGTGATCAATGGCTGCTCCGACTTTCTGGTTGAAGCACTGGGTGATGCGGGCCGTCATGCGCGCTCTGCCGTGTCTGCGGGCGCACTGCCCTTGGGCGTCGCGGTCGAGATCGAAGGCATCTTCGAGATCGTATGACACGCCCCCTATTGCCGCACAGCTTTGCGACCACGCCGTTTGCGCATCGTGCCTTGCACGATGTCGCAGGCGGTCGGCCCGAGAATTCACGCGCTGCCATCCGTGCCGCGATTGCAGCAGGCTATGGCATAGAAATTGATGTCCAGCTGAGCGGCGATGGTGCGGCAATGGTCTTCCACGATTATCACCTTGAACGCCTGACGGACGTTCAGGGTGCTGTCCAGCTTTTGACGTCAGAAGCTCTGAAATCCACACCCTTGCGGGGCGGTAACGAGGGTATTCCCGATCTTGGAGAAGTCCTTGATATTGTTGTAGGGCAGGTTCCATTGCTGATCGAGTTGAAGGATCAGGACGGTGCTATGGGGCCAAAAGTTGGCGCGCTTGAACGCGCCACAGCGCAAGCGCTGACAGGCTATGGTGGGGACGTGGCAGTTATGTCATTCAATCCACACGCGGTGGCTGCGATGCAAATGCTTGCGCCTGATGTCCCACGTGGCCTGACGACCTCCGCATATAACCTCGACACTTGGTCGCTACCTGAAGAAACGTGCACTCAGTTGCGCGGCATATCCGACTATGATCGTGTTGGCGCATCTTTTATCAGCCACGAAGTTGCTGATCTTGCGAGTAGCCGCGTGGCAGAGCTCAAAAATGCAGGTGCGGTGGTCAACTGTTGGACTGTCCGAAGTGCCGAACAAGAGGCGCTGGCACGGCAGGTTGCCGATACAATTACATTTGATGGCTATATCGCAGCTTGGCACGCTTGAACATCGTGGTGCGCGTGCCACCTTTAGCATCCAGCCACCGAACAAGGATAGCATGATGAGCGCGCAAGAGGTCGAGATCAGGATCATTGGATCACTGTCCGAGATTGACGCCGCTGATTGGGATGCCTGTGCTTGTCCTGAGGCATTGGATGGCGCGCGCCCCAATGATCCATTTACAACGCACCGCTTTCTCAAAGTATTGGAGGATAGCGGGAGTGTCGGTTCTGGCACAGGCTGGCAGCCGCAATACCTCACTGCGAGCATCGAGGGGCAGATCATTGGGGTCGCCCCGCTGTATGCAAAGTCACACAGTCAGGGTGAGTATATCTTTGATCATGCGTGGGCCAATGCGTATGAGCGTGCAGGGGGCCGATATTACCCAAAACTTCAGATTGCAGTACCGCATACGCCCGCAACAGGCCGCAGGTTTCTAACCCGTGCAGGGTTTGAAGAGGCAGGGTTTGATGCGCTGGTCCAAGGGGCTATACAGCTGACCGAGAACAACCAGCTGAGTTCGCTCAACATCACATTTTGCACAGGTGAAGAGGCTCAACGGGCTGAAACCCTTGGCTTGATGCCCCGCAAGAGTCAGCAGTTTCATTGGCGCAATCAAGGCTATGCTGATTTTGACGATTTTCTCGCCAGCTTAAGTTCGCGCAAGCGCAAGAATATGCGTAAAGAGCGTGCCACGGCGCAGGAGTTTGGTGGATCGATCCATACCTTTACAGGTGACGAAATTTTACCTGAGCATTGGGAAGAATTCTGGATTTTCTATCAGGATACGGGCATGCGAAAATGGGGCACACCATATCTTACACGTGCATTTTTCGACATTGCTCAAGAGGTTCTGCGCAATGATATGGCGCTTGTAATGGCCGAACGGGACGGGCGGTGGGTCGCGGGTGCGCTGAACTTTATCGGGGCTGATGCGTTATATGGTAGGTACTGGGGATGCACGGAGCATCACTCCTGCCTGCACTTTGAGATATGCTATTACCAAGCCATCGATATCGCGATTGCAATGGGTTTGGGCACGGTCGAGGCTGGCGCGCAGGGTGAGCATAAGCTGGCACGAGGGTATCTGCCCACGCCCACATGGTCACTGCACTGGATGCGCGATGCGGGGTTCGCCCGCGCTGTGGGTGACTATCTGGAGGCAGAGCGTGCCGCAGTAGATGAAGAGATCGAAATACTGACGGACTATGGTCCGTTCAAAAAGACAGAAGTAGAGGAACAGGAATGACTGAAAAACTAAGCGAAGAGACGCGCGGCCCGCTGTTGAGTAATGGTTGGGAAATGGTCGAAGGGCGCGATGCGATCGTGAAGACTTATAAATTCAACGATTTTGCAGATGCCTTTGGCTGGATGACCCGTGCGGCGATTTGGGCGGAAAAATGGAACCACCATCCGGAATGGTCCAATGTATATAACAAAGTGACGGTAACGCTGACCACTCATGACGTGGACGGGTTGAGCACCTTGGACGCAAAGCTGGCGCGGAAAATGGACGGGCTGTGAACAGATAAGAAACCGTAGTTTCCCTATCTCCTAGCAAAGAGGGCCGCATTATCTGCGGCCCTTTCTGTTTTACATGTTGGCCAGGAGAGCTTCACCAGCCGAGACTTCACAGACGCCACGGCCTTCTTCTTCTTGCAGCAATGTGACCTTGCCGTCGTCAATCAGCATCGCATAGCGTTTGGAGCGGGCGACGAGACCTGCGGGTGCTGCGTCAAAGTCCATGCCGATGGCCTTTGTGAACTCGGAGGATGCGTCGCCAAGCATTGTGATGCCTGCCGCAGTGGCACCTGTTGCCTCGCCCCATGCCTGCATGACGAAGGGATCATTGCACGACACGCAAACGATCTCATCCACGCCTTTGGCATCGAACTGGTCTTTGGTGCGCACAAAGCTGGGCATATGGGCGGAGTGACAGGTTGGCGTAAACGCTCCTGGCACGGCGAAAACAACAACTTTGCGGCCTTTGGTCAGATCGCTCATTTTGACGGGCGCGGGGCCTTCGGCACCCATCTTGACCAGTGTGGCGTCGGGCAGTGTATCGCCTTGGGAAATCGGCATGGTGTCACCTTTCATGTGATTGTAATTATGCTTGTCCCAGATATAGGGTCATCGCACAGTAGGGACCAGTGCACTGGAGAGAATTACCATGGGCCATATCGTTGTGATCGGAGCGGGACAGGCAGGATCGTCCTGTGTGGTGAAGCTGCGCAATGGCGGGTTCGAGGGTAAGATCACCCTAATCGGCTCGGAACCGCAGCCACCTTACCAGCGCCCTCCTTTGTCCAAAGCGTATCTTATGGGGGACATGGCGCTGGAGCGTCTCTACCTGCGGCCTGAGGCGTTTTATGGGGAGCAGGATATTGACCTGCGCCTTGGGGCAACAGTAGACGCGATTGATGTGGGTGCGCAGCAGATCACTGTCGATGGTGCGCCGTTGGCATATGACGAACTGGTGTTGACTACAGGCTCCATCCCCCACCACTTGCCCGCCGCGATTGGAAGTACGCTGGACGGTGTGCATGTGGTGCGTGGACTGAAGGATGTGGATGCGATGGCCCCGAGTTTTGTTGCGGGTGCGCGGGTGTTGATTGTCGGCGGTGGCTATATCGGGCTAGAGGCGGCATCGGTAGCGGCCAAGCTGGGGCTTGAGGTCACATTGGTCGAGATGGCACCGCGTATATTGCAGCGGGTCGCTGCGCCTGAAACCTCTGATTTCTTTCGCAATTTGCACCAAACCAATGGTGTGATGCTGCGTGAAGGTGTGGGGCTGGAGCGGCTGACGGGTGAAGGTGCTGTGAGTGGTGCTGTCCTGACCGATGGCACGACACTGGACGTAGATTTTGTGATCGTTGGCGTGGGCATTGCCCCTGCGACAGCACTGGCCGAGGCCGCTGGTTTGGCGCTGGACAATGGCATCGCCGTTGATGCGTTTGGGCGAACCAGTGTGTCGCATGTCTGGGCGGCGGGGGATTGTGCGTCCTTCCCGTATCGCGGTGGGCGGGTACGTTTGGAGAGCGTGCCGAACGCGATTGAGCAGGCTGAAGTGGTGGCTGAAAACCTGATGGGTGCGGAGAAGGAATACCATGCCAAGCCTTGGTTTTGGTCGGACCAGTATGACGTTAAGCTTCAGATCGCAGGGCTGAATACAGGGTATGACAAGGTCGTTACGCGGGGGGCGGCACCGGGACCAGTCTCGTTCTGGTATTACCGTGGTGAGACATTGTTGGCGGTGGATGCGGCAAATGACCCGCGCGGCTATATGATTGGTAAGCGTTTGATTGAGGGCGGTAAATCGCCTTCACCAGAGACGATTGCCGATCCCGACACAGATATGAAGGCACTGCTCTCGGCGTGAGGATTATTGCGGGTACATACCGTGGCACGGTCCTTGCCGATGTAGGCAAAGGGGATGTGGAGGCGCACTTGCGGCCTACGTCGGATCGTGTGCGCGAGAGCCTGTTTTCGATGCTCACCCATCTGGATGTGATCCATGGTGCGCGGGTGTTGGACCTGTTTGCGGGCACAGGCGCGCTGGGGCTGGAGGCGCTGTCGCGGGGTGCAGAACATGTTGTTTTCAATGAAAATGGACGAGTGGCGCAAAAGCTGGTCACCCAGAACATAGAGAAGCTTCAGGCCAAAGCTACGACGACTTTGATGCGCAATGATGCGACGCAATTGGGGGCGTGGCCCATGGCTCCATTTGATCTGGTGTTCCTTGATCCGCCGTATGGCAAGGGGATGGGGCAGCAGGCATTGGTGGGGCTGCGAGACGGCGGGTGGCTGTCGCAGGGTGCTGTTGTGGTCTGGGAAGAGAATGCGATGATGCACGCACCAGCAGGATTTACGCGACTGGATAAGCGCAAATATGGCGATACGCATGTAACGTTGCTCAAGCTTGATTAGAGGAGGGGGTGTCATCTGTGCACCTCTTTTGCACTCCCCGTATACCGTCGGGGAGCGTTGGTTTGCGGGTTTGACGCTTAGAGCGGCCAGTTCTCAATCCGCTGGGATTTCTTTGCCATCAACGCCATGAGTGGGGCCATGCGTAACACAATGCGGCCCTTGAACGCGGCTTTGCCCGTCTCTGCCACTGCTTTGAGGTTGGAGGAGATGAAGCCCTGTGCGCAGAGCATTTCCTTGCGCAGTTTGGAGCCTTCGACGGCGTTTGTGATGATGAGATCGAATTCTGTTCCGCCGTCTTTTTCGCGCAACTCGTAAGTGACGGTACGGGGTGGCTCGTCGATGTTGGGCACCTGGAACGTGTGGGCGTAGCGGTGGCGTGGCTCAAAAGTGAGAACTTCGCCTACGACCATCACCACTTTTCCGTTTGGATCGACCATGCGCATTTTAGCGCCCGTTGGTTGTTTGGCAGACTGAGCCGAAGAAGAAGGGCAGGGGTGTTTCTGTAGCGATAAGAGTGGACCAGACTGTCTCAATCGGCGCTTTGATGAAAGTGCTGGTGACGGATTTGGGGCTGTTGGCCATTTTTGCCTCTGTCAGTACGCGCAGCTGGTTCATCACGGCCACGCGGCTCACGTCGAAGTGTGCGGCGAGTTCGCCAACGGCAAGTCCGGTGCGATTGCGCAAGTGGTCGAGTATCGCGTGGCGGGTTTCGTGGGCGAAGGCATGATTGTGGGAGCGGAAAATTCCGATGCGTGTGGGGATGCTAGTATGTGGGGTGGAATTTACCTGCTGGGGAGAGGGTGAAGATCTCGTATCCCGTTTCGGTCACGCCGATTGAATGTTCGAACTGAGCTGACAGGGACTTATCGCGAGTCACGGCGGTCCAGTCGTCAGCTAGCGTCTTTGTCTCAGCGCGACCAAGGTTCACCATCGGCTCAATCGTGAAAAACATGCCCGGTTCCAGCACGGATTTGGTGGCGGGTTTGCCATAGTGCAGGACGTTTGGCGGGGCGTGGAAAACGCGGCCAATGCCATGACCGCAAAAATCAGTGACCACGGACATGCGGTGCCCTTCGACGAATGTCTGGATCGCGTTGCCGATGTCACCAAAAGTGTTGCCCGGTTTAACCATCTCGATGCCCTTCATCAGAGCCTCATGGGTGATTTCGAGCAGACGCTCCGGCTTGCGGGCGAGTTTTCCAGCGACATACATACGGGAGGTATCGCCAAACCAGCCGTCGACGATCACGGTCACGTCGATGTTGACGATATCTCCGTCCTTGAGTTTCTTGTCGCCCGGGATGCCGTGGCAAACGACATGGTTTATCGAGATGCAGCTGGCGTGTTGGTAGCCTTTGTAGCCGATGGTCGCTGATTTTGCGCCTGCGGTGTTCACCTTTTCTTCGATGATGCGGTTAATCTCGGCGGTGGTCTGGCCCACGGTCACATGCTCGACGATTTCGTCCAGAATGGTCGCGGCGAGGCGGCCTGCGGCGTGCATGCCTGCGAAATCGGCGGCCTCGTGGATGCGAATGCCGTCCTTGGTGGTGCGACCTTTGTGGATATCTGTCACGGTTCTCTCCGTTATCGTGTTGGTGCTGTTTAGCGCGGTGGACGGCCAAGGGCCAGAGGGGCTGCCATGCTAATCCCCTGCGGCGTGATGTGGGTTCCGATGCAGATGATTTCAACGCCTGCTTTTGTCGCCTCTGCGTGGGCGGCGGTGTACTTTGGGTCAATGTCGGCGGCGATGTCTACGTGGGTACAATCGGTGCGCTGCACCAGATACAGCAGCACGGCGCGGTGGCCCATGCGCGCAACATTGGCCAGTTCGTTCATGTGTTTCGTGCCGCGTGCGGTCACTGAATCCGGGAACTCGGCCAAGGTAGGGGAGCGGCAAAGCGTGACAGATTTTACTTCGACGTAGGCATCGGGGAGGCCGTCTTGGGTTAGGAGGAAGTCGACGCGGGAGTTCTCGCCGTATTTTACTTCGGGTCTTACGTTTGTGTAAGCGGCGAGCGCCTCGATTTGGCGCGCTTCCAATGCGGCGCGTAGGACGCGGTTGGGGAGCGATGTGTCGAGGCCTGTGAGGTGGCCGTTTTCGTGATCGACCAATCTGAGCCCATAGTTCAGTTTCTTCTTGGGATCATCATTGGGCTCGAGCCAGACTTTTGTGCCCGTCTCGGCCAATCCCATCATCGAGCCGGGGTTGGCACAATGGGCGATGATCTCGCTCCCGTCCTCAAGTGTGCAATCGGCGAGGAACCGTTTGTAGCGGCGGATAAGACGGGCGGGGACAAGATCGGTTTGAAAGCGCATGGCATGTGGCTATACGGTATCCAACACAGGCTCAAGGAGAGGCGACATGGCGAATCCAACTGCAGCAATGCTGGTGATCGGGGACGAGATCCTCTCGGGGCGGACGCGGGATGCGAATATGCATTATCTGGCGGGTGAGTTGACCGAAGCGGGGATCAACCTTGCCGAAGTGCGGATTGTCTCGGACGAGCGCGAGGTGATTATTGGCGCGGTGCAGGCGTTGTCGGGGGCCTATGACACTGTGTTCACCTCTGGTGGGATCGGGCCGACGCATGATGACATTACGGCGGATTGTATGGCGGCGGCGTTTGACCAGAGCATTGATGTTCGTGATGATGCACGCGCGATTTTGCAGGTGCATTACGACAAGACAGGGACCGATCTGAACGAGGCGCGGTTGCGCATGGCGCGTATCCCTGAGCGCGCGGCGCTGATTGATAATCCTGTTTCGGCAGCACCCGGATTTATCATCGAGAATGTGCATGTGATGGCAGGCGTGCCGAGTGTATTCAAAGCGATGGTGGCGAGTGTGCTACCTACGCTGACGGGCGGTGCGCCGTTGATCAGTAAAACGTTGACTGTGCACCGTGGTGAGGGCGACATTGCGGGGCCGCTGGGGGCGTTGGCCGAGGCTTATCCAGAGTTATCGATGGGGAGTTATCCGTTCCAGTGGGATGGGAAATACGGCTCGAACCTTGTGGTGCGTGGGCAGGACGTCGCCATGCTAGACGAGGCGATGGGCAAGCTGATGGAGGCCTTTGCATGAAGCCCGATGCTGCGAAGCTTTATGATGTTTGTGAGGGTACTTGGCCGCCTGCGCGCGCATGGGCCGAAGGTGTCTGGACGCTTCGCGATGGCGCGGGCAAGCGCGTCTCGGCTGCGACGGCGATTGGCGATGTCACGGACAGTGATATTCCTGCGGCGGAAGCGGCGATGCGGGGGATGGGTCAGCGATCATTGTTCATGATCCGTGCGGGCGATGAAGCGCTGGATGCGATGCTGGACGCTCGGGTTTATGGTTTAATTGACGAGGTGCAGTTATATGTGGCGCCTGTCGAGATGTTGATGGATGTGCCGATCCCGCGAGTGACGTGTTTCACGATCTGGGAGCCTTTGGCGATCATGACGGAGATTTGGGCGACCGACGGCATTGGCCCTGATCGTTTGGCCGTTATGGAGCGGGCGAAGATCAAGACGGGGATATTTGCGCGATGGAATGAAAAGCCTGGCGGGGTGGCTTTTGCAGGTGTGCATGAGAGTATCGCCATGGTGCACGGGGTTGTTACCTTGGCCCACCAGCGCAAGCAGGGCGTGGCGCAATGGATGATGCGTGCTGCTGCGTTCTGGGCCGCGAAGCAGGGGGCGACCCATATTTCGGTTCTTTGTGTGTCTGAGAACAAACCTGCCAATTCGCTCTATACCAAGCTGGGCTTTACCCCCGTTGGCACGTACCATTACCGTCAATCACCGCAATTATAGGAGTCAGATATGTCTGATGAAGCCCCAACTGCCCTCGACCTGCCGATGGTCGATCCACTGCCGCCTGCGACGCAAAAGTATTTTGATGTTTGCACTGACAAGCTGGGGATGATCCCGAATGTCTTGCAGGCTTATGCGTTTGATATCGACAAGCTGAACAACTTTACCGCGCTCTATAACGATCTGATGCTGGGCGACAGTAATCTGAGCAAGCTGGAGCGCGAGATGATCGCGGTTGTCGTCTCGGCGGTGAACAAGTGTTTCTATTGCCTCACGGCCCATGGTGCGGCGGTGCGTGAGCTGTCTGGTGATCCGATTTTGGGTGAGCAGATGGTGATGAATTACCGCGTTGCTGATCTGGATGACAAGACGCGGATGATGCTGGATTTCGCGGTCAAGCTGACCGAGGCGCCCGAGATTATCGAGGAAGATGACCGCGAGGCGCTGCGGGCGATTGGATTCTCGGATCGTGATATCTGGGACATTGCATCGGTGGCTGCGTTTTTCAACATGACGAACCGCGTGGCGAGCGCGTCTGATATGCGCCCGAACAAAGCCTATCACGCGCAATCACGGTGAGGTTCTGGCTCGCGCTATTGATGGGCTTTGCGGGATCTGCGCAAGCGGTTGAATTGCAGCTGCCCAATGGCGCGCGGCAGATGATTTCGCGTGACACGGTACAGGATCGTTTCTTTGTACCTGTTGCACCGTTTGTTGATGGTGCTTTGCCAACGCAGATGATCGAGGGCACGGTTATGCGCAGTGTGTGGCGTATCGACGTCGCTGGGCTGACGCCGCTTCAGCTGATCAATCCTCTGCGTGCGCAACTGGCGGAAGCGGGATACCGTGTGGTTCTGGACTGTTCAGCGTTGGTGTGCGGCGGGTATGATTTCCGGTTTGCTGCCGAAGTGCTGCCAGCGCCGAACATGTACGTGAATATTCGCAACTTTCACGTTTTGAGCGCTGTGCAAGGACCAGAGGACGGGATGGAAGAGGCCGTGACAATTCTGGCGAGTGCATCGAGTGGTGCTTCGTTTGTCCAAATTATTCAGGCGGGATCAAAGGATAGCACCGTGCTTGTAGTTGCAGACACGCCGTTTGACCTTGGCGCCTTGTCTCAAGGGAATGCGCAGCAGAAGCTCTTGGAAGACGGGTATACCGTGCTGGACGGGCTGGACTTTGGGAGTGGCACGTCGGATTTGGGGGCAGGTCCATTTGGATCGCTTGCCGGCTTAGCGCAGGCATTGATTGCTCAGCCTGATCTGCGGATTGTCCTTGTTGGGCATACGGATAACATCGGTAGCCTTGAGCGGAATATCGAGCTGTCGCGGAGCCGCGCGGCATCAGTGCGCGAGCATATGATTGATACATATGATATTGCGCCTGAGCGCCTTAATGCGCAGGGGATGGGGTACCTGTCGCCGCTCACGACCAACGTTACCGAAAAAGGGCGTGACATAAATCGCCGTGTTGAAGCGGTTGTCTTGTCCCAATAACGCAGCTTTGAATTTTGCTTGGCGCTCTTTTCTCAAACGAAAAGACCCCCGATAGTGCTTGCGCGCTACCGAGGGTTAAGTTCACCGAGGGGAGATGGTGTGTCGTGTCTAGCTTACCACTCGCTTGGGCCTTTTTCGGCGAAGGAGTGGACCAGAAAGTCGATAAAGGCGCGGACCTTGGGCTGCGTGAAGCGGCTGGGAGGATAGACCGCATAGATGCCTTGGGTCTCAAGCGGGAGATCAGGAATTGCGTCCTCGATCAGGCCTTTTGCCATCGCATCAGCATAGAGGACGCTGGGAAGGTAGGCGATGCCGAGGCCTGAGACAGCCGCGTTGAGCAAGGATTGCACATCATTCACAGAGAGCCAGCCGGCGGTGCGCACTTGGCGTTTTTCACCTGAGGGAGCTGTCAGTTTCCAGACATTGCCACTGGATTGGTTTGAGTAATGTAGCAGCTTGTGATCGTTCAGATCGTCGATCTTCTCGGGGCGGCCATATTTCTCAAAGTAAGCGGGCGAGGCGATCATGCGTTTGGCCGTCTCTGTCAATTTGCGAGCGCGCAGGGTGCTGTCTTCCAGCTTCCCGATGCGGACAGCCATGTCAAAACCTTCGGAGATCAGCTCAACATAGCGGTTGTTCAGAACCATGTTGACCGTGATGTCAGGGAAGTCGCCCAAGAATTCCGACAGGACTGGACTGAGGTGGTTGACCCCAAAGCCAGTCGCGACCGAGATGCGCAGCAGACCCGAGGGCGCCGATTGCATGGATGTGACCAGTGCGTCGGCCTCTCCCGCATCATTAAGAACGCGGCGGGCGCGATCATAATAGGCGAGGCCAATTCCAGTTGGTGATACGCGGCGGGTTGTCCGGTTTAGCAGACGTGCGCCCAATCGTGCCTCAAGTGAGGAGACGTGTTTCGAGACGGCAGATTTCGAAATCCCCATCTTCTTGGCGGCGTCGGTAAAGCCCCCTTGATTCACCACGGTGGCGAAAGCTTCCATTTCTGTCAGGCGGTCCATTTGCCATCCCCTTCCATTCTTTGTTCGAGGATCAGCTATGGAGGTGGAATGGGGCGCAATCTGGGCAGGGGTGGGACAGTAGCAAGGTAATTCCGCAACCGTTGCGTGTCAGGAAACAGGGGAACAGTCTGTTTTGATAGTGTGAGGATGGGCAATATCGGTTTGGTTTCAGAGCCATTTCATGCGGCGGATGACCAGTAGAAGGATAAGGGCGAGCGCGGTCATTGCGGCGCAGAGAATGGCAAAAGCCCACGGATTGTCTGTGCCGGGCATGCCGCCGGCGTTGACGCCGAAGACCCCTGTGAGAAAGCTGATGGGGAGGAAGATGCCTGCGCCCACCGAGAGAAGGAAGCTGTTGTGGGCCTGTTGTCGGGCGACGTCGAGATCGTGGTCGTCTTGCACGGCGCTGAGGCGATCGCGCAGGGCGTCGAGTTCCTCAACAGCCATGGTTGTGCGGTTTGCCAACTCGCGCAGGGCGGGGTGGTCGGATTTTGGGATCAATGCAGTCATGGAGAGGGCGTTGAGAGCGGCGCGCTGGGGATCAACGTAGCGGCGCAGGCGGATCATGCGTCGGCGTGATTGGGTCAGCTCTTTTGGGATGGGGGTGGATTCGTCCTCAAGGTCGGCCTCGAAGAATTCGGTGAGTTTGGCAATGGAGGTGACTTCGTCCTAAACACGGGCGGTGAGGCGTGTGACGAGTTCTGTGACGAAAGCGGCAGGTGAGGGTGGGGCCATGTCGGCTTGTGCTGCTTGTTTGATCTCGTCAATTGCGAAGACGCGGCGCATGCGCACAGTGATGACGGCGCCGTCAGTGACCCATATGCGGATGGAGACCATTTCCTCTGCCGCCTGACCTGCGTTCATGTTGATGCCGCGCAGGTTTAGGGTCAGCCCATCCTCAAAGGTGTCGCAGCGGGGGCGGGTTTCGGGCTGTAAGATTGCACCTGCAGGGATGGCGGGCAGGTGGGTGTCGCACCAGTTGGGGAGGTTTGGGTCGGAGAGGTCGAAGTGCCACCAGCGATAGCGCGCGGGGCCTGTGAGATCATGGCTGCCGGGGATGGACGTGGTGCCGTCCTCGCTGACGTCAAAAACACAGATCGGCATGGGCGCGTCCTTTAATATGGTGCGCTGCTATTGTTTCGGAGTGTCGTGGGCTGTGCAAGGGTGGGAGGGGGCCAGCCCCCATCTTTGCCCCGAGGGCAAAGATGCCCCCGGAGGATTTAAGGCCAAGAAAGATAGAAGTTAGAGTGTGGCGGCGAGGCGTGTCCCTTGGTCAATGGCGCGTTTTGCGTCGAGTTCCGAGGCGACATCAGCGCCACCGATGACGTGGCATGTGGTACCTTTGGCTTCCAGTGCATCCGCGAGGGAGCGGTTGGAGAGTTGGCCTGCGCACATGACCACTGTGTCAGCGGGAATGACCTGTGGGTTTTCGCGGGTCTCGCCAAAGGTGATATGCACGCCGTCGTCGTCGATCCGCTCATAGTTCACACCCGCAATCATATTCACATTTTTCATGGTCAGCGAGGCGCGGTGAATCCAGCCTGTGGTTTTGCCGAGACCTTTGCCGACTTTGGTGGGCTTGCGCTGCATCATGGTAACTGCGCGGGCGGGCTTATCGGGTTGTGGGCCTTCGGGTGCCAGACCTGCACGGTGATCAGACGTGTCGGCAACGCCCCATTCACGCATCCATTCGGGCAGGTTGAGCGTGGTGCTCTTGCCGTCGTGGACAAGATGCTCAGATACGTCAAAGCCGATGCCGCCTGCGCCGATGACGGCGACTGTATCGCCGACCTTTGCAGTGCCGTTGAGGACGTCGATATAGGAGACGACATTGTCGCGGTTCTGGCCTTCGATTTGGGGATCGCGGGGAACCACGCCCGTGGCGATGATGACTTCGTCATAGCCGTCGAGATCGTTGGCAGAGACTTCGGTATTAAGCTTCACTGTGATGCCGTGGTGGGCGACCATGGTGCGGTACCAGTCGACGAAGCCCCAGAACTCTTCTTTGCCTGTGACTTGCTTGGCGAGGTTGAGCTGGCCGCCGATCTCGGAGGCGCGGTCAAAGACGGTGACTTTGTGCCCGCGCTCTGCTAAGGCGATAGCGGTTGATAGACCTGCGGGGCCTGCGCCGACGACGGCGATGTTTTTAGGTGCGGTTGTGGGTTCAAGCACCAACTCAGTCTCATAGCAGGCGCGGGGGTTCACGAGGCAGCTGGAGATTTTGCCACCGAAGGTGTGGTCGAGGCATGCTTGGTTACAGCCGATGCAGGGGGCGATGTGGGATGCGTTGCCGCTCGCTGCTTTGTTCACGAAGTCAGCGTCGGCGAGCATTGGGCGTGCCATGGAAATCATGTCGGCGCAGCCTGTCTCCAGCACTTCTTCGGCGACTTCGGGCGTGTTGATGCGGTTGGAGGCGATGAGGGGAATGGAGACTTTTCCCATCAGCTTTTTTGTGACCCATGCGAATGCGGCGCGGGGGACGGAGGTGGCGATCGTGGGGATGCGCGCCTCGTGCCAGCCGATGCCGGTGTTGATGATGGTCGCACCCGCCTTTTCGATTTCCTGCGCCAGTTGCACGACTTCCTCAAAGGTGGAGCCGTTGGGGACGAGGTCAATCATCGAGAGGCGGTAGATCACGATGAAGTCTGTTCCGACAGTTTCGCGGACGCGTTTGACGACCTCGATGGGCAGGCGCATGCGGTTCTCATAAGAGCCGCCCCAGCGATCCTCGCGTTTGTTGGTGTGGGTGACGAGGAATTGGTTGAGGAAATACCCTTCGGAGCCCATGACCTCGACGCCGTCATAGCCTGCTTCCTTGGCGCGGCCTGCACAGGCGGCGATGTCAGCGATCTGTTTCTCAATGCCTGCCTCGTCCAGCTCAGTCGGTGGGAAGGGGGAAATGGGGGATTTGATGGCGGAGGGTGCAACGCATTTGGGGCCGTAAGCATAGCGGCCTGCGTGCAGGATTTGCATGGCGATCTTGCCGTCAGCCTCATGGACGCGGTCGGTGACGACCTTGTGGTTTTTGACGTCGTCGTCTGACACCATCATCGCTGCACCGGGAAGAACGGAGCCTTCCATGTTGGGGCCGATGCCGCCTGTGACCATGAGGCCCACATCGCCGCGCGCGCGGGCAGCATAGAATTCGGCGACGCGGTTCCAGTCCTTCGTCTCTTCCAGTCCTGTGTGCATTGAGCCCATGAGGACGCGGTTTTTCAGCGTGGTGAAGCCCAGATCAAGGGGGGCGAGCATGTTGGGATAGCTGGACATAGGAGAGACCCTTTTGAGAGGTGTAAATTTGTGTGCAGCATGGCCATGACAGTGGCCGATGTCATTAAAGACGCGGCGTCAGTCGCTGGCTGCTGTTACCGCAGTATCCAATGATGTAGGTTGATGGGCAAATGGATCAAAGAGTTGGACGCGGTATGACCCCTGAAGAGATTGAAAAGCTACCTTATCGCCCCTGTGTCGGGGTGATGGTGCTGAATGCGGTGGGCGGGGTTTTTGTGGGCCAGCGGTTGGACCGCGATTATCAGGCGTGGCAGATGCCGCAGGGTGGTGTCGATCCGGGCGAAGATCCCGAGCAGGCGGCATTGCGTGAGTTGGAAGAAGAGACGGGGATCACGCGTGATCTGGTGACGGTTGAGGCGCAGACGGAAGAGTGGCTGCCCTATGAGTTGCCCCACGAATTGGTGCCGAAGCTGTGGAAGGGCAAGTATCGTGGGCAGGAGCAGAAGTGGTTTTTGCTGAGGTTTCACGGCACGGATGATCAGGTGAATATCGCGACGGACGAGCCTGAGTTTCGGGAATGGCGCTGGCTCGCGGTGGATGTGATGCTGGACGGGATCGTGCCGTTTAAGCATGATGTTTATACGCGGGTTGTCCAGGCATTCGGAGACAAACTTTGAAAGGCCTGTTGCTCGGTATGATGCTGGCCTGTGCGCCTGTCGCGGCGGCTGCCTTGTCGTGTATGCCGCATTCGGTAGAGGTGGCGTTTGGTCAAGCGCAGGCGGCTGAGGAGCGGTTTGTGGTTGTGCAAGGGCGGTTGGATTTCAATGTGCGCAAGCTGCCGAAGGTGGATTATGACAACCAGCAGAGCACACCTGTGATGACTTTGATCAAGGGTGAGTTACGGGGGGTGTCCTTGTCTGCGGCAGGATTTAAGACGCCTTACCGCAGTAAAGTGACACTGGCGGTTGCGTGCTATGGTCCGTGGTGTGCGAGTGCGAAGGCGGGGGCTGAGGTCTTGACCTTTGTTGAGTTGTGAATGGATTGAAATGTGATCAGCACCGAGCCCTGTGGTGGGTATTCGTTCACTGAGCCTACGAAGAAAATGGTCCGCGCTGTGGAGCAGTGTTATGCGGATGGAAGCTGTGCGCCTACCAAGCTTAGATAAGCGGGACGGTTTTTGCGGCGTCTTTGGGCAGCACACCGATCTGGCGCGGATCGTCGTCGATCTCGACCTCGCGCTTGTAGGCGGTGAAGCCTGAGCGGCGGTAGAAATCGAGTGCTTGGGGGCTGTCGATAGTGCAGGTGTGTACGTGGAAGCGGGTGATGTCGGCGGCCCATGCCTGTGCGATTGCTTGGTTCATCAGATAGCGGCCCGCGCCTGCGCCGATGAGCTGTTGTGTGAGGCCGAAATAGGCGAGCTCGCATGCACCTTTCTGGCGGAAATCCAGTTCTAGCAATGCTTCGTCTTGGCCGTCTTTGGTGAGCGTGAAGAAGGCGACGTCTGGATCCTCAAGGATCGTTTGAAGCTCGGTATCAGACAGTTTGAGACGCCCGTACCACAGCCAATCCAGCGCGCCGACGCGGTTGAAGGTATCGCGGTACCACTCAAGCGTTGGTGTGACTTGGCGAAAGGTGATGCCGTCGGGTAGTGCTATGTCTTTGAGGGGCGCGGGGGCGTGCATCTCAAGATAGGTCACCACCATGGCGAGTTTGCCCTGTGGTACTGGATACAGCCCATCGCCCAACATTAGACGAGGCCTGCTTTGCGGAACTCTTCTCTCATATCCTTCTCGGGGCGGGGGCCGATGTGGGAGATGACTTCAGTACCGCAGAGGTTGCCCATGCGGCCGCATGTTTCAAGATCGCGGCCTGTGGCCATGCCGTAGATGAAGCCTGCGGCGAACTGATCACCAGCACCTGTTGCGTCAACGGGCGTGATGCGGGCAAGCGCGGGGATGTTGACGCGTACGCCATCGCGGATCAGAGTTACGCCATCGCCACCACGTGTGCAGACCATGATGGGGCAGAGGGCGGCCGTTTTGGTGATCGCGTCCTCTAGGTCGTCCGTCTCGAACAGGGATGTGATCTCGGCTTCGTTGCCGATGACGAAGTCTAGCTCGTGCTCGATCATTTGCAGGAAATCAGCGCGGTGACGCTCGACACAGAAGGGGTCGGAGATCGTGATGCCTGCCATGCCGCCGCCAGCCTTGGCTGCGCGGGCCGCTTCGCGGAAGGCGGTTTTGCCTGCGTCTTGGTCGAAGAGATATCCCTCAAGGAACATGATTTTGGCGTTGCCTGCGACATCCGCTGATACATCCGCAGAGGACAGGCCAGTGGAGATGCCGAGGTAAGTGTTCATCGAGCGTTCGCCGTCAGGTGTGACAAAGATCATCGAGCGCGAGGTCGGGCTGGTGACGTCTGCAACAGGCGGGTTCACAAAGTCGATGCCATTGTCGGTCATGGCCTTGGCATAGAACTGGCCCAAGCCGTCATCGCGCACACGGCCGATGAATGCCGTGTTCAGGCCTAAAGCACCGACACCCGCGATGGTATTCGCCACAGCGCCACCCGGGGTTTGGATACGTTCGTCCATGGCACCATAAAGCTGCTCTGCGCGGTCTTGCTCGATCAATTGCATGATGCCTTTGTCGATGCTCATGTTGTTCAGAAACGCATCATCCGCATGGGTGATTACATCTACAACGGCATTGCCGATCCCGACGAGGTCATAGGGTTTCATTCGGTTTTGTCCTTGTATTGGCAGAGGTCTTTTATGATGCAGGTGCGGCACTGGGGCTTGCGTGCTTTGCAATGATAGCGGCCATGCAAGATGAGCCAGTGATGGGCGTGAAGCTGGAAATCGGCGGGGATGTTATCCTCGACGGCACGCTCCACGGTATCGACGGTTTTGCCCGGTGCGATGCCCGTGCGGTTGCCGACGCGGAAAATGTGGGTGTCGACTGCTTGGGCGGGCTGCTGCCACCACATGTTCAGCACCACATTGGCGGTTTTGCGACCCACACCCGGCAATGATTGCAGGGCGGCGCGGGAATTTGGGACGATGCCAGCGTAGTCATCGACGAGGATCTGGCTCAGTTTGATGACATTCTTGGCCTTTTGGCGGAAGAGGCCAATGATTTTGATATGTTCAATCAGCGCGTCGAGGCCGAGATCGAGCATCTTTTGCGGGGTGTCGGCGATCTGGAACAGGGCGCGGGTTGCTTTGTTTACACCGACGTCTGTGGATTGCGCGGAGAGCGCCACGGCCACGACAAGGGTGTAGACGTTTACATGCTCAAGCTCGCCTTCGGGTTCTGGATCAGCTCCTTGGAACCGTTCCATAATGGCGCGAATGGTGTGATAATCGAGTTGTTTTGATGCTTTGCTCATGGGGGAAAGGTATGCGCAGGATTCGGGTCGCGTGCAAGCGCGGGGCGGCATATTGTGGCGGCATGACACAGATGACGCATACCCCCGATGAACCAAGAACCGATCAACATAGCAGCGCCTATCATTATGGTGTAATGACCCGTGCGATTGAGTTGATTGATGCGGCTGATGGGTCGCTTAGCCTTGAGGCGCTAGCGGCACAGATGGGGATGAGCGCGGCGCATTTTCAGCGCCTTTTTTCGATGTGGGTAGGTGTATCACCAAAGCGGTATCAGCAATATTTGACTCTGGGCCATGCAAAGACGCTGCTGCGCGAATGCTCCACTACGCTGGAGGCGGCGCATGAAGCGGGGCTGTCGGGGACCGGACGGTTGCACGATCTGTTCGTGCGTTGGGAAGCGATGAGCCCTGGTGAATATGCAACGGGCGGTGCTGGATTGACGATCAGATGGGGCTGGTTTGGCAGCCCGTTTGGTCGGGTGTTGGTGATGGGGACGGATAAGGGGATTTGTGGCCTCTCACTTGCTGCCGAGATGGGCGATGCGATGGCGATGAAGGATTTGCGCGCGCGCTGGCCTGCGGCAGAATTTATTGAGAATGCAAGGATGTTGCGACCTTGGGTCGAGACGGCCTTTGGCAACGGGGAGGCGGAGGCGCGTGCGCCGCTTTACCTGATTGGGGCACCATTCCAGATCAAGGTTTGGGAGGCTTTGCTCAGATTGCCGGAGGGACAGGTAACGACTTACGGCGATATCGCAGCAGTCATTGGCAATCCAAAAGCGGTGCGTGCAGTGGGGACAGCAGTGGGACGCAATCCGATTGGCTACCTTATTCCGTGCCACCGTGTGCTGCGCAAATCGGGGGAATTAGGGGGCTACCACTGGGGCTTGCCGATGAAACGAGCGATGCTGGGATATGAGGCGGCGCGGACGCAAGCAGGTTGAGCTGCGCGGGATGCCGCTTATTCCCCCTAAACTGTCATTTAGTCGTGAACCAAACCATTCTATATAGAGTTTGTAAGAAGAGCGCTTCGCCCGAACGGAGCCAAAACAGTAAGGCAGTAGTACTATGACTTTTGTGAAATTTCCTATGGTTGTCGTGATGACGGCCGTTGTTGCTTTGGGCGCATGTACCAATCCGAATGGCTCGATCCTTGCGGGTCAAAACGATCCGTACCAGAAGGCCAAGAATGGCGCGTTGATTGGCGCAGGTGTGGGTGCTGTTCTTGGGGCGTTGACCCGAGGTGACGGCAACCGTGACAAAGGCGCTATCAAAGGCGCAGTGATCGGTGCAGCTATTGGTGCGGGCGGTGGTGCCTTGCTCGACCGTCAGGAGCGTGATTTGCGGGCCAGTCTTGGCAACGATAACGTGACCATCAACAACACGGGCGACCGTTTGATTGTGACCTTGCCGCAGGACATTTTGTTTACAACAGGCTCCAGCGCAGTGCGTCCCGACTTGCAACGTGATCTGGGTGCAGTTGCGAGCAACCTGCAAGCATATCCCAATTCGACGATCCAAGTGATTGGTCACACAGACAGCGACGGTGAAGCTGGCTTTAACCAGCAGCTTTCCGAGAGCCGCGCCAATGCTGTGGTGGGTGTCTTGCTCAATAACGGCATCAACAATGCGCGTGTCCAAGCCCTTGGCCGTGGTGAGAGCCAGCCTGTCGCGAGCAACCTGAACGCTCAGGGCAAAGCGCAGAACCGCCGCGTCGAGATTGTGATCCTGCCAAACGCGGCCTGATTCCTCTCTAACAAGTGAAAACTGAGAGCCCTGATGCCCGTTTGCATTGGGGCTTTTTTATTGTGGGGCGCAGGAATGAACATAGACTGTGCATGGGTGGCCCTTGAGACTTGGGGCGAAAGCCTCATCTAACATTCCAACAGACAATTAGAGTGAGGAACAGACATATGGCACAGGCCAAACTTTTAGGTATTTCAGGCTCCCTTCGCAAAGGCAGCCACAACTCATTGCTTTTGGCCGAGGCGGCGCGGTTGTTCGGGGATGCGGAATATACGAAGGCGGACATTAATCTCCCACTTTATAATGGAGATGACGAGGAAGCGCATGGCATGCCTGCCGCAGTGGACGCTTTGGCCCAGCAGATTGCAGATGCGGATGCGGTTCTGATTTCGACGCCTGAGTATAACAAAGGTCCGTCAGGGGCGCTCAAGAATGCGCTGGATTGGATCAGCCGTTCAGGCGTGAAGCCATGGGGCGGCAAGCCTGTGGCAGTGGTGTCAGCGGCGGCAGGGCGTGCTGGTGGCGAGCGTGCGCAGATGGTCTTGCGCGGGTTTATGGCGCCGTTTCGTCCGATGATTTTGCAGGGGCCGGAAGTCCATTTAGCCGCCAGCTATGAGGCGTTTGACGAGAATGGTCAGCTGACTGGTGAAATGTACATCAAGGAGCTGACCGCGTTGATGGACGGGCTGCGGGCTGAAATTAACGGTTAAGCACGTGTGCTAACCTCGATCAGATTGCCGTCGGGGTCGCGCAGATAGAGAGATATGATCGGTCCGGTTGCCCCTGTGCGGGGGACTGGGCCAATTTCTATTTGGACGGCATATTTGTTGAAGTGGTCCTGCCATTGGGGCAGTGGGGTGGCGGTGAGAAAGCACAGGTCGGCGGAACCTGTTTGGGCTGTTTGAGCTTTTGGTTCAAACTCGGCGCCCCGTTGATGCAGGTTGATTTTCATGGTGCCGAAGCTGAGGGAATGTCGGGTTGTGCCGTCTGCAACGGTGAAGGGCATATGGGTCATGCCGAGTGCGTTGGTGTAGAATTGGATCGTTGTGTTGATGTCGGCGACGGTCAGGACCAAGTGGTCGAGGGCGGTGAGTTTGGGGGTCACAAGTTATCCTCTACACGGAAGCCATCGGGAATCGTGTCGGTGTTCTCAAGCAGCAGATCGGCCATGACTTGGGCGATTTTTGGGGCCATGCCAAAGCCGATTTTGAAGCCACCATTGGCGATGTAGTGGTCTGCACGGTCAGGCCACGCGCCCAGCATTGGTGCACGGGAACGGGCACGGGGGCGGATGCCTGCCCAGCGTGCGATGACGGGGGCATTTTGCAGGGCGGGCACGGCGGCGTGTGCGGCGGCGATGACATCATTGAGTTGGGCATCGGTGGCGGTGGGGTCGTTATACTCACGCTCAGACGTAGAGCCGATGGCTACGGTGCCGTCGAGGTGGGGGATGATGTGCACACCCCCAGCAAAGAGTTGCGGCAGACCTGCGGCGTCGTATTGGAGCAGGGCAGCCTGACCTTTGACGCCGTTGCCCATGCTGCGGGTGTGGGCGGCGGTGAGGATTTCCAGTCCAGCGACACCAGTCGCCCAAAGCACGGAGCCTTTGTTGGCGGCGTCTTGTTGGATTTCCACGCCATGTGCTTTGAGAGCGGCGACGAGCGCATCGCAAGATTGGCGCGGGTGCAGGTGAGCGCTCAGTGTGTCGCGAATAAGGTGGTTGTCGGGGCTGTTGGGTTGCCAGTCGGTGTCGGAGGTGGGGATAACTTCCCAGAGCGCGTTGTCTTGCCAGAGGTCTTTGGCGGTGTCCTTGCGGTGTAGTGCCAAGGCGCGCGCGGCCTCGTCTGCGATGGGTTGCAGGCGGCCTGTGCGGGCGTAGCCTGACGCTTTGCCGCCTGTCTCGGACACCTCTCTCCAAAACTGTTCAGCCATAAGCAGACTTTCGAGCTGGAATGCTTTTTTCGGGTTCCAATTTTCGGGCACATGAGGAGCGAGCGCGCCGACGATGCCGCCGCTGCTGCCTGCGGCTGGGCCATTGGGGTCGATGATCTGGACGCGTGCGCCGCGCTGGACGCAGGCCCATGCGATGGACAGGCCAAAAATTCCTGCACCGCGGATGGTGATATCTGTCATTGCTCTGGCCTTTGATTGCGCGCTAACTGCGGTTGAATGACTGATATAGGGCAGAGTTGTGCAGGACCAGACAGCACAGATAGAATGGCGTGACGGACGGGTGCCTGTATCGACCCAGTTCGATGATCCTTACTTTAGCCTTGAGAACGGGATGGCCGAGACAGGGCATGTATTTTTGGACGGCAATTACCTGCCTGAGCGGTTTGTGGATGGGTTTCATGTGGCCGAACTTGGGTTTGGAACAGGAATGAATTTTTTGGTTGCTTTGCAAGCGTTTCGGGACTGTGGATGTGGGGGCAAGCTACGGTTCACAAGCTTTGAGGCGTTTCCTATTGCGATGGATGATCTGCATGCGGCGTTGCGGGCATTTGACGGCTTGCCAGATGATTTGGCCTCTGTGTCTGAGTTCCCGGTGGCCTTGAATGGGTCTGATTTTGAATTGCGAGTTGTGATTGGTGATGCGCGGGAGACTTTGCCTGTGTGGGACGACCTCGCGGATGCGTGGTTTTTGGACGGGTTTTCGCCTGCGAAGAATCCGGAGTTGTGGTCGCCAGATTTAATGATGGAAGTTGGAGCGCATACGGGCGTTGGTGGCACTGCGGCGACGTATACAGCGGCGGGGTTCGTGCGGCGTGGGCTGGTGGATGCGGGTTTTACGGTCGAGCGCGTTCAGGGCTACGGGCGCAAGCGGCATATGACACGGGCAATTATGGAGGTGGTACGCGCATGACGCAGAGCAACAATATCCCACTGGGCATCGGCCTGATGATCACGACCACGTTTGTCTTTGCGGTGCAGGACGGGCTGTCGCGGCATCTGGCGGGCGAGTATAATGTCCTGATGATCGTGATGATCCGCTACTGGTTTTTCGCGGCCTTTGTCATCGCTTTGGCAAAGCGGCATGCCGGCGGGATCAGGGCGGCGGCCAAGACCGAGCAACCCCTCATTCAGATCACGCGGGGCTTGCTGCTGTGTCTAGAGATTTGTGTGATGGTTGCGGCCTTTACTATTCTGGGACTGGTCGAGAGCCATGCGGTGTTTACCTGTTATCCGCTGCTGGTTGCGGCCCTGTCGGGGCCCGTGCTGGGAGAGCATGTTGGTTGGCGGCGCTGGGCGGCGATTGGGGTGGGTTTCATCGGCGTCCTGATTATCCTGCAACCAAGTGGTGATGTCTTTGATATCGGTGCGCTTATCCCGCTGTTGGCAGCGGCGATGTTTGCAGTTTACGGGTTGCTGACGCGATATGCGGGGCGGCGCGACAGCACGGCCACCAGCTTTTTTTGGACTGGCATCGTGGGCGCGGTTGCAATGACTATTTTGGGTGTGTGGTTTTGGGAGCCAATGAGCGGCAGTGATTGGTTTTGGATGGGGTGCCTGTGCCTGACGGGCGTTTCGGGTCACTGGCTTTTGATCCGCTGCTATGAGGTGGCAGAAGCGAGCGCGGTACAGCCGTTTGCCTATTTGCAACTGGCCTTTGCCGCGATTATCGGCATTTCATTGTTTGGCGAGACGGTGAGTACGAATGTCGCCATTGGTTGTGCGATTATTGTGGCCGCTGGCCTATTCACCTTTTGGCGCGAACGGCAAAAGGGTTGAACCGGTGAGTTCCTCATAAAAGGGGATTGGCAGCGCCTCACCGCCCATGCGGGCGCGGTAGATGGGCAGGCTTTCTGTGACGCGCATGATGTAGTTCTGGGTCTCGTGGAATGGGACCATCTCAACCCAATCGACGATGTAGACGTCGCCTGTGCGCGGGTCGCCATAGTCCTCCATCCAGCGGATCGGGCGGCTGGGGCCTGCGTTATAGCCCGCTGACATCATCACAACATTGCCGTCAAAGCGGCCTGCAAGCTCTGACAGATATTGCGAGCCAAGCACTGCGTTATAGACTGGATCAGCGGTGAGGCGGTCGGTGCTGTGCAGGGCGCTCAGTCCGAGCTTGCCTGCGACTTCCTGTGCGGTGGCAGGCATCAATTGCATAAGGCCGCGTGCGCCAACGCCTGATTGCACAACGGGGTCAAATTCGCTCTCGCGGCGAGCGATGGCGAGGGACATTTCTGGTGCCATAGGCAGGTCGGCGTCTTTGAGCGGGTGCAGGGCGTAGTAGGGGGCGGCGATCTCAAGTCCGCGCTGGGCTGCGCGCTTGCCGATCATCACTGCGATGTGGGGCTGGCCCACGTCAATGGCAGCTTGGCCCAATAACTCCAGATCAGGTTCCAACAATTGCTCAGCCAAATGGGTCCAAAAGCGCTCGGCGACGTTCATCTCGCCTGAGGCTTGGAGCAGCATGCCCGCTTCGAAGAGCGGCGCTTTTGCCAAAGCACTGGTGCGCCAGTCTGTTGAGGGAGGTGTGCCGCGGAGTTTTTCGGGGAAGGAAATACGCGCACGCTCGGCGGCGAGCAGGCCGTAGAAGGAAGTCTGGAAGTTTGCGCCTGCGCTATAGGCGGCGGTGGCCCCCTCATTGTCGCCAGCGGCCTCAAGCGCCCGGCCCTGCCAATAGCCTGCGCGGCCTTGGCTGATGGGGGATTCGACAGCGCTGTCATGGTTAAGAAAGTGCTTGTGCGCCTTCATAGGCTCTTTCAGAAAGCGAAGAGCGATGTAGCCCGACAGCCATTCGAGGTCGGCGTAGTCGGAGCCTGTGGTTAGGCCATGCTGAGAGGCCATTGCATAGGCGCGTTGTTTGTCGCCTGAGCGCATCTCACCGCGGGCCAATGCGCGCCGGCGGTTGCCCCATGCGGCGGGATCGCCGAGGCTTTCTGGACTTGCAGAGGCTTCAATAAGTAAGGTTTTTGCGTCGCCCACACGATTTTTGCGGATGCGCCATTCAAAGAGCGCATGTTTGACGCCGCCTGTATTCTTGAGACCTGTGGGAAGTTTTTCATAGATGTTCGCGGCGTTGCCCGTGCGGCGGTAAAGGGCGATGCGGGCCTCGGCGGCCTTTTCTGCAGAGGTGCTGGCGACGCCGTACATTTGGCGAGCCTCGTCATACTCACGCTGCCAGACCATCGCATCGAGGCGGGCATCGTGGTGGGGTTTTAGCAGGGTGGCGTGGGCAGCAAGAAATGCCGATTGGGAGTTGGCGTCCATTGGCATTGTGCGCCATGCTTCAACGACGCTTGCTTGGGCTGGACCGTCTTCGCCTGCGGCACTCAGGGCCTTTGCATGGGCGAGCACACCTTTGGGAGTTTGCGGGCCTGTCTGGGCAAAGAAGGCGAGGATTTCGGCATCGCTTTGCTTGATGACTTGAGGCTCCGAACGGCGGC
>CAWVZA010000014.1:0-27809 GCA_963934545.1 uncultured Sulfitobacter sp.
AGGCCATCTCAGGCTCGGAGGCGAAATTCGCGCGCCGCATGAACCGCACGGCCAAACAGCTTGGCATGACCCGTACAACATTCAAGAATGCGCACGGACTGACGGAAAAAGGGCACCAGTCCACTGCCCGCGACATGACTGTGATGGGCCGCCACCTGCTCTATGATTACCCACAGTACTACAACCTATTCTCACGCATCACAGCGGATGCAGGCGTGCGCAAAGTGAGCCATACAAATCGCCGGTTTCTTAACGCCTACAAGGGCGCGGACGGTATCAAGACTGGCTATACCCGTGCAGCTGGGTTCAACCTCACGGCATCCGCTGAACGCGGCCGTGAGCGCATTATTGTGACCGTCTTTGGCGGCAAATCAACAACGTCTCGGAATGCAAAAGTAACTGAGCTGATGGACCTTGGTTTTCGCCGCGCACCATCGCGTGTCCGTGTCAAAAAGCCCAAGACCCCCGCATACATCGCGGAGGCCAGACCAGAGATCATAACGCCAAAAAAAACAGAAACGCCTGCCCCCGGTGCAAAAGGTAAGACAATACGTTTGATCCGGGCGGTCAAAACGTCGATGCGCCCCAAGTCGCGGCCAGCGTCAAACACACCTGTCATCGTGGTGGCCGCAGCGTCCGCCACCCCCGTTAGTGATGTTTTGAGCTCTGCAATCGAGGCAGCCATGGCACAGGCGGTGGAACCGGTTGCGCCCACCCCACCAAAACAAGCATCAGTACCGCAAGCCACACAAGATACACCCGCAGTACAAGTCGTTCTTGCGGCTGCAACAGCCTCGATAAGACCCGCACTCAGACCTAAGGGCTTGGTCGTGATCGGCGCAAAGCCAACAGCAAAGAGAAAAACCGCCCCCCAGGAAGTCGTCACCCGTGTTTCGACCTCAGGGGGACGGCATTGGGGCGTCAATGTGGGACGCTTTGGTAGTCGCTATGCTGCTGAAAAGGTCCTCATAAAAACAGCCCTCGCCGAAATGGCCACGCTTGATGGCTCTCTGAGAAAAGTTATCCGCAAACCTCAGGGCTTTGACGCGAACTTCCTTGGCATGACGCGAGAGACGGCTGATCTGGCCTGTCGTAAGCTAAAAGCGCGCAAGGTCAGCTGCTTCATGATCGGACCAGGCTAAGGGGTCGGCCCCTCACGCTTCAACCACGTCACAAATGCCTTGAGCGGCGCACGCAGCACACCGCGGCGTGTTACGATATGGTATCCGGTGCCCCCGCCTTGTTCCTCGTGCAGAACACGGAGGCGTCCCGCTTCGATATCCCGCTCGACAAAGCGGCGTACGGTGACCGCGATCCCCTGCCCGTCTCGTGCACCATCAATCAGCAGGTTGCCTGGCACACGAAGCATGCCACCTGTCATCGTGGTCACCCCATGTTTTTGCAGCCAGCTTGTCGATTCAGAATCTCCGAACTCTTCCATCCACGGCGATCGTGCCAGCGCGTCCAAGTCGGCATAAGCTGTATCCCCGACAAGGCTCGGTGCGCCAACGACGACCATTGTGCTCTCCCATAAAAGGGTTGAGTCCAGATCAGGCCATTCTCCTCTACCAAAGCGAATCGCGAGATCGATCCCATCAGGGCTTAGCGTGACAACGTCAGCTGTGGGATCAATCATCAGATCAATTTCGGGATATAGCGCACGAAACCTCGCCAGTCGGGGCATCAACCAAGAGGCAGCAAAGGTCGGTGTGACTGATATATGCAGCGGACGCGCATCCAGCGCACCTGTCACAGCTGCAACCCCCTCCCCCATCAAAGCAAAGCCACCGCGCAAGGCACTCGCCAAACGCTCACCTTCTGACGTGAGTTTGAGCGCGCGGCCCTTACGGTCCAATAAAGAAACGTTGAGATGCGCCTCCAGCACGCGCAACTGCTGACTAATCGCCGCGTGAGACACGCCCAATGCATCACCTGCAGCAACGACATTTCCATTCTGCGCAAAGGCGGCAAAGGCACGTAAAGCAGACAGCGGGGGCAGGTCGCGCCAATTCATATGTTACCTCAGCTTACACAACGGAATGATCCATGAGTCGCATTTCACGCGTGTTCTGTCAAATATAAAGGCACACAAGAGGAGAACGAACATGATCAATATCTACGCCCAAACCTTTATGCATGCCACCCACACTGGTCAAATTCGAGTGGAAGACGTCCCTTCCATCCCTAACACACGGCGTCACCGCTGGTTCACACAGCGCAAAACACGCCTCATTGACCCCACTCAACTGTGAGGAAAGCACACATAAAAAATGCACTCATCCTTGTAGACATCCAGAATGATTACTTCACGGGCGGCCTTTGGCCTGTCCAAGATATGGACCGTGTGGCCCAAGCTGCCGCCTCGACCCTCAGCCAAGCTCGCCACGCCGTGGATCATATCATCCATATCCGTCACGAAGCACTGTCCAGCGATGCCCCCTTCTTTCGTCCCGATACAACGGGTGCCGAAATTCACCCAAGCGTGGCTCCGCGACCTGATGAGCCTGTGATCGTAAAGCACCGTCCCAACAGCTTTCATGCAACCAGCCTGCACGAAAGACTGCAGGCAGAGGAGATCACCCATGTCACCATAGTGGGTGCAATGAGTCAGATGTGCATTGACGCCACCGCTCGCGCAGCAAAGGATTTAGGGTATGAAATTACGGTGACCTCTGACGCTTGCGGTGCGAAATGGACCAGCTTTGGCACTGTGACGTTGACCGCACCTCAGGTACAAGCGGCTTTCATGTCAGGTCTCAGGCAGGCCTATGCCACAGTGATTTAGGTCGCGGCCTGCAACAATGTGCGAGTATATTCGGTTTGTGGATTATCATACAGCGCATCTACATCACCGTATTCCACCACGTCGCCGCGCTTCATCACCATCACTCGGTGCGACATGGCACGCACCACTTTCAAATCGTGGCTAATGAACAGGTAAGCCAATCCATATTTCACCTGCAAGGCACGCAGCAAGTCGACGATCTGCACCTGCACAGTCATATCCAGAGCCGACGTCGGCTCATCCAGAACCAGCAAACGCGGACGCAAGACCATGGCGCGGGCAATAGCGATACGCTGGCGTTGGCCACCAGAAAACTCATGTGGATAGCGATCCATCGTTGCAGGATCGAGACCCACTTCGATCATTACGTCATGCACCAACTCACGTTGATTACGCTCAGGGTCAACTTTGTGAATGGTCAGACCCTCGGCAATGATCTGCATACACGTCATGCGCGGAGATAGGCTGCCGAACGGGTCTTGGAACACGATTTGCATGTCCTTGCGCAATGCCCGCAACTGCTTCGTCGAGCATTTGCGATTGTCATTGCCCATAAAGGTGATGCCACCCTCGGACGCGATCAAACGCATCACAGCCAGCGCCAGCGTTGTCTTGCCAGAGCCGCTTTCGCCCACAATCCCTATCGTCTCACCTGCACGTACGCTGATTGTCGCGTCATTGACGGCCTTCACATGGCCAACGGTGCGGCGCAGCAATCCTTGCTGAATTGGAAACCAGATTTTGAGGTTCTTTGTCTTGGCAATTACTTCCGCACCCTCTGGCACAGGTGCAGGGCTACCCGTAGGCTCAGCCCCCAGTAGCTTTTGCGTGTAAGGGTGCCGTGGATTATCAAAAATCTCGGCTGTTGGCCCCTGCTCAACAATCTCACCTTTTTGCATGACGCAAACGCGATCAGCTATGCGGCGCACAACAGTCAGGTCGTGAGTGATGAAGAGAAGGCCCATACCTTCGCTATCTTTGAGGTCTTTCAGCAGATCTAAAATTTGAGCCTGAATGGTCACATCGAGCGCTGTCGTCGGTTCATCAGCAATCAGCACGTCAGGCTTGTTCGCAAGTGCCATCGCGATCATCACGCGCTGGCGTTGCCCGCCAGACAGCTGGTGAGGGTACGATCCCATCCGGCTTTCAGCGTCGTGAATACCGACCTTATTCAACAGCTCAAGAATACGATCCTTGAGCGTTTGGCCAGTCAGTCCTTGGTGAAGGGTCAAGCTCTCCGCCAACTGCTTATCGATCGTGTGCAGCGGGTTGAGCGAGGTCATCGGCTCCTGGAAGATGAAGCTGATGTCGTTGCCACGCACTTTGCGAAGCAGCGCATCATTTGCGCCAATCATCTGCTGCCCATCATAAGTGACGGAGCCTTCTACATGGGCTGTGTCGCCCAAAAGGCTCACAGTGCTGAGGGCCGAAACCGACTTTCCCGAGCCACTTTCACCGACAAGCGCCACAGTCTCTCCACGCTCAACATGAAAGGAGATCCCCTTGACCGCAGGTGTCAATTTGCCGTCCTGACGGAACGACACGGAGAGGTCTTTTACATCCAAAAGCGGGCTCATCAGGTAAATGTCTTTCTGGGGTCAAACGCGTCGCGGATGCCCTCGAATATGAACACCAGAAGCGACAACATGATCGCAAAGGTAAAGAAGGCAGTAAATGCGAGCCATGGCGCTTGTAGGTTTTGCTTGGCCTGCAACGTCAGTTCTCCAAGCGATGGCGCAGAGGACGGTAGCCCGAAGCCGAGGAAATCAAGCACTGCAAGCGAGGAGATCGTTCCAGTGATCAGGAACGGCAGCATTGTCAGTGTCGCAACCATCGCATTGGGCAACATGTGGCGGAACATGATCGTGGTATTGCCAACGCCCAAGGCCCGTGCAGCGCGGACATACTCAAGGTTACGCGCGCGCAGGAATTCCGCCCGCACGACACCAACGAGCGCTGTCCAACTAAACAGCACAAGGAGGAACACAAGGAGCCAGAAACTTCGTCCCAATATCGCGAACATGATTATGATGACATACAGCGACGGCGTGGATGTCCAAATCTCGATCACCCGCTGGAAAATCAAATCAAGCCAGCCGCCAAAAAAGCCCTGCACCGCTCCTGCAGTGATCCCAATGATTGTGCTGAGGCCCGTAACCAACAACGTGAACACAATGCTCAGGCGGAAGCCATGAATAACCCGTGCAAGCACATCGCGCTTTGTCCCATCCGTGCCCAGCAGGTTCTCACCGTTGGGCGGCAACGGGGCAGCACCGGGCCGATCCACGGCCGTGTTATAGCTGTAGGGGATCGGTGGCCAGACGGCCCAACCCTTTTCAAAGCCGTCTGTTGTCGTATCAAAGCTGCCTGCATCAATCCGCTCTACGATACCTTCAGGATCGTCAAAACAATCCTCCAGACCACCGCTGGCGATCAGGCATTTCACTTCAGGATCGCGGTAAGCAGCCTCGGTCTGGAAATCCCCACCAAACTCAGTTTCGGCGTAAAAGTTAAAGATCGGCGTATACATCTCGCCACGATAATTCACGAGAATCGGTTTATCATTGGCCAGAAATTCCGCAAACAAAGACAGCGTGAACACCACTACAAAAATCCACAGTGACCAATAGGCGCGGCGGTTGCGCGTAAAATTGCGCCAGCGGCGCTGGTTAAGCGGAGACAAAGCCATCAGCCTTCCCTCTTCTCAAAATCGATGCGCGGATCAACCAGCACATACATCAGGTCAGAAACAATACTGACAACGAGACCGATAAGGCCAAAGATGAACAGCGTGCCGAAGACGATCGGATAGTCACGCGCAACCGCCGCCTCGAAACCCAAGCGACCAAGACCGTCGAGAGAAAAGATTGTCTCGATGATAAGGGAGGAGCCAAAGAACACACCAATGAACACTGCGGGGAACCCTGCGATCACGATGAGCATCGCATTGCGAAAAACGTGGCCATACAGCACTTTGCGCTCGGACAAGCCTTTGGCACGTGCTGTCATGACATAGTGCTTTTTGATCTCATCGAGAAAGCTGTTCTTGGTCAGCAGTGTTAATGTGGCAAAGGCAGAAATCGTCGAAGCCAACACAGGCAGCGTGATGTGCCAGACATAGTCTTTGACTTTGCCCCATGCGCTCAGCTGGTCAAAATTGTCCGACGTCAGACCACGCAGCGGGAACAATTCATAACATGTCGGATTGAATGCCGCGCCGCCGGGCCAAGCGTCTGCAAGACCAGGAACACGGAAACAGTTCGCAGGCACAAACAGCACCAACAAAAGAATCGCAAACAGAAAACCAGGAATTGCATAGGCGGCAATAATTGCGCCCGACGTCCAAGTGTCAAAGCGGGAGCCGTCGCGCACGGCCTTCTTGATCCCCAGCGGGATTGAAATCAGATATGCGATCAACGTCGACCAAAGCCCCAGTGTGATAGACACAGGCAGCTTTTCTTTGATCAGATCAATGACTGAAACCGAGCGGAAGTAACTTTCCCCAAAATCGAACTGCATGTAATTCCACAACATGCGGAAGAACCGCTCAACAGGGGGTTTATCAAAACCGAATTCTTTTTCCAACTCAGCAATAAATTCGGGCGGAAGCCCACGGGCGCCTACATAATTATCAGACCCACCCAGATCGACCGTATCGGCGTCAGAGCCACTGCCCGCGAAGCCGCCAAACACATCGCCACCGCCCTGAATGCGCGCAATCGCCTGTTCAACAGGGCCTCCCGGCACAAACTGCACCAAGGCAAAATTGACCAGCATTATCCCGAATAACGTGACGGGGATCAGCAAAAGCCGTCTGAGGATGTAGGCGCCCATATTTTACCTCAGCGCGCCAGCCGCACGCAATTTTTCCGCTTTTTCAGCGTCATACCACCAGAAGTCCAAGTAGCCCAGTGCGTAGGCCGGTTGATCCTCTGGGTGTCCGTATCGATCGTAATAAGCAGTCCAATAGACGTCGTTGTACCACGCAGGGATCATGATGAATTCGTGACGCAGCGCACGGTCCAACGCGGTCATCGCCGCTTGCTCTTCTTCGCGTGTCTCAGCCTGCAACGATGCCGCGATTATCGCGTCGATCATCGGGCTTGCCAGCCCAGCGGGGTTGAACAGCGAGAACTCTGCAGCTTCGGAACCATAACGTTGCATCAGCCCCGTACCCGTTCCAAGGAAGGCCGCGTATTGATCATAGACCAGATCGTAATCACGGTCGCGTTCCCGCGAGGTGTACTGCGAGGCATCTACTTTTTCCAACACTGCCTCGATCCCGAAGGCCTCCAGATTAGACATGAAGTTCTCAACCACGGCTGACAATGTTGCTGACCCCGACGAGTTCAACAAGAATGTCACCTTGAGCGGTTGGCCACCTGCATTACGTCGCTTGCCATCATCGCCTACGGGCCAGCCTGCGTCATTCAGCAGCTTGGAGGCCGTTCGCGCATTGCGACGATCAAGCAGCCTCGCAGCACCAGACGTATGCGGCATACGAACGTCTTGGGTCAGCAGCTCAGGCACAACGACGTCACCCAGACCTCGCAAGAACTCCAACTCAGCACCGCTCGGCACACCGGTCGCCATCAAGGGTGTGTCCTGCGTGAACGAGGCCCGCTGTTTGAACAATTCATATTGCAGCGACTCGTTCGTCCATTCAAAGTTGAACGCGAGCGAGATCGCCTCGCGCACGCGCTTATCCTTTAGCGTCTCACGACCAAGATTGAACACGATTCCAGAAGGGGTCGGCGGCGAGCCGTCTGGAATCGATTCCAGCTTCACAAAGCCGTCTTTCGCCTTGGGGAAGTCATATGCTGTCGCCCACTGCTTTGAATTGCCTTCGTTGCGAAACGTATATTCGCCAGACTTGAACGCCTCAAAGGCAGAGTTTTCATCACCAAAGTACTCAACGCGAATACGGTCAAAATTGTTGCGGCCCACGTTGAACGGCAAATCCTTGCCCCAGTAGTCGGGGTTACGCTTGTAGACGATGCGGCGATTCACATCGACATCATCAACCATGTAAGCACCAGACCCAGGCGAGATTTCCAGACGGCTTTCGTCCAGACGCGCGCCTGTTTCCTCGTACCACTTCTTTGACCATGCTGGGACAAAGCCGACCTGATCAATGAGTGAGCGGCGCGAAATGCCTTCAGTAAAGTAAAATTTTACGGTCAAATCATCAATGACCTCAACCTTTGGGATGCGCTTGCGCACCGCATCCGCATAGGATTTCAGACCCTGATCCAGCAACAGATTGTGTGAAAATGCGATGTCATGGGCCGTGACGGGATCACCGTTCGAAAAACGCGCTTCAGGCCGCATGCGGAAGATTACCCAGTCTTTTGTTTCGGGATATTCGACACTTTCACAGAGCAAGCAATAATACTCGGCATAGACATCCGCTGGCGCAGGCTCGTTTCCAACACCATCCCCCAGCAAACTCTCATACATCATCGTGCTCAACACACCGCCACGCCCTTTGCGCGAATAGGGGTTCATTGAATCAAATGTCCCAAGGGTCGAAATCGCAATTTCGCCGCCTTTGGGTGCGTCAGGGTTTACGTAGTTGAAATGCTCGAAATCTACGGGATAAGACAAATCACCATAGAACGAATAGCCGTGGCTCTTAATCAATGCGGCGTCTTCATCCGCATGAACAGTGCCCCCCCATACAGCAATAAATGCTGTTGCAGCTAAAGCAGACCAAATGCGCGCTTTGCAAAACGCGCTGGTTGAAGCGGGGACAATGGACATCATGGGCAGGCTCCTCAGAACAAGTGGTTCGGCATTCTGTTCAGTTATGTAGGCTAATGGCCACGCAGGCCAAGATACAAGTTGCAAGTCTGTTATCTGGCGGAAATTTGTCGTCAAACAGAAAAAAGGCCGCCTTGCAGCGACCTTTTCTATTTAGAATTTTACAACGCCTGATCAGTCGTCGAGACTATCAAGATATGCGATCACGTTTGCACGGTCTTCTGACTTGCTGAGGCCAGCAAAGCCCATCGTCGTGCCCGGTGCCCATGAGGACGGCTTTTCCAAAAACCCGCTCAGGTTTTCAGGGGTCCAAACTTCGGCGACCTGCGCGATCGAGCCCGAATACTCATAACCATCAGCCGCGTCGACGTTACGCCCTACGACACCATACAAGTAGGGACCAGTTGCGTTGGCACCAGCTTCAACCTTGTGACAGGCTGTACACTTGCGGAATACTTTCGCGCCATCGTCGATAGATGCATATGCCAGAAGTTCTTCGAATGGCACTTCGGGCTCTGCTTCTTCCGGCTCATCGCCAGCAACTTCGATCGCATAAGATGGCTCACCGTGCAAAGAAGCGTGGTACATTTCTTCGCCAGCCCATTTGCCGAGCAAGAGAACCAACCATGCTCCAAGCACGCCAGCGGCGATTTTTGTGAATGTCGTTGAATCCATGGGTCCGTCCATCGCTTTAAATTGGTCTACTCTTGGGGCTATCTATTGCTTTCCCTCCGCGCAAGCAAGGTGTAGTTACCGCGACCAATCGACCAACTGTGTAGGTTTTTACAAAGGAATGATGTGATGACTGTAAACAAGCCGACGCGCATCGCATTTCAGGGTGCTTTAGGGGCCTACAGTCACGAGGCCTGCCTCCAAGCGCAGCCCGATGCGATTCCAGTGCCCTGCACAACTTTTGAGGGTGTATTGTGCGCCGTGCGCGAAGGACGCGCAGACCTTGCCATGCTGCCCGTTGAAAACACTACCTACGGCCGCGTTGCAGATATCCACCGTCTGCTACCCGAAAGCGGAATGCACATCATCGAAGAAGCATTCGTGCGCGTACGCATCGCATTAATGGCCAGACCCGGTGTTACCATCGACCAGATCAAACACGTTCGCGCCCATCTGGTCCTTCTCCCCCAAGCAAGCACGTTTCTCGAAGCCAATGGCATCACGTCAGAAGCTGCCGCCGACAGCGCAGGTGCCGCAGAAGAACTCGCGGTGGGGGGGCCTGCGCATGAAGGCGTGTTAGCCAGCGCGGTTGCAGCCGATATTCACGGACTGGACGTTCTGATCGACGGCATTGAGGATCTTGCACATAACACAACGCGTTTTTTGCTTATGGCGCCCGAAGCAGATCTCACTCGGCGCGGCGACAAGATGATGACCACCTTTGTCTTTGAGGTCCGCAACATCCCTGCCGCACTTTACAAAGCGATGGGTGGTTTTGCCACAAACGGCGTCAACATGACAAAGCTTGAAAGCTATATGGTCGGCGGCTCATTCACCGCGACCCAGTTCTATGCTGACATTGAAGGTCACCCAGACGATCCCGCAGTGGCCCGCGCCCTAGAAGAATTAGGGTATTTCACCAATATGCTCGATGTTTTGGGCGTCTATCCAGCCCATCCAGGGCGATGGGACATCCCCACCTAAGCTTATCCGCGCTGATGCCTATCTTCCAATGGTTTCACAAACTCTGCCACACGCAGCTTATACTTCTTTGTGAGTGATGTTTTCGCGAGCTTGAGTGACTGAACCAAAAGGCGTGCCGAAAGGTTCAGCGGCTTGATATCTGCTGACATCATAATGCGGGTTCGATTTTTGGACAATGCGACCAATTCCGTCGTGAACAACGTTAGCAAACCTTGCGAGCTACCTTCAAAACCCATCTCGTTCGGCTTGTCGAAGGTGATCATCTCAATATCACCTGACGCCGCTTGCCGCGCATACTGAACGTCCCACGCCATGCCGTACCCACACCAGGCGTTGATTTCGTATCCGTTCGCTGCACCTCTGCGCCAAGACGCATGGCGGCACGCTCGAATGTCTCAAAATCACACAGCATCTGGAACACCACATCAATTGGCGCGTCTATGTCGTCTTTGGTCGAGAATTTCATGGTTGCCCCAGTTCGTCGTTTTTAATTATTATTACGCTGAGGTGTAGTTTAATCCGCTCTCCTGCTCGGTCAGCCGCAACGGCCTGCAAAATTACTGTAATTCGACTCTAATGGTTCACGCCAAAGTATCAGACAACCAACGCTCGATTAAGAAATGCGCGATAGCACCTTTGCGTGCAGGCATGATTTCAGGGTGATGCCCTTGGCTCACTGTCATCATTTCTTCGCGCGTCACCCATCGCGCATCTTCGATCTCTACAGGGTCGATAGTGATCTCACTAGACGTCGCATGACCCCAACATCCAAACATCAACGATGCTGGAAATGGCCACGGCTGACTGGCAAGATACCCAACCTCTCCGACACGTACGCCAGCTTCCTCAAACACTTCACGGCGCACAGCAGCCTCCAGCGTCTCGCCTGGTTCCACAAATCCAGCAAGCAGCGAATACATTCCCTGTGGCCACCCGGGCGAGCGCCCGACAAGAACGGAATTCCCGTGAGTGATCAGCATAATAACGACGGGATCTGTACGCGGAAAGTGTGACGCGCCACAGGCGCCACAACCACGTTGCCAGCCTCCGTTTGTAGGTTCAGTCTTTGCGCCACATTTTGCACAAAACTGGTGACCCTCATGCCAGCAGAACACTGCACGGCCCGACGCAGCAAGTTCCGCGTCGCGCGGGGTCAGCCATGTCATGACACGGCGCAATTCGGCAAATGCCATCCAGTCAGGAAGTGCAGGGTGGCGTTGCTCACTCGGGTCCAGAAATCCTCCAAGGCGGCTCTCGTCCAACCCCTCGGGCGTCCACGCAGACAGATCAACCGCGAAGGTAGGTCCCCCCTCCTCACGCCCAAGCAGAATTGGCTCCACCGCGGCATCCTTTAGGGCTTTATGATTAAGCTCAAGACGTATCAGTCCCGCAGGACGCTCTGTTGAGATAAGTGGCTTCCCCCGCCAGAACACCACCGCGCGCGCCGTAGGGTCCGCCAAGGCTGCAGCCATTGCAACGGGATTCCCGCGCAACTCTCCTGCTCGGTCGAGGCCTGAGCCACCAAAGGTCACGTGTTCTGCGTTTTTCATCCCGTCATCCTTCTTTGCGCGCGGCGCATATTCCAAATCAAACAAATTTGGAGCCTATCCTCCAAAATCCGATTTACCAACTCAACCTATAATGGTATTTTGCAGTATGAGCGTTAAGTCCCCCACCGAAGACGGTGATGAAACGCGGCGAAGCGTACGTATCAGACTACTGGCGACAACGGATTTGCACGGTCATCTTCTGCCACATGACTACATCAAGGACCAGCCAACACAAGGTGGAGGATTGGCTGGGCTCGCCCGTCTAATCTTTGAAGCGCGTGCGCAAGCAAAAGCGAAACAAATGCCTGTTGTGCTGCTCGACAACGGCGATACATTTCAAGGCACACCGCTCGCGACTGAGCTTGCAGAGCATGAGGTTACTGCAGAGCATCCGATTGTGGCGGCAATGAACTACCTCGAATATGATGTTATAGGGCCGGGCAATCACGATCTTGACCACGGGCTGCCTTATCTCAAAGCTGTTGCAGCGGCTCTTGATATGCGATGCTCAACTAAAATCTTCGCAAAATTGACATCAGCCCCCTCAATCACAGCCGGCTATTAGCCGTTGATCTTGGGGACCAATCCTCTGCCCCTCTGACGCTTGGGATTCTATCAGTCCTGCCAGTGCAGAGTGCGGCATGGCAGCGCCATCATCTCGGCCCTTGCACAACGATTGAGGCGCCCGATGCAACCATTCACAAAACTGCGGCCATCTTGCGCAAACAAGGTTCGGATCTCATCATCGTGCTAGGACACATGGATGTCGGAAATATCGAAAGTACAAATGCCGACGTACAAGCCGCGCATGGCCTTGTTGAAACAGGGGAAATTGATGCGCTCATCCTCGGTCATACCCACCGCCGCCTGCCCTCTATCGACTATGCCAAACGGGACGGCGTTAATCTCCAAAACAGTACAGTCGGTGGCGTTCCAACGCTTATGGCAGGACATGCAGAATCTGATCTAGGGATGATGGATCTGACGCTTGATCACGACCCTGCAAGGGGCTGGCGCATTATCAATCACCAGGGCTCCCTGCTCGCCAACTGCGCCAATGTACTGCCCGACCCACAAATAGTAGCCTTCACAGCGCAAAAACATGAGCAAGTCAGGGGGAACCTGAAGGAACAGGTCGCGACCACACCCACGCCCCTGCACAGCTATTTCTCCTTGGTGAGCCCTGCGCCGACACAGCGCATAACGGCGTTGGCGCAACACAAACAGGTTAGCGAAGCATTGTAGGGGAGTGCGTATGCAGACCTCCCTATTCTGAGTAGTTCTGCCGCACATGGTGCAGGAGGGCGCGATGGATTGAGCAACTATGTACATATTCCCAAAGGGCCAGTCCTGCGCCGTCACATCGCGGGCCTCAATCCATTCGCCAATCAAACTGTGGGCATCCACATAACGGGCACCCACCTTCACAACTGGCTTGAGCATGCAGCACTCTTATTCGCAACGCTCTCGAACCAAGAAAATGCACAAATGCTTGTCGACAGTAACGTGCCCGCATTCCAGTTCGATACAATTTTTGGCCTGAGTTATACCATTGATCCAAGCGCCCCCCCCATACCAGCGCATCTCAGGATTTGAACACAACGGCGCAGCGGTCAAAGCAGATCAGGCCTTTATCCTCGCAACCACGCAATTTCGCGCAACAGGCGGCGGTGGCTACTCTGCGACGCCACTGTCCCAGATAGCCTGCCGGATCAGCACCTCGCTCCAAGATACGATGATTGACGTACTCAACGAACAAAGCCGGCAGCCATGGAGGACCCATGCACCATGGCGATTCGCCGCTTTGGACGGTGTAAAGGCAACCATTCTGACCCATCCTGACGCGATGGCATGCATTTCCGACATCGGACATCTACTGCCAAAGCTGGAAGCGAGCACACCAGAAGGCTTTATCCGCCTTTCAATCACGCTCTAGTCTTGCAGCAGGCATTTCCTTTGCCTATATCTACGTTCGAGAGGTTGGTGCGGGCAGGTGCCTCGCCAACCTGGTCAGAGCCGGAAGGCAGCAGCCACAACGAGTCCCACTTGGGTCGTTATCAATCTCTCACCTAAGCGTCTTTTGTGCATCAAAAGCGCAAAGCATGACAGGGGCATTTATAGAATGCTCCCGAGAGGGCAAACGCCCCTCCAATCACAACCGCGCAGCAGCAAACGTATCGCACTGCCCAACATTGCCGCTGTCAAACCCGCGCCCGAACCAACTCGCACGCTGCTCGGACGTACCATGGGTGAATGTATGCGGCTGCGGCACGCGACCCGCCTGACGCTGCAGATGATCGTCTCCGATCTTGCGCGCAGCATTCAACGCCTCTTCCAAATCACCGCGCTCCATCAGCCCTTTGACATTGCGCGCCCAAATCCCCGACAGACAATCTGCCATTTGCTCAAGCCGCACGGTAAGTGCGTTGGCCTCTGCCTCTGAGGCACGTTGCCGTGCTGCATTCACTTTGGGCAAAATGCCCAATTCATTTTGCACGTGATGCGCCACTTCATGCGCAATCACATAAGCGGCGGCAAAATCGCCACCCGCTCCCATCTGACAGTCCAATGCTGTGAAAAATTCAGTGTCGAGATATGCTTTGCTATCCGCAGGACAGTAGAACGGACCCGTAGCCCCGTTTGCACCACCACACGGGCTTTGCGTGAAGCCATTAAAAATAACCAGTTTCGACGGCGTGTATTCACGCCCAAGCTGATCGCGGAACACTGTGGTCCAGACTGCTTCGGTTGTGGTCAAAGCCTGCGCACTAAACTCCATAGAGGCATCATCGGGCGCTCCACCACTGCTTTGCTCCTGATAGACATTGCCGCCTTGCAACAAGGGCGAGACATCAATGCCAGTAAAATATCCAATCGCCAAAACCGCCAGAACGCCTGCAATCCCAAGGCCATCCTTGGCACCTGCGCCACGGCTGCTGCCACCACGCACTTCAACATTCTTACTGCGTCGAATCCCTCTGAGCCGCATAACTGCGCCCTCCCCTAATCACTCTAGCTTGTTAGCTTAACACCATTGTCCCAGCAAAGTTCGATGCAACAGGACAACCAATTTGCCAAAGTATGGTATATCCCCCCGTTGACGCAGCGAGGACAAGCGGCATTCTTTAGTGCTATCTGGCTGCGCAATCCACAACGCCCCGTTGCCCCCGCCGCCTGCACACCCTACTTTAGATCAACTGCCCGAATCCAAGCATCAGGACCTTCATGTCAGACGTTTCCGCCTACCGCGTGCTCGCCCGCAAATACCGTCCCGAAACCTTCACCGATCTGGTGGGGCAAGAAGCGATGGTGCGCACGCTAAAAAACGCATTTGAAGCGGACCGTATTGCCCAAGCCTTCATCATGACAGGCATCCGTGGCACGGGCAAAACCACCACAGCGCGGATCATCGCAAAAGGCATGAACTGCATCGGCACTTACGGCACCGCTGGCCCCACGACAGAGCCCTGCGGGACGTGTGAGCATTGCAGCGCCATCATGGAAGGTCGCCACGTCGACGTGATTGAAATGGATGCTGCATCCAACACGGGCGTGGCCAACATCCGTGAAATCATAGACTCTGTGCACTACCGCGCGGCGTCAGCGCGGTACAAAGTCTACATCATCGATGAGGTGCACATGCTCTCGACAGGGGCGTTCAACGCCCTTCTCAAAACACTCGAAGAGCCGCCAGAGCACGTCAAATTCATTTTCGCGACCACTGAAATTCGCAAGGTACCTGTCACTGTCCTGTCGCGCTGTCAGCGTTTTGACCTGCGCCGCATCGAGCCTGAAGTGATGATTGCACTCCTGCAAAAGATTGCTGGTGCCGAAGAGGCCCAGATTGCCGACGATGCACTTGCCTTGATCACGCGTGCCGCCGAAGGCTCCGCACGTGATGCGACATCGCTACTGGACCAAGCGATCAGCCACGGCGCTGGCGAGACGACAGCGTTGCAAGTGCGCGCGATGCTGGGCCTCGCTGATCGCGCCCGCGTGCTCGACCTGCTGGATATGATCCTGCGCGGCGACGCAGCAGGTGCGTTGACCGAGATTGGCGCGCAATACGCAGAAGGGGCCGATCCCATGGCCGTCCTGCGCGATCTGGCCGAGATCACCCATTGGATCAGTGTGGTAAAGATCACAACCGACGCCGCCGAAGACCCGACAATTTCACCCGAAGAGCGTGACCGTGGCCGCCAGATGGCCGATGCCCTGCCAATTCGGGTGCTCACCCGTCTGTGGCAAATGCTGCTCAAAGCGCTGGAGGAAGTATCGGCCGCGCCCAATGCCATGATGGCTGCTGAAATGGCAATCATCCGCCTCACCCATGTGGCCGACCTGCCTTCGCCAGAAGAGCTTGTGCGCACTTTGCAAAACACTCCAGCGCCAACAGGTCGAAGCGCCCTACCCACAGGGGCAGCACCGCAAAGCGGCGGAACGCAGGCCGTGAGCCATGCGCAACCGCGCATGACCGCACAGCCCAGTGGTGCGGGACAAACCACCGAATTAGCCCACGCCCCTGATGCCGCCCTCGCGCATTACCCGACATTTGAACATGTACTGGAACTCATCCGTCATAACCGCGATGTGAAGCTACTAGTCGAAGTTGAAACTTCGCTCCAACTCGCCGCTTACCAACCAGGTCGGATCGAGTTTGTCCCCACTGATGCCGCGCCACGCGACCTCGCCCAGCGCCTTGGCAACAAGCTGCAGCTCTGGACAGGAAACCGTTGGGCCGTTTCTGTCGTCAACTCTGGCGGCGCACCTACTATCGCCAGCTTGCGCGATGAAAAAGACAACGCCCTGCGCGCTGACGCAACAGCGCACCCTCTGATGCAAGCCGTCCTCGCCCAATTTCCAAAAGCAAAGATCACAACAATTCGAACCGCCCAAGACATCGCCGCCGCCGCCGTAAGCGAGGCCCTACCCGAGGTCGAGGATGAATGGGATCCGTTTGAGGACAGCTGACCAGACCTTGTTCCAAACGGGGTAAGCCAACATATAGAAGACGTAGACAATCACAGGAGAATACGATGCTTAAAGGACTAAGTGGCCTCGGCGATATGGCCGGAATGATGAAAAAAGCCCAAGAGATGCAGGGCAAGATGGCCGAGATGCAGGAAGAAATGCACAATATCATGGTCACTGGTGAATCCGGCGCAGGCCTTGTGAAAGCGACGTGTACCGCCAAGAGCGAACTGAAAAGCCTCGATATCGATCCGTCCATTTTTAATGGTGATGATAAAGAAGTCGTCGAAGACCTGATCCTCGCCGCAATCAAAGATGCACAGAGCAAGGCGTTCGAGCGTGCTGCCGAAGAAATGGGTAAGCTGACCGAAGGCATGGGCCTTCCCGCAGGTATGAAGTTGCCTTTTTAAGTCACAGCTTGGAAAAAGCTGTGAACGGCGGGAGGCAGCGTATTTCCTAGAAAATGCGCGTTCCCGCTCCTTCACAATGGAGCGCTATCCTTGAGCAGCACCCGAGACATTGATGCCCTGATCGAGCTGATGGCCAAACTCCCTGGCCTCGGCCCCCGCTCGGCTCGGCGCGCAGTGCTGCACCTCATCCGCAAACGCGCACTCCTACTCACCCCATTGGCAGATATGATGCAGACAGTCGCCGCCACGGCGCGCGAATGCCTGAATTGCGGCAATGTCGGGACCTCCGATATTTGCGACATCTGCGACAGCAACAAACGCGCCAACGGCGAGCTGTGCGTGGTTGAGGACGTTGCCGACCTCTGGGCGATGGAGCGGTCAGGCGTATTCAAGGGGCGCTATCATGTTCTCGGCGGCACACTTTCTGCGCTGGATGCAATCGGCCCACAAGAACTGCGCATCCCCCGCCTCATTGCCCGTGTACAGAGCGAAGGCATCAACGAAGTTATCCTAGCTCTGAATGCCACCATCGACGGTCAAACCACCGCACATTATATCGCCGATCAGCTTGAAGGGCAGGTCCAGCTCACATCACTGGCCCAAGGCGTGCCCATCGGTGGCGAACTTGATTATCTCGACGACGGCACAATCACTGCCGCGATGCGCGCGCGCAAACAAATCTGATTTTCCAAATAAAACACGAACCGCCCACCCCTTCTCAAGGCGGACGGTTCTTGATCGCCATCAAAACTCGAACTTTGATAAACGTGCCAAGCCAAAATTACAGAACGATCACATCCAGCGGCGGAAATCCGTTGAACCCGACCGAGCTGTAAGTGCTGGTGTAGGCACCGCAATTGCGGATCATGACCTTGTCGCCGTGACGCAAAGCCAACGGCAGATTAACTGGCCGTTTTTCATAAAGAATGTCCGCGCTGTCACAACTTGGGCCTGCCAGAACGCAGGGGCCCGTATCCCCCCCGTCATGCGGTGTTGTGATCTGGTAGCGGATGGCCTCACCTTCTGTCTCCGCAAGGCCAGAGAACCGACCAATGTCCAGATAGACCCAGCGGTGCATATCATCGGCAGACTTGCGGCTGACCAGCAACACCTCAGCCGCAATATGGCCCGCTTCGGCAACCAGACCGCGACCCGGCTCGGCTCGGCCATAAGGTGCGGCACATGGCCAAACCGCTCAGCAACGGCCGCAACCACAGCAGCAGCATAACTGCGCGGTGCCTGAACGTGCTCTGTTTAGAACGCGGGAAAGCCACCGCCAAGGTTCAGCAATTGCAGGTCATGACCCGCATCACGTGCCGCATGCCAAAGCGCCGATACATCATCCAGTACAGGGTTCCAAAACTCCGCGCGGCGGGTTTGGGAGCCAACATGGAAGGATAGACCATAGGCAACCAGCCCCAAATCGCGTGCATGGTCGAGCAAACCCAACATAGCAGACGGCGCACATCCAAATTTGTGTGACAACGGCCAGTCAGCCAATGAATTTTCGACAATCAGACGGATATACACCTTTGCACCGGGTGCATTCTGGGCAATCTTTTCCAGCTCCACTTCGCTGTCCGCAGCAAAAAGCTCTATTCCAGCTTGATGGGCAAACGCGATATCCGTGCCACGTTTGATTGTGTTGCCGAATGATATGTTCGCAGGATGAGCCCCTTGGGAAAGGCAGAGTTCAATCTCTTGACGCGATGCCGCATCGAAACCAGACCCTTTAAGCACGAGCGTGCGGATGATTTGCGGCGCAGGGTTTGCCTTTACTGCGTAATGAACATGACTAGCACCCAAACCGGCTTTCAGCGCGTCATAGGCTGACGAAACCTTTGCACGGCTGACGACAAGCGTCGGCTTGTCGAAATCATTCGCCGAAATATAAACTCCGGCAGGGTCGGCATAGGAAGTGGTTGCAGCGCGCAGGGCGCCGAGGACAGTAGCGTTCATGGTCATCTCCAAAGAGCAGGTGGGAAGGAAGTTCCCCAAGTGTCGTTTCAAGAGACGTTACCGTCGCTGCATAAACGCGGGTCAGTCAGGAAAACTGACCGGCCAGAGGCGCGTGCGTTGGCGTCTGTAAAACGCCATTTAAGCTCACTGAGGATTCGCACAAGATAAAAAATGACTGACACCCAAATTTTTGCCCGCCAGAGAACGCCGCGCCATAATTCCCACATCATACCGACTAGCAGACCCAAAAACAAAAAAAGGGCACTCCAACGGAGCGCCCTCATATTATCTAACAATGTAGTTAGTTTTACTTTGTGTCGTCATCCGCATCATCATCGCTATCTGGGATATTGAAAAAGCTCTCTGCATCCGCGAAATCGCTGTCTTTCTTATCGTCTTCATCATCAGGCAAATCAGTGGACAGCGTAAATGTCTCAAGACCCTCAATCGCGGACGGCACCTTAGGCTCTGTATCCATACCAAGGCTCTGCTCAGTGCTGACCAGTTTACGGCGCTCGTCATCCGACATAACGCCACCTTCGGCTGCCTTCTTGGCGGCCGCTTTTTGCACCATAGCGTCCAGCTCAGACTGCTTGCACAGACCCAAGGCGACAGGATCAATCGGTTGAATGTTGGAGATGTTCCAATGCGTGCGTTCACGGATCGCCTGAATGGTCGGCTTGGTGGTACCCACCAGCTTACTTACTTGCGCATCCGACAGCTCGGGGTGGAACTTCACAAGCCACAAGATAGATGCAGGACGATCCTGACGCTTGGACAACGGCGTATAGCGTGGACCACGGCGCTTCTCTTCACCAGCAGCAGCGGCATTGAACTTCAGCTCAAGCTGGTGCAACGGGCTGTTTTGCGCCTTGTCGATCTCTTCTTGTGTCAACTGGTTGTTGGCAATCGGGTCAAAACCTTTGACGCCAGCAGCCACATCACCATCAGCGATGCCCTGCACTTCCAACTCGTGCATACCGACAAAATCGGCGATCTGCTTGAAATTAATGGTCGTGTTATCCACCAGCCATACTGCGGTGGCTTTCGCCATAATCGGTTTGCCCATGTCTCTCTCCTCTAAACGCACCTTCCCCGTCGCCTGACTTAGGCTGTCCTGACTGGTCAGAACCGTTTCCAATTTTGGGGAACTTGTGGCCTATATAGAGAATGGCTGCCCATAAGGAAAGACCTCAGATGCGCTCCATTTTACTCAGCCTGATCCTATCCCTCACCGCCCTGACCGCCCGTGCCGAAGGGGAGCGCGCTGGCGACTTTGACTATTACGTCATGGCGCTCAGCTGGTCGGCAAACTGGTGCGCCCTTGAGGGAGATGCCCGCAACTCGCCGCAATGCGATACACGCGAGGGTCACGGCTGGATTCTTCACGGCCTCTGGCCCCAATTCCACCGCGGCTATCCCTCAAACTGCAAAACATCCAAACGCGCGCCTTCGCGCAGCATGACAAACGACATGGCCGATATCATGGGCACTGGCGGCCTCGCATGGCACCAATGGAAAAACACGGAACCTGCACCGACCTAAGTGCCACCGATTACTACGCCCTGTCACACGAGGCCTATGCATCAATCATTCGCCCGCCCGTCTTCCGCAAACTCGACCACACCGTAAAACTCCCCGCTTCCGTGGTTGAGGACGCCTTCATCAAAGACAACCCAAGCCTCAAGCGTGAAAACATCACAATCACCTGCCGCCAAGGGTATATCCAAGAGGCCCGCGTCTGCCTCTCCCGCGACCTCGAACCCGTCCCCTGCGGTCGCGATATGATCAAAGACTGCACTCTACGAGATGCACTGTTCACACCGCTACGTTGACCAACTGCATTTATATTTTGCCAATACTATCATATCCTCACGAAAAAGGCCGAACGCAGTCTCCTGCGATCGGCCCCGAATAAAATATCTAATCGCGCGCAAGCGCGTCCTTTAGATCAACCAGCAACCTTGAGCACAATCTTCCCGATGTGCTGGCTGGCTTCCATATGCGCATGCGCACCCGCTGCATCCTCAAACGCAAACTCGCTGTCCATCACGGGTGCGATACGCCCCGCCTCCAGCAGCGGCCAGACTGCCTCACGCAGTCCCGTCGCAATGCCTGCCTTGGCCAGATCAGACTGTGGTCGCAATGTGGTGCCAGTCATCGTCAAGCGCTTCATCATCAGCGGTGCAAAATTGATCTCAGCCTTGGCCCCACCCAGAAACGCGATCTGCACCAGACGCCCCTCCATATCCAACGCATCAATGTTGCGGGCGATATAAGATCCACCAACCATATCAAGGATCACATCCACACCACCCTCGGTCTTCATCACTTCCACAAAATCCTCTTCGCGGTAATTGATCGCGCGCTCTGCGCCCAATGCGACACAGGCGGCACATTTCTCGGCATTGCCCGCTGTCACAAACACCCGTGCACCAAACGCATTCGCCAGCTGAATCGCTGTTGTCCCAATCCCGCTAGAGCCGCCATGGATCAAAATCCGCTCGCCCGCTTTTAGCCCGCCCCGCATGAACACGTTGGACCACACGGTAAAGAAGGTCTCGGGCAGACAGGCCGCCTCTTTCATCCCCATACCCTTAGGTACAGGTAAACAGTGAGCTGCAGGAGTCATGACATATTCGGCATATCCCCCACCCGGCAACAACGCGCACACCTGATCACCAATAGCAATTCCAGTCACCCCGTCTCCAACTACTACGACCTCACCGGATGCCTCCAACCCAGGCAAATCACTTGCGGTCGGCGGCGGCGCATAAGCTCCCGCACGTTGTAGCGCATCAGGACGATTCACACCGGCGTAGGCCACTTTGAGCACAACTTGTCCCTGCCCTGCTTCAGGCACAGGGCGCTGTGTCTCTTTCAGCACCTCCGGTCCACCGGGTTTTGTGATCTCGACGGCACGCATCATCTGGGTCATTGCTGGCTCCTCCAAAGCTTTCTTCTCGAAGTAAGCATAGATATGCCCCCCAAGGTGTACAGCCCAATATGGCCAGCCAAGCAGCACTTTGTTAGGGTTGGCGAAAACAAGGATACGGACAATGCCCTCCCGCTTTCAATGGCACCCCGCTGCACGCGCCTTTGCAGGACGCGAGGAAGTGGTACGCACAAATGGACCTGCTCTTGCCCATATCCCCGCACCCCCGCCAGCAACAGCACTTGACGCACTACACCAAACACTCGGCAGCGATACCGCACTCTGCGTCAGCGATACCGCCCCGCCAAATCTCGACACCCTCGCCCCACACCAGTTTGCAACACTTACAGGCGGCTCATCAGGCACACCCAAAGTCATCCTGCGCAGCCAACACTCATGGATCACCAGCTTCGACACAAACGCCGCACAGTTCTCCTACACCCCCGACGACAGCGTCGCCGTCCTCGGCGCACTCAGCCATTCCCTCGCGCTCTACGGGGTCCTTGAAGGGCTTCACCTTGGCCTGACCATCCATGCCCTCTCCACACTCAAACCCACTGCACAACACGCGACACTAAATGCAGCCTGCTGCACCATCCTCTACACCACCCCAACTCTACTGCGCCTGCTCCCAGCAGGAAAATCTCTGCCCCATATCCGCCTGATCCTCTGCGGCGGCGGTACTTTGAGCGAGGGCACGCGCAAACACATTACTACCTTGTGTCCCAACGCAGAAATCCATGTCTTCTATGGCGCCGCAGAGACAAGCTTCATCACCCTAAGCGATTCAGACACGCCGAAAGGCTCCGTAGGCCGCCCATACCCCCAAGTTGAAATCACTGTTCGCGATACAGACGCGACAGGCACGGGCACCATCTGGGTGCGCAGCCCCTATCTGTTCGAGCGTTACCTTCAGGGCGACAGCCTCCACACCCTCCGTAAAGATGATTGGCTCACCCTCGGTGAAATTGGCATGCTCGACATCGATGGCTATCTATACCTGAAGGGTCGTGCAGGGCGCGTGTTCAACATCGCCGATCAAACAGTTTATCCCGAAGAAATTGAAGCGGCCCTCATGTCGTTTGACAACATCACGCAATGCGCGGTTCTGGCACGGCCGGATCCCAAGCGTAGCAACCAATTCATTCTTGCTGTCGAAGGCGCTGAGGACAACAATCGCCGTGAGAACCTCCTCACCTACTGCAAAACCCAAAACATCATCACGCCCCGCGAGATCTTCTTTCTAGATCCATTTCCAAATCTATCATCGGGCAAACCCGACCTCGTCCGCATCGCCGCCCTCACAGGATGCAGCACATGACAGCTCAAATCATTGCCGCCTGCCGCAGCGCCGTTGTTCCGCGCGGTGGGGCATTTGCGGGCCTATCACTCGACCAACTCGGTGGACCCATCCTGCGCGGCGCCCTGTCCCAAGCGGGCATTGATCCCGCCCAAGTGGATGAGGTCATCGTGTCAAACGCAATTGGCGGTGGCGGCAATCCTGCGCGTCTCATCGCACTTGCCGCAGGCCTGCCCAAACACATCGCGGGCCTCAGCGTTGACCGCCAATGCGCAGGCGGCCTCGACGCACTGCTGCTCGCAAAAGCAATGGTAGAAAGCGGTGCCGCAGATGTCGTCGTCGCGGGCGGGGTTGAGAGCTACTCCCGCCGCCCCCAGCGCCTGCATACATTTCCAGATGGCAGTGCTCCTGTGGCATATGACCAGCCACCTTTCTCACCATGGCCTGCACGCGACCCTGACATGGCGACAGCAGCGGATACCCTCGCCACAGCTTATGGAATTAGCCGCACAGATCAGGACGCATGGGCGATCCAAAGCCACGCAGACGCCCGCGCCGCTAGACCCTGTTTAGGGGAAATCATTACTGTCGAAGGCCAGCATAAAGACCCCTTCGCCCGCAACATGACCACAGCTCTCACGGCCCGTGCAAAAGTCATCATTGGCTCCATAACCGCCGCCAACATAGCAGTAGCGGCAGACGCAGCAGCCTTTTGCGTGGTAGTCTCCAAAAGAATGGCAAAGCAGCTCGGCACTCAGGGCATCACCCTGCTCGGAGGAGCTACAAAAGGCGACAAACCCGAACTACCCGGCATCGCCCCCCTCGCCGCAATCAACGCCACATTCGCCAAAACCAGCCTTGGCGCAAACGACATAACCCACGCGGAAGTGATGGAAGCCTTCGCCGTGCAAGCCATCGCATGCGTGCAAGGCGCGAACCTAGATCCAGCCTGCGTCAACGTCAGCGGCGGCGCGCTCGCACGCGGCCATCCCATCGGTGCATCAGGCACGATCAACGCGGTGCGTCTCTATCATGAACTACTCAAAAACAGCGGCACCGGCCTCGCCACCATCGCGGCAGCAGGCGGCATCGCAACTGCGCTTATTTTAACTGCGTGACAAAATGCTATGAGGGCGGGCACGGAACAACGCTGCCGTGATTAATCCCGCAAGAACCGCCTTGATCAAATCACCCAGAATAAATGCCGTCACCAGCAACGCCGCCTCGATCACAGACCGACCCAGCACAATCGCCAAGCCCGCGATCCCAAAGATGTAAAGCGTTACAACACCCCCCAAGACAGCAGCAATGCCCGCAGCCCAACCAACAGGCAAACCGCGCAAACGCTCCATCACCAGACCCGTCACAAACGCCGCGATGGGAAACCCAATGAGAAATCCGGCTGTCGGTGCCGTAAACAGCCCCAAACCACCGCGACCCCCTGCAAGCAGGGGCAAACCAATCGCCACCAACCCGACGAACAACAGCGCAGCATATCCACCTCGCTTTGCACCCAGCACAGTACCACACAGCATCACCCCAAGGCTCTGCGCAGTGATCGGCACACCAAAGGGCAGCGTTAGCTGCGGGATCAATCCCAGCGCCGCAATCAACGCCGTGAACAGCGCAATCTGTGCTACATTCCGTTCCATACTCATCTCGTCTTATCCACTTCAAAACCACCTCGCGCGCGCAGCGCCTCGGCCACACGGTCTGCATCATCCAGCGCCATCACCATAAACGGGACAATAACCCGCCAGCCCGCCCGCTTCGCCGACCGCGCACGCCACGATTGCGCCAATGCGCCACCCTTCTGCGCCAAAACAGGGGTAAAGCGGATCACCATCGCAGCAGCAAGCTCTATTGCGCGCAGATTGACGCCAAGGCGTGCGAAAGGGCGCAGCAGCCAATTAACCACTGCCATCATATCGGCGAGCGAGGTCGTCATTGTCACCAAATTTGCAAGACCAACAGCACTCATCATCCGTAGCGCAATCATCGCCCCCTCAAGCGGCACACCCGTCACAACATGCCACGCCACCAATACTACAACAAACGGCCAAAGCGGCCACAGCCGCCGCATCCCATGCCAGAAAAACACCTGCCCCGGCAGCGCATAAAGCACCAGCACTCCGAGAGCAGCACCCACTTGCAACCATAGATCCTGCGCTGCAAACAGCGCCGCCGAGAACACACACAGCGCCAGCAACTTGCCCCCTGCAGGCCAGCCATGGGCGCGAGTCTTAACTGGAGAGGTTAGTGAGATCATCTCGCGCTCCCAATTCCCGCATCGCCAATTCAAACGCAGGTGCAACGTCCGCCGCACTCCCCTGCATCTCAACCCTACCGCCTTCAATCCACAGCGCGTGATCATAGTCCGCAATCATGCGCGGATCATGGGTAATATGAACCAACGCCGCCTCAGTGCCATCCAGCACCCGCGCCAGATGCATCGCCGTCGGAATGTCCAACCCAGCAAACGGCTCATCCAGAATGATCACTTTCGGGTTCATCGCAAGGATGGCCATGAGACAAACCAGCTGACGCTGCCCTTGTGACAGCTGATACACCGCCACCTCCAGCCATGCCCCCTTGCCAAACCGCGCAAGCGTCTGCGCCACACGCTCCTGCACCTCCCCCTTGTCCAATCCCATTTGGGTCAAACCAAAGGTCAGTTCCTCACCAACGGTTGGAAAGATAATCTGGTGGTCAGGGTTCTGGAACAAAATTCCAACTGCACCTAGCGCACCGCGCCTGTCCCGCGCCACCTCAACACCTGCAATAATGGCGGTTCCGCCAGACGGCTTTTGCAGCCCCGCCATCACTCGCGCCAGCGTCGTTTTGCCCGAGCCATTGCGCCCCAGCACCGCAACCCGCCGTGCATCCGTACGCACCGATACACCGCGCAAAATATCGCGCCCATCGATCGACAGATTAACATTATCAAGATGGATCAAGGGGGCAGTATCATGTGAGATGGTCAGGAACCTTTGGTTTTTACATTACCTGCGCCCTACCAGCACACCCGCACCGCGAAAAGATCGAAACTTGACCAAAATACATTGCGGCACACTTAAATACTCATGGTTTATATCTCATACGCCGCTAACGTCCTGATCCTGATCGCTGTCTGCACTGCTCTTTGGCGTGGCGATACTGGCATGGATGACGCCTTTGGGCCCTGCACGCTGCATCCTTGCCTGTGTGTATTTTGCGATCCTGTTCGCCAGCCTCTATGCTCTGATACGCGCAGGATTTGGTGCGCCGCACATCGCCGTACAAATCGCTTTGGTCCTCTTCCCGCTCCAGATCATCTATAAACTCGCGACAGCCTTTGCTGTCGGCATAGACAACCCTGTCGTGGTGACCAACCTCGCCGTGGTCGCGCTCCACACGGTTACATTGATCGTGATGATACGCAGCGCCTAAGGGCGGGTCCAGCGCCCGGGCAGACCCGCCTGCGGCATCCGCTGCGGCGCTTTTACATGGCTGAGCAACCAGTTTGGCCCAGCCATCAGCTTGCTCAGCACAGGGCTGTCCTTCACCTGCGCTTTGAGCTTTTCAATCTGCATCACATTCTCAATGCGTCGGTCCAGAAACGCCCAAGTGTCGGCATGACCCTCGCTCGTATCCCCCAGCCAGAACAACACCGTCGCGGAATACACCCCGCTTAGCATTGCCCGCTTGGTATACCAGTTCACATCCTCAGAGGTATCGCCCAAGGTGTTCCAGATCGCATCCGCCGTGCCCCAGATCGCCTTTGCGCCATCGCCCGCATACGTCGGCAACGCGAACAATGCCGTGCCACGCCGCACAACTTCCTTGTCTTCAACAGCTTCAAGTCTGAACCGTACCGCTGCCGCAACGCGCTCGCTGTATTTCATCGCGCCCAGATCAGCGGCACCCATCCGCACCACCATCTCTGCATTGCCCTGCATGTGATAGGCAATCGCCAGATCAACGGCACCGCGCGGGCACACACTCACAGCCACCGTCCGCTCCACCCCCGAATCGTCAATCGCAGCATCGAACGTGGCCTGCGACCAGCCATCGAATGGCACATGCATGAGGGCTGCTTCCAAAAGCTGCTCTTTCGGGGATGTTTTCAAGTCGGTCATGGCAATGCTCCGTTCGCGTCAGGACACTGGACAATATAGCACGGCTTTGCTAAAGCACCACTTCCTGCAAATCCTTGCAACTTCAAACTAGAAAGGTGGTGAAAACCACATGCAGGTTAGTGTTCGTGATAACAACGTCGATCAAGCGCTGCGCGCCCTGAAGAAAAAACTTCAGCGCGAGGGTGTGTTTCGTGAAATGAAGCTCAAGCAACATTTCGAGAAACCTTCCGAGAAAAAAGCACGCGAGAAAGCCGAAGCGATCCGCCGTTCCAGGAAACTGGCGCGGAAAAAGCTCCAGCGCGAAGGTATGATGTAAGTCATACTTCTCTTGCTAAGCAAAAGAATAAATCACCCCGTGGCCC
>CAWVZA010000015.1:0-27609 GCA_963934545.1 uncultured Sulfitobacter sp.
TAAACAGGTGCGCCGATGCCTGTGGGGACGCCGCGTGCGGTGACTTCGATGATTGCACCCACAGACGAGCCTGATTTGCGCAGACCGTCGAGGTAGGTGGCCCAGTCGATTGCAGCTTTAGCGTCGGGTACCCAGAACGGGTTTTGCTCGATCTGGTCCCAATCAAAGGCATCGCGATCAATCTGGTGCGGGCCCATTTGCACCATGTAGCCTGTGATCTGAACGTCTGGCGCGATTGCCTTGATGGCTTCGCGCGCAAGGCCCCCTGCGGCAACGCGGCTGGCAGTCTCACGCGCTGACGAACGCCCTCCGCCGCGATAGTCACGAATGCCGTATTTCTGGAAGTATGTGATGTCCGCATGGCCGGGGCGGAACTTTTCTTTGATATCGCCATAGTCTTTGGAGCGTTGATCGGTGTTCTCGATCATAAGCTGGATGGGCGTGCCAGTGGTGACACCCTCAAAGGTGCCAGACAGAATGCGGACCTCGTCGGCCTCACGGCGTTGTGTGGTGTACTTGTTCTGACCCGGTTTACGCTTGTCGAGCCAGTGCTGGATCATCTCCGGTGTGATCTCCACGCCTGGAGGGCAGCCGTCTACAGTTGCGCCCAAGGCAGGCCCATGGCTTTCGCCCCAGGTGGTCACGCGGAAAAGATGGCCAAAGCTGTTGATCGACATGGAGGGTCTCCTTTGTCCCAAGCCTTAACGGGGGTGCGACATTGTCTCAAGTGGTTTTGGCTTGCCAAGGGGTCGCAGGCCTCCTAACCCTGTGCACACCTCGGGGGGCCATTGGCTGAGATGTGCATATGCATAGACCCGTAGAACCTGAACCGGTTAACACCGGCGGAGGGAAGGTCTGGACATACTTCCATTACCTCTCTGCGCCGCAATTTGGAGGATGCTATGAAGTGTCTCACGTTTGCGACTGCAACTTTGGCGGCTACCGCTATTTCTACAACAGCATGGGCGGAGACGCCTGAACTCACCGTCTATACTTATGACAGCTTTGTCAGTGATTGGGGCCCGGGCCCTGCAATTGAGAAGGCGTTTGAGGAGACGTGCGGCTGTGATCTGAACCTTGTCGGCGTGGCTGATGGTGCAGCACTGTTGGCACGACTGAAACTGGAGGGCACACGCACAGACGCGGATGTCGTGATGGGGCTTGATACCTCGCTCATCGCTGCGGCCAAGGAAACGGGCCTGTTTTCCGAAACGGTTGTAGAGGCGGAGTATGCCCTCCCCGTTGAGTGGACCGATCCGGTTTTTGTCGCTTATGACTGGGGCTATTTTGCTTTTGTTCACAACAAGGACCTCGAAGCGCCATCGAATTTCAAAGAGCTGGGAGAGAGTGATTTGAAGATTGTTATTCAGGACCCTCGTTCATCCACACCCGGTTTGGGTCTTTTGATGTGGGTGAAGGCAGCTTACGGCGACGAAGCGCCCGCAATTTGGGACGAACTGGCCGACAACGTTGTGACTGTGACCAAGGGTTGGTCAGAGGCTTACGGTCTGTTTTTCGAAGGTGAGGCCGATATGGTGCTCAGCTACACCACATCACCCGCATATCATTTGATCGCAGAGGAAGACGACGGCAAGGCCGCTGCGGCATTCGATGAAGGTCACTACATGCAGATCGAAGTTGTCGGGAAACTGGCAGGATCAGATCAGCCTGAGTTGGCGGACAAATTTCTGAATTTCATGGTGTCTGATGCTGCTCAAACGATCCTTCCGACAACCAATTGGATGTATCCTGCTGTCACACCAAGTGCTGGTCTGCCTGCAGGTTTCGAGACACTGACAGTGCCTGAAAAAGCGTTGCTAATCCCTATAGATGAGGTGCCTGCGATCCGTGAAGAAGCTTTGGCCGAATGGCTCAAAGCGTTGTCGCAGTAAGACCGATTTTAATGAGTTCAAAAACGGGGATCAGCGCCGCACTTTTGGTGTTGGCGCTGATCCTTTTGGCGCTGGGCGCTGTGATGAGCCGTGCCGAGGTTGGCACAGGTCTGGGCGCTGGGGATTGGGCAGCAGTGCAGTTCACAGTTTTACAGGCTGCATGCTCCTCGTTTTTTTCAGTCCTCCTTGCTATTCCCGTCGCCCGTGCGTTGGCGCGTCGGCGGTTTGTGGGGCGCGGTGCATTGGTCACGCTTTTGGGCGCTCCGTTTATCCTGCCTGTGATCGTTGCGGTTTTGGGTCTGTTGGCTGTGTTCGGGCGCAGTGGTTGGGTGAATGCTGGGCTAGATGCGCTGGGTTTGCCGAACGTGTCGATTTACGGGTTTCAAGGCGTCGTTCTCGCTCATGTCTTTTTCAACATGCCTTTGGCCACACGCTTGTTACTGCAAGGATGGCAGACCATTCCCGCAGAGCGTTTTCGCCTTGTTGCGCAACTAAGGCTCAGCCCGCGTGCCGTGTTTCGCGCCGTTGAAGTGCCAATGTTGGGGCAGGTCGTCCCAGGTGCACTTGCCCTAGTGTTTGTGATCTGTCTGACCAGTTTTGCAGTGGCACTTACTTTGGGCGGCGGTCCGCGTGCGACGACGATTGAACTCGCGATTTATCAGGCGTTCCGATTTGATTTTGATCTGGGCCGTGCGGCATTGTTGTCTGTGGTTCAGTTAGGATTGGCGGGTGCTACGGCACTGTTGGCCCTGCGGCTAGTGCCGATTGTTCAGGTTGGTGGGGGATTGGACCGCATGATGCCGCGGTGGGATGTGCGTGGCGGTATGCAACGCGCGTTTGATTGTGTTGCGATCACGCTGGCCGCGCTGTTTTTGCTGGTGCCGCTGGGCGCTGTTGTGTGGCGCGGGGTCCGAGGGCTGCCACAAATGCCGATGCAGGTGTATCACGCGGCGGGCACGTCAATTGCTGTGGCAGTGACAAGTATTGCCTTGCTGCTTGTGCTTGCCCTGCCAATGGCGGGGTGGATTGCGGCACGCAAAGGCGGCGGTGTTGAGGCGGTTGGTCTGCTTGGTCTGTCAGCCTCGCCGCTGATGATCGGGACGGGGTGGTTTAACATTATCAACCCTTATGCAAACCCAATGGATTTTGCTTTGGTCGTAACAGTTGTCGTGAATGCAATGATGGCACTGCCTTTTGCATTACGGATTTTGGTGCCACCAATGCGGGACGCCGTACAGCAATATGGGCGGCTAAGTGAGATGCTGGGCATAAGTGGCTGGCGGTTTTGGCGGATAGTTTTGGTGCCACGGTTACGGGCGCAGATTGGATTTACCGCTGGATTGACGGGTGCGCTGTCGATGGGTGACCTCGGGGTTATTGCCTTGTTTGCTGATCCTGAACGGGTGACGCTGCCACTGCAAATGATGCGGCTGATGGGGGCATACCGTATGGATGCGGCCGCTGGTGCTGCGTTGGTTTTGCTCGCGCTGAGCCTTGGGATATTTTGGGTGTGTGACAAGGGAGGGCGCTGGCGTGCTGAAGCTTGAACAAGCGTTAATTGCGCAGGGTGATTTTCAAATGCGGGCTGACTTCACGCTGGAGGCAGGGCGCAAGTATGCTGTCATTGGTCCCTCGGGAGCGGGCAAGTCGACGCTGCTGTCGGCCATCTGCGGGTTTGTGCCGCTGGCATTTGGACGGATGCTGTGGGCGGGCGTCGACATCACAGAGATACCACCGGGCGCGCGGCAAATGACGATGCTGTTTCAGGACAATAATCTATTTCCTCATCTGAGTGTGTTACAGAATGTGGGTCTGGGATTGCGTCCTGATCTGCGGTTGAACAGTAAAGAGCGTGAGCAGGTTGAACATGCTTTGGCGCGGGTTGATCTGGTGCAGTTTGCGGATGCCAAGCCTGGAAATTTGTCAGGCGGCCAGCAAAGCCGCGTGGCATTGGCGCGGGTATTGGTACAGGCGCGGCCGTTGGTTTTGCTCGATGAGCCATTCGCGGCGTTGGGACCTGCGTTGCGCAATGAGATGCTGGATTTGGTGCAGGACACTGTGGCGCAGACTGGGGCGGCAATGGTGATGGTAACGCATGCGCCCGAAGATGTGCGGCGCATTGCTGATGAGGTTATTTTTGTCGAAGGTGGCAAAGCTCATGCGCCCCGTCCGGCGGCAGTGTTGATGGATGACCCACCGCCGGAGTTGCGTGCATACCTTGGTTAGAGCGCGGAATTTTTAGAAATTCCAATGCTCTCGTAGGAGAAACCGATTCAAGCCGCTGCCGCTGAGAGAATAGAGAGTGCTGCGCGCGCGGCTTCCCGACCTTTTTTAATAAAATGGGCGCGGTAGATTGTATTGTGGTGCTCGGTCTCTTGGTATTGGTGGGGCGTAAGCGAGACCGACAGTATAGGTACGCCAGTATCGAGGCCCACACGCATCAGCCCATCGACGACAGCAGCTGCGACGAAATCATGACGGTAGATACCGCCATCAACCACGAAGGCTGCGCAGATCACTGCATCATATCTGCCTGTCTTGGCAAGTTGTTGCGCCCTCAGCGGCATTTCGAACGCTCCTGGTACATCGAAGACGTCGATTTGTGATGACGGGATTATTTCTGAAAAGCCGTCATAGGCGCGGTCTACGATATCTGCATGCCATTGTGCTTTTACAAAAGCGATGCGGGTCTTTGCAGTGTCTGTCAAGGTCGTCTCCTTTAGGTTCAACAGTCCACCCAAGGCGATCACAGGCCATATGCCGCACCCCGAGGGGTGACGCCAAATAACCTGCATTCTCTTCCATCCGGACTTTAACCGTCGGCTCTGGCATCTCACCAGATCTGCTTGACCCTGCCTCTTCGCAAGAAGAAGCAGGCGCTCGCGGGCTCAAAGGACAAACCTCCATACCGCCGGTGGGGAATTTCACCCCGCCCTGAGAATAGGAGTAGATTGCCAAGTGGGGGCGTGGTCTGCAATAGCTTATCGCATCAAATGCCTAGGAGGATTTCATGCATCCCAACCCAGTTTTTCATGACGTGGATACCGCAAAGAATATCGCTTTTGCGCGCAAGCGTGCGTTTGGTGTTTTGATGGTGAACGGCACGAGCGGGCCGGAGGTTAGCCATATTCCGTTTCTGCTGAGTGATGATGCGGCTACCGCTGACCTGCATTCGATGTGGTCCAACCCTATTGCGCTTATGAGCAAGGGACCTCATGCAGCTAAGATACTGGTGTCAGGGCCCGATAGCTATGTTTCGCCCGATTGGTACGGTGTTCAGGATCAGGTGCCGACGTGGAATTACATTGCTGTGCATCTGACAGTGACATTGGAACAACTGTCCCAAGAAGTGATGCATGATATGCTGGACCATCAATCGACAGCTTATGAGGAGCAACTGCTGCCAAAGGCGCCTTGGACCACAGAAAAGATAACGCCTGAGGTGTTGGAAAAGATGATGCGGATGATTGTGCCGTTTCGGTTCACGCTGACTGGCGTTGATGGCACATGGAAGCTGGGACAGAATAAACCCGATGATGCCCGTGTCGCAGCTGCAGAGCATATGGCGGAACACGGGATCGGCAACGAAGTGCAAACCATTGCTGCGATGATGCGGGCGCTCAATCATAAATAGCGCACGGTTGCTTTGATCTGCTTTCGGGTGAAGAGTGGAGCAAACCAATCCAATACAGGAATCTCTCTATGAAGCTCTATTACGCATCGACATCTCCTTATGTACGAAAAGTGATGATTTTGCTCGAAGAGACAGGCCAGCGCGATGACGTAGAGCTGATTAATGTCGCAACGACGCCTGTTGCGGCAGATCCTGCGTTATTGGCGAAGAACCCTTTGGCCAAAGTTCCCGCATTGGAGCGGCCAGACGGGCCGACCTTGTACGACAGCCGTGTAATTACGGCCTATCTGGATGCACGGGGCGGGGATAAGTTGTACCCAGCTGGTGCGCGGCGTTGGGATGCGCTCACGTTGGAGGCAACGGCAGACGGGATTTTGGATGCGGCTTTGCTTATGACCTATGAAATGCGGTTGCGGCCCGAAGATAAGCGTATGGATGAATGGGTGGATGGCCAATGGGACAAAATTGCGCGCAGCGTTGCCGCGCTGAACACCTGTTGGATGAGCCATTTGAACGGTCCGTTGGATATGGGTCAGATCGCGGTTGGTTGTGCGCTGGGCTATGTTGATTTCCGTCACGCGGCGCGCGACTGGCGCAAGGGCAATGATGGATTGGCCACATGGTTTGAAGCCTTCGAATCGCGCTCATGGATGCAGTCTACAGTGCCGCCAGCGGCCTGAAAGTTACCAAACTAGATCAAATCGCCTGTGATAAGTGGAAACTGCGACGGTTTGCGCAGCTAAACCATCTGGACGACTGTGCTAGTCCAAGCTAGATACCACTGCAATGTTCGACGCCTTTTATAAGAGCGTCATAATACCCATTGGCTGATTGTTGGCCCAAATATGGAGAAACCGACGTGTCACAAGCTGATGATACCGCAGGCAACCGGAGGGACTTCCTCTATTATGCGACCGCAGGCACTGGTGCCGTGGCCGTAGGTGCTGCCGTTTGGCCACTGGTCAACCAGATGAACCCTTCCGCCGATGTTCTGGCGCTTTCCTCCATTCGTGTGGATGTAAGCGGTGTTGAGCCTGGATCCCAGCTGACGGTAAAATGGTTGGGCAAACCTGTCTTCATCCGTCGCCGTACAGAAGAAGAGATCGAAGCAGGTCGCGCTGTAGAGCTTGGTGAACTGCCTGATCAGGGTGCCGAGAACGAAAACATTGCCGCAGATGCAACCGCTGCGGATGAAAACCGCACCATGGATGAAGCTGGCGAATGGCTTGTCATGATGGGTGTGTGTACGCACCTCGGGTGTGTGCCGCTTGGTGATGCTGGTGATTTTGGTGGTTGGTTCTGCCCCTGTCACGGATCGCACTATGATACAGCGGGCCGCATCCGCAAAGGCCCCGCGCCGAAGAACCTGCCAATCCCACCGGCAGAATTCCTCGACGATTCCACATTGAAACTCGGTTAAAGGAACAAACTTATGTCTGGAATTCCTCACGACCATTATGAACCAAAGACGGACGGCGAGAAGTGGATCCACTCTCGTCTGCCAATCGTCGGTCTCATGTACGATACACTGATGCTCCCCACACCAAAGAACCTGAACTGGATGTGGATCTGGGGCATCGTTTTGACATTCTGTCTGGTGCTGCAAATCATCACGGGTATCGTTTTGGCGATGCACTATAACCCATCAGTTGATGGCGCTTTTGCATCCATCGAACACATTATGCGCAACGTGAATGGCGGCCATATGCTGCGTTACATTCATATGAATGGTGCTTCGCTGTTCTTTGTTGCGGTCTATGCTCACATCTTCCGTGGTCTCTACTATGGTTCCTATAAGGCCCCTCGTGAGATCACGTGGATCATTGGCATGATCATTTACCTGTTGATGATGGCAACTGCGTTCATGGGCTACGTTCTTCCATGGGGTCAGATGTCCTTCTGGGGTGCGACTGTTATCACGGGTCTGTTCGGTGCTGTGCCATTCGTTGGCGAAGCGATCCAGACGTTGCTGCTCGGCGGGCCTGCGGTTGATAACGCGACGCTGAACCGCTTCTTCTCTCTGCACTACCTGCTGCCGTTTGTGATTGCCGGTCTTGTGATCCTGCACATCTGGGCATTCCACACGACGGGCAACAACAACCCGACAGGTGTGCCAGTGCGGACGGCATCCAAGGAAGAAGCCGAGAAAGACACACTGCCGTTCTGGCCATACTTCGTGATCAAAGACTTGTTCGCGCTGGGCGTTATTCTGGTCGTCTTCTTTGCGATCGTTGGTTTCATGCCAAACTACCTTGGCCACCCTGACAACTACATTGAAGCAAACGCACTCGCGACGCCGGCGCACATTGTCCCTGAATGGTACTTCTTGCCGTTCTATGCGATCCTGCGTGCCTTTACGTCCGAAGTATGGGTCGTACAGATCGCTTCCTTCGTAACTGGCGGTATCGTCAACGCGACGTTCTTTGGTGTGCTTGCAATGTTTGGTTCAATCGGTGTTCTGGCGGCTGTGCCATGGCTCGATACAAGCCGCGTTCGCTCCGGTCGTTACCGCCCAATGTTCAAGTGGTGGTTCGCACTTCTGGTCGTAGATTTCTTTGTCCTGATGTGGGTTGGCGCTATGCCTGCGGAAGAACCGTATGCGACGATCTCTTTGCTCGCGACGACTTACTGGTTCGCCTACTTCCTCGTCATCTTGCCACTCTTGGGTGTGATCGAGAAGCCTGAGGCGCAACCAGAGACGATCGAAGACGACTTCAACGCACATTACGCACCAAAAGTCGGCGGCACGTCTACTATCGTGAACCCCGCGGAGTAAATCAGAGATGAATATGATCAAAGCAACACTCCTGAGCGCGCTTATAGCGTTTACTGCCCCCGCCGCATTTGCGGCGGGCAAGAAGGGGGAGCCGATTGAAAACATCGCTTTCTCGTTTGATGGTCCATTTGGCACCTACGATGTGAACCAGCTTCAGCGTGGCCTTCAAGTCTACACCGAAGTTTGTTCCGCATGTCACGGTCTCAAGTTTGTTCCACTGCGGACACTTGGTGATGATGGCGGCCCAATGCTGCCCGAAGAGCAAGTGATCGAGTATTCCAAGCAGTGGGAAGTATTCGATGCAGATCTAGATGATTTCCGCGAAGCGACGCCCGTTGACCATTTCCCCAAGTCTGGCATGGAAACAGCGCCTGACCTTTCGCTGATGGCGAAAAAGCGTAAAGCCTTCTCGGGCCCATACGGTTTGGGTATCAACCAGCTTTTGTACGGTTTTGGTGGTGCTGAATACATCACAGCATTGTTGCATGGCTACACGGGTGAAGAGAAAACCCAAGCTGGTGTAACATTGTATGAGAACAAGTACTATGAAGGTGGCTGGCTCTCGATGGCACCGCCCCTTTATGAAGAGGCTGTAGAATTCGCAGACGGCTCGTCCAACAGCGTTGAAGCAATGGCAGAAGATGTGTCTGCGTTTTTGATGTGGGCAGCTGAGCCAAAGATGGCAGCACGCAAGCAAGCTGGTTTTGCAGGTGTGATCTTCTTGACGCTTCTGTCTGTACTTTTGTACCTCACCAACAAGCGTCTCTGGGCTACGGTCAAAAACAAAGACTGATTTACCACTAGATTGATATTAGCAAAGGCCCGCAGAGTTTTCTGTGGGCCTTTTGCGTTCGCACTATTCGGGGTTTTGTTGGTGGACTTTAGGCGCCGAGGTGCGTGCCTTTGTGGCTTGTGATCTTGCTCGTCACAATCGCACCCTCTGTTTGCGGTGTTGTGAACCGAACCTCGGCAAACTGAGCGGTTCGGCCCATGAGGGGATTCTCCATGAGGATATCGTGTGTACATCCAATTTGTTGTGCCAAATGGGCTTGTACTTGTACGTCGCCTGCATTGCGCAATTGAGCCGCGCGCGCCTTGATTACGGTGCCATTTACGGCAGGCATACGCGCTGCTGGTGTCCCGACCCGAGCTGAGTAGGGAAAGACGTGCAGCCAAGTGAGGTCACATTCTGCAATCAGTTTCAACGAATTCTCGAACATCGCGTCCGTCTCGGTAGGGAAGCCTGCAATGATGTCCGCGCCGAATGTCATGTCTGGTCGCAGCTTGCGCGCTTGGGTGCAAAAATCGATTGCATCGTCGCGCAGGTGGCGGCGTTTCATACGTTTTAGGATCATATCATCGCCATGCTGCAGCGACAGATGGAGGTGAGGCATTAGGCGTGGTTCGGTCGCAATAGCCTGCATGAGGTTTTCATCGACTTCGATAGAATCAATAGAGCTGATGCGCAGGCGCGGCAGATCAGGCACCAGTTTGAGAATTCGCATGACCAGGTCGCCAAGCTTTGGCTCTGCGGGAAGATCGGCACCCCATGAAGTGAGGTCAACGCCCGTAAGAACCACCTCGTTGAAGCCCTTATCTACCAGCCGTTTGATCTGATCAACGACCACACCCGCAGGCACAGAGCGGGAATTTCCACGGCCATAGGGAATGATGCAAAACGTGCATCGGTGGTCACAGCCATTCTGGACCTGCACATAGGCACGACTGCGGGTGCCGAAGCCGTCGATTAGATGCCCAGCCGTTTCAGTGACGGACATAATGTCGTCCACCTGAAGTGCCTCTGTCTCGCCGATGAAGTCAGCGGCCAGTCCATGCCATGTCTCTCCCAGCATCTTTTCCGTGTTGCCGATCACGGCATCCACTTCTGGCATCGCTGTGAAGGTGGCGGGCTCGGTCTGGGCTGCGCATCCCGTTACAATCAAACGCGCGTCAGGGTTTGCTTTGCGCAGTTTGCGAATGTCTTGGCGTGCCTTTCTCACTGCTTCGGCAGTGACGGCGCAAGTGTTGATGACCACAGCATCGCGCAGGCCTGCGCCTTCCGCGAGCTCCTTCATCGCTTCCAGCTCGTATTGATTAAGGCGGCAACCGTGGTTTGAAAATATGGGGGCGCTCATCTGCAGCTCTCGATGAATTGAGTGGTTAGAACACCGTCCCCGACATGCATTGTTGGGCCAGTCATCCAAACCCCGTCTTCACGCCAATCTATGTGCAGAGTTCCGCCATCAAGATCAATGCGCACGCTGCGCCCTGTGAGGCCTCTGCGCGCAGCAGCAACTGCGGTTGCGCAACTCGAGGAGCCTGAGGCCAATGTGATGCCTACGCCCCGCTCCCAAACGCGCATGCGAATATGGTCTGGGCCAATGATCTGAGCGATCTGTACGTTGGTACGTTGAGGGTAGAGGGAGTGATGTTCGTGCGCCGCGCCAAAAGTTGCGAGATCGACAGCGCTCACGTCATTGATAAAGAAGGTGCAGTGGGGATTGCCCATGCCCGTGGCTACAGGTGAGCCTTCGATAGGTAGCGCCAGCGTATCCATTTCTTCGACCAATGGAATGTCATGCCAGTCAAGTTGGGGATGGCCCATGTTCACCGAGGTCAGGCCATTGCCCGAATCTATTGCGAACAAATCACCGCGATCTGTGGTCAGGTGCAGACTCGCGACGGAGCTTTCATCCATGAGGTAGCGTGCGATGCAGCGTGTCGCATTGCCGCATGTGGCTGAAGTCGAACCGTCTGCATTGTAGAAGGTTAGATGCGCGTCTGCCGAACCCTCGGAAATCACAGCCAGTTGGTCGAACCCAATTCCTGTTTGTCGGTGTGCAATTTCGCGTACCAGCCCTTGGGATAAAGGGATTTCACGCGCACGGGCGTCCACAACGACGAAGTCATTGCCAAGGCCATGCATTTTCATAAACGGCAAAGAGGAGGGCGTATTCTGATCCATTCTGGGCATATAGCGAGAGTGTTTGGTTTATTCCAGCAGCGGGATGGAAATACATGCGTTATGGGGGTTGACCCGTAGGTGCTAGGTTTCTAAACCACGCGCAGTGGGCCTGTAGCTCAGCTGGTAGAGCAACTGACTTTTAATCAGTAGGTCTCCGGTTCGAACCCGGACGGGCTCACCACAAATTCAATGGGTTAGCAGGAAACTGCTAACCCATTTTACGTTTTACCGATCATTGTGCGCCTATTGTTTGCACGACAGTTCCAAAGCCAAATCAGACCTGTTGAATTTTGGTGGGTTTGCTCACAGCGATGAAATCGCGACATTTGCTCTACCCCAAAAACCAGCATCTATTTATTTGACAAGCTCACCCGCAAACATCTCTCTCAGGGCCTTCTTTTGGACCTTGCCCATGGTGTTGCGAGGAAGCTCTGGCAAGATTATGAGTTTCTGCGGTTGCTTGAATCGAGCAATTGATTTTCCAATCTTTTGCAGGATGGTTTCAATGTCCAACTTTTGGCCTGAACGCGCGACCAGAACGCCGACAATGCTCTCTCCAAAATCGTGATGAGGCACACCAATAACCGCACTCTCCAAGACTCCATCTTGGGTATCCAACAACAACTCAATTTCTTTGGGGTAGATGTTGTAGCCCCTTGAAATGATCAAATCCTTATTGTGCCCGACAATGCTGACGTATCCGTCTGCGTCAACTTGGCCTAAGTCGCCCGTGATAAAGAAGCCATCGCTTCTCAGTTCTTCCGCGGTCTTTTCAGGCATCTGCTAGTACCCTTTGAACACGTTAGGTCCGCGCACTTCGATCTCGCCGATCTCGCCTTGCGGTAGGGCTTCTCCATTGTTGCTATCCGTAATCTTCAGCTCCACCCCGGGCCGGGCGAATCCCACAGTGCCAGCGCGCCGCTCACCATCATAAGGGTTCGACGTGTTCATGTTGGTTTCCGTCATTCCGTAGCGTTCCAGAATATGGTGACCGGTGCGGTGCTCGAATTGCACATGTGTCTCTGAGAGCAAAGGGGCGCTACCTGAGACGAACAAACGCATTTGGCTCGTGAGGCCTTTGGTAAACCGCGTGTCCCCCAAAAGTCGGGTATAGAAGGTTGGCACGCCCATCATCGTGGTGGCGCGCGGCAGGTCTTCTATGATCTGATCCAAATCGAACTTTGGAAGAAAGATCATGCTGCTGCCAGATAGAAGCGTAATGTTGCTGGCAACAAACAGGCCGTGGGTGTGGAAGATCGGCAAGGCATGCAGCAAGATGTCAGCTTCGGTATATCGCCATTCCTTTTGCAAGGTCTGTGCATTGGACAGCAGATTGCCTTGGGTCAGCATCGCGCCTTTTGAGCGGCCCGTAGTGCCCGAAGTGTAGAGAAACGCGGCTAGGTCCTCTAAGTCACGCGCTACCGTTTTGAAAACTGTTGGGAGCGCTGCCGCCTTATCCGCGAATGAGCCAGTGCCATCGGCATCTAATGTCTCCAGTCGGGTACCACAGCTTTGAGTGATCGGCTCCAATACGCTTCGCTTACTTTCATCGCCCAACAGGATGCCCGCTCCACTGTTTTCAATAAAGTAGGTCACTTCATCGGCGGTGTAGGCTGTGTTGAGTGGTAAAAAAATCAATCCGGCCTGTGCGCAGGCAGCATAAACGGCCAATGCTTGCGGAGATTTTTCGATCTGGACTGCGACACGATCCCCCACCACAAGACCCATCTCCGTGAATGCGCCCGCATATTGCGCAGTCAATCGCAGAAAGTCGGCATAGGTCACGGACTGCTTTTCAGGCAAATGCAGAAAGACTGCTTTGCTTTCAAGATGCTGCCCGAACAGAGAATCATATAGAGGATTTGCCATTCGTTTAATCCTTAATTCGTCGTGGTGATCTGCGCACTGAGCGCATGAACCTCGGCAGAGGTGGTCACTATTTTCTCAACAACAAATTTCTCATGGTTGGTTGTGATTTGGGTGAGATCATAAAAGTAGTTTACCATCGCACCGCCTGATTGCTGCATCCCATTCGCGGAGAGGTCCGCGCCTTCATGTACAGCATGGACTGCCGCCTCGTTGCCTAGATGAAACCGCGCCACGGGATCCAAAGGAAGCTTGTCGTTCCGCTTTGCACTCAACAAATAATGCGCGGCTTGTGCTGCTAGTGGTGCGTTCTTTACAGCGGCCACACTGGACGATTGCAACCACTTGTTCAGACCGGGAATGGGCGACAATGTCACAAACGTCTCAAGTCCTTCCAGATTGCTTGCAAGATCAGCTGCGACTTATTTAATCAGCGAGTTGCCGAATGAAATGCCGGCAAGTCCGGCCTGACAATTCGAGATGGAATAGAACACTGCTGTGTCCGCTTCTTCCGCCGCGATGGGAGCACGGCCATCAGCCAATAGCGTCTGGACAGAACGCGGCACACCCTTGTTCAATGCAACTTCGACAAAGATCAGTGGCTCATCCGGCATGGTGGGGTAGAAGAACCCGTAACACCGCCGGTCGACGGGCTGTAAACGACGGCGCAAATCCTCCCAGCTGTCGATGGCAGGTACTGCCTCGTAGGCGATGATTTTTTCCAGAATTTCTGCGGGGCTGGACCAATTGATGGCCGCAGCACAAGAAACCCACGGTTAAACCATGACGCAAACAGATGCCCAAAATCCACATCAAGGGGTCCTAGTTTAGGGTCGGCTTTGATCATGCCCAAAAGGTCTCTGCGCATCGATACCAGAAGCTGCGTGCCACCTGGTACTTGGTTCAGCCTGCGCAAAAGCTCTTGCCGCTTTGGTTCGCTGGCACGCGCATAGTCACGGTAGCTCTCTTTAGACGGTGCTTCTTTGTAGCGCTTCAAGCTCTCGACAACGTCTACAGGGTCGATCTCAAGATCCCGCATCATGAAGTCAAAGAATGCGCGTTTATCTGCGTCATCCCCGCTTGCATATTGATCCAGTATCATTTGGGCCAGCGTGCTGCCCGAGACTTCGCCCATGGCGCCCAGCAGGTCGAGGGACAGGTCAGTGATCGCGCGTCCTTCGGCCTGAGTGGATATGGAATTGGCAAAGCGCCGCTCGAATACGGTTGAGAAAAGCCCGCCGAAATAGCTCATATCGCGGCACCCATCACGTAGTTGGGGAGCCAAGTCGCGAGGCCTGGGAAAAAACACAGTAGGAGGATAGCGACGACCATGCAGGCCACGTACGGCAATGATCCCATCAAAATGGTTTTTAAGGAGATATCCGGTGCGATACCGTTGATGACGTAGAGATTGAGGCCGACCGGTGGAGAAATCAGGCCGATCTCCATGTTGATCGTAAGTACAACAGCGAACCAGATTGGGTCAAAGCCAGCCGTTGTGATGATTGGTAGCAGGATGGGTGCAGCCATCAGGATCACTGCGACTGGCGGCAAGAAGAACCCTGCGATCAACAGGAAGACGTTCACCGCATCCATCAAAACCCAAGGGTTCACATCCAATGTGCCGATCCATTCGGCGATGGATTGCGTGATGTAGAGGCTCGACAGCATGTAGGAAAACACGCCTGCTGCAGCGATGATGAACAGGATCATCACGCTCTCTTTCGTGCTGTCGCGCAGCACGACCCAGAGATCCGCAGGGTTCCAGAGCTTGTAGATGACCATGGCAATGATCAGACACAAAAGCGCGCCGACGGCCGCAGTTTCGGAGGGGGTCGCGACACCGCCATACATGGCATAGAGCACGCCCACGATGATGAAGAGAAACGGCAGGACGCGGGGAAGGATTTCGAACTTTTCTTTCCAAGTATAGCTGCCTTGGGCCAGCAGTTGCTGATTGCCAGATTTCCATGTCGCATAGAGCGACCACGCCATGAACAGGGTCACCAGCAGCAAACCGGGGATCACACCCGCGAGGAAGAGGCGGCCAATCGATTGCTCTGTCGCGATGCCGTAAACGATCATGGTGACGGAGGGCGGGATCAAAATACCAAGGGTGCCACCTGCCGCGATGGACCCTGCGGCCACGCCGTCAGGATAGCCACGTTTGCGCATTTCGGGGATGCCCATTTTGCCGATGGCCGCACATGTTGCGGGGCTTGAACCTGACATCGCTGCGAAGAGCGCACAAGCGCCAAGGTTAGAGATCACAAGGCCGCCCGGCACGCGGGTTAGCCAACGCTCCAGCGCTTCATATAGGTCTGCACCTGCGCGGGTAGAGGCAATGGACGATCCCATAATGATGAACATCGGTATCGAGAGGAGGGCAAAGTTATTGAGCTTGCCAAACAGAATTTCAGGCAGCAGTTCAAGCGAGCGCATCCCGTCGAAAATTATGATAAATCCAGTCGAGACGATCAAAAGCCCTAAACCGACAGAAACACCCGAAAAGAGTACTAGAATGGTGCAAACAGCGACAACCGCGCCAAGCGTGAGCGGATCCATTATGTATCCTCTAAGCCGAATGGCTTTTCTATCTTGAGCAGGATGGCAACCATGTCTGCGATGAGTTGCAGCAGGAACAGCGCAAAACCAATGGGCAGTGCGGCATAGGGAATCCAAAGGCGCACGCCCCAAATCGTATCGGATTTCCAGTTCCGCTCCCATGTCAGGTGCCAGAATTCAAAGCTGTACCACAGCATGATACCCACCATGACGATCGACAGGGATAAGGTGAACATCGCAAGGACGAAGCGCGGCTTTGGCCCGAGTGCCAATGGGATCAGATCAACGTTCACATGGCCTCGGAGGCGCTGTACATACGGCAAGCCGATCAGCGTGGCACTGATAGCGAGATAAATCACAGCCTCGGTTTGCCAGATGGTCGATGCGTTCAATACAAAACGCACAAAGATCATCTGGCAGGTGATCCCGATTGCTGCGACGATCATCGCGGCCGAGCACCAGCCCGCAAGTGTAGAGAGTGCCGCAACCAGACGCAGGAACGGATTATTGCCCGTTTGCGCCATCGCGACGGAGCTTTGGCTCACCATAACGATGTCCTTGAATGAATGTTGTAAGAGTGGGGTTGGGCCACGAAAGCGCGCGGCCCAACGGAGTGTCGATTATTCGACAGCCAGCGCCATATCGAGCAGTTCTTGTCCGCCTTCAACTTCGGATACGAACTTGGCATAGGATGTTTTCTGCGCCAGAGCACGCCATGCGTCAAAGTCCTCTTTGGACATCTGGGCAATTTCAACGCCTGCATCGCGGAACACCTGCTCGGAGGCTGCATCCTGCTTTTTGGCTTCTGCCAGATAGAACGTTTGCGCTTTGGCCGAGGCATCCATCAATGCCTTTTGCTGATCTGCATTCAAGCCGTCAAACTTCGATTTATTCATGAGCAGTGGCTGGTACATGAACCACAGCGCAACATCACCAGCAGGCGTGTAGCAGCTGACCTGCTCGTAGATGCGGTAGGACACAAAAGACGACGATGACGTGTTCGCCGCGTTCAGGACACCTGTTTGCATCGCGTTATAGATCTCGGATGAGGCCATGCCTGTGATGGACGCGCCTGCACCTGCAAGCATTTGCTCAAACGCCTTACCAGCCGCACGAGTTTGCAGACCTTTGACGTCCTCAGGTTTGGTGATGCACTTGTCTTTGCCGACAAAACCACCAGCAAGGTAGCCGTGGACCAGCACCATCACATCATCATCCGCCATCTTTTCCTCAAGCGCCGCCATGAAGGGCGAGGCACTCAGGCGCGCTGCATGATCGTGGTTTTTAACCATTCCTGGCATCAACGTGAGGTTATAAGTGGGCTGCTGGCCGCCAGCATAGCTGAGCGGCAGAACGGTCATGTCCAGCTGGCCACGGCTCAGGGGGCGATACTGCTCGCGTGGCTTGAACAGTGACTTGGATCCGAAAATCTGGATCTCCAAATCCACACCAGCGGCAGCCACATCATCGGCTACCATTTGCGCTACTTGGTGACGTACATCTTTGTTGGACCATTGGTGCGACAGGCGCAGTGTTTCAGCGCTAGCAGCAGAGCCGATAGCAAGGCACGCGGCCATAGCTGTGGCTGTGAGTTTCGCGAATTTCATAGTTTCCTCCCTAGGTGTGAACCAACGTCATGCGCTGATCCTACTGGGTCGCGGCTTCCATGGTTGGCATAGCAAGTCAACGTTCTTGTATACAAGAATACATTGATTGCATTTTTTAGTATGTGGGTGGTAGACATAGAGCATGGAGATCAGACGCGCAGACCAAATCGCCAGTACACTTGAGCAGCTCGTTTTTTCGGGGGAGTTTCGCGATGGCGAGCGCCTTGATGAATTAAAACTGGCTGAGCAATTCCACGTCTCTCGCACGCCCATTCGCGAAGCGTTGCAAGTGTTGGTGTCCTCGGGCATGGCCGAAAAAATTCCGCGGCGTGGTGTGTTTATCCGCCAGCCTGGCCCTGTTGAGTTGATGGAAATGTTTGAGACCATGGCCGAGCTTGAAGCGTCATGCGGAAGGCTTGCTGCGACGCGGATGTCTGAAGCGGACCTTGCGTTGCTGGCTGCAGCGAATGAGCGGTGCCATCAGGCAATCCAAGATATGGATCACGACCGCTATTATGCGGAGAACGAGACGTTTCATCAGATCATCTATCGCGGGGCTGCCAACAGCTTTTTAGCGAACCAAGTGCTACAACTTCATAACCATCTAAGGGCGTACCGAAGAATTCAGCTGCGTTTCCGAGGGCGTATGAACCAATCCATGCACGAGCATTCAAAAGTTTTACGTGCGTTAACAGATGGTGACGCTAACTTGGTAGCGCACACACTGCGCAATCATGTTGCTGTTCAAGGTGAGAAGTTTCATCAGTTGATAGCGAGTTTGAACCGCTGATCTCTTGATTTGGGCTTACATTTGGTTCGCTCGTCTGCGCCAGACTCACATCGCCAAACCTCGATTTGCGCAATATTTGCATCAGCCTTGCAGCTCCACCAAAAGGATCTGTCGTCACTGAAGGCGTGACCGGCACAAAATTGGTTGGATGCAGATGGAGTTGCCCTTTGCGAAGTCGTTGAGCCCGAATGTTCTTTGACCGAATAATAATTTTATCCTAGGCGCATTTTGTGGAAATCTATAAGGGCCGAAGAAGGGGATCCATTTAATACATCGTGCAACTTTGTTTAATAATAGAGACTTATAAAATATTTATAATTCTTTGTAATTTCAAGGGAATTAAATTTTTTGAGCCTGTGGTGCTCCGTTATTAGCATGCCTGAACCACAGCGCGGACAAACTACCTCTTGTGTTGACATGGAATTCCAGCCAGATTGATCTGATGTGAAGAAATTGATGTCTTCAGCACCGTCGGGAGAAAGGCAGTGCTGGTAAAATGTGGCGGATAACTTTGCTGTCAAAACCATACGCGCGAAAGCCGATGTAGGCTGAAGTGGCGTGAAATTCCTTGGGAGAAACTATGACAAACTCACTTAACCGCAGAAAGTTTCTGCGCGGTTCGGCCGTAGTCGGGGCCGCAGCACTTGCCACACCGGCGATCGCAGACGGTCACGGCACAACCATCAAGATGCAGGCGGCATGGGGCGGCGGTATCTTCCTCGAAAACGCTCAGTCCTTTGCTGCTCGCGTCAATGAAATGTCCGGTGGTTCACTGACCATTGAAGTATTGTCTGTCGATGCAGTCGTTAAGACAAGCCAGATGCAAGATGCGGTACACCGCGGCGTTCTGGACGCTGCTCACTATGTGTCTGCGTACTGGTACGGCAAATCCAAATCCGCATCACTCTTCGGCACGGGTCCATGCTTTGGCTGGTCCAGCCAAGAAATGCTTGGTTGGATCCATGCAGGTGGCGGTCAGGAATTGTTTGACGAACTGATGGGTGATTTGCGCCTAAATGTTGTGTCCTTCTTCAACTCACCGATGCCAGCACAGCCCCTTGGCTGGTTCCAGGAACAGATCACCGATGCGTCCCAGATGCAGGGTCTGAAGTACCGGACTGTTGGTCTGGCCGCAGACGTCATGCTCGAAATGGGTATGTCTGTTGTTCAGCTTCCAGGGGGTGAAATTCAGCCAGCGATGAAATCTGGTCTGATTGACGCGGCTGAGTTCAACAACCCGACTTCTGACCGTGACTTTGGTATGCAGGACGTGTCCAAGAACTACATGCTTGCGTCCTACCATCAGTCGCAGGAGTGCTTTGAAGTCACCATCAACAAGGACAAGTGGAACGCGTTGTCCGATGAGCACAAAGCAATCATCCGCAACGCATCCATGGCTGAAAACTCCGGCTTCTACTGGGGCAACACAAAGCGCTATTCCGATGACTTGATCAAGCTGCAAGAAGCGGACGGCGTTGCCGTTCACCGCACGCCAGAATCCGTTATGCTGGCACAGCTCGAAGCATGGGACAAAGTCGCCAACCGCATCGCGGAAGATGATCCGTTCTTTGCCAAGGTTATGGAATCACAGAAGAAGTATGCCAAAGAAGTTATGGGCTACCTCAATCTGAACCAGCCTGATTACAAGCTAGCCTACAACCACTACTTCGGTTGATTGCTTTGACATAAGATCGAGATGTCCGGGGGTTTTATAATCTCCGGACATCTCACGCTTTGGACAGGCAACAAATGTCTCCAAGATTACTGCGGGAGCGCGAGATACATGAAATTCGTATATGCAATCGAGGGTCTGAGCCTTTGGGTCGGCCGCGCCTTTGGCTGGTGCATCCTGATCCTGACGTTGTCAGTGTCGTATGAGGTGTTCGTGCGCTACGTGCTGAACTCCCCGACCGTGTGGGCCTTCGATATGATGATCCAGATGTATGGCGCGCTGTTCTTGATGTGCGGTGCCTACGCACTGGCCCAAGACACCCATGTTCGTGCTGACGTCATCTACCGCCTGTTTCCGGTGCGCGTTCAGGCAGGTCTCGATTTTGCCCTGTATTTCTTGTTCTTCTTTCCCGGCATTCTTGCGTTGGTTTACTACGGGTACGAGATCGCCTCCGACAGCTGGCGCTGGAAAGAAGTGAGCTTTAACAGCCCCGCCAGTATCCAGATTTATTTCTTCAAATCCCTGATACCGCTGTCTGGTTGTTTGTTGGTGATCCAAGGCATCGCAGAGCTGGTCCGCTGTGTCATGGCCATGCGCAGTGGTGTCTGGCCCGAACGTCTGGCCGATGTGAAAGAGACAGAAGACCTCCTTGCCGCAGCTGATCTGGAAACGATCCTCGCTGCCACTCCAACCCGCAAATAGACGCCCCAGCGCTTCACGAAAGATAGTAAGATGACAAACCCCGAAGTCGCCCTCGTCATGCTTGGACTGTTTATTGTCCTTGTTTTGCTCGGTTTTCCGATTGCCTTTACTCTGCTCGCCATGGGCGTGGGCTTTGGCTATTACGCCTATCATCAGGCAGGCTCGGTCGAGCAGTTCAGCGATATTTTCAACAATAACATCTTCTACTTGCTCAACCAGAATACCTATTCAGTGATGGAGAACCCCACCCTTGTGGCGATCCCGCTGTTCTTGTTCATGGGCTATGTGGTGGAGCGCGCCAACATTGTGGACAAGCTGTTCTTCTCGCTCTACATGGCTGCGCGCAATCTGCCGGGTAGCCTTGCGATCGCGGCCCTTGTCACCTGTGCAGTCTTCTCGACCGCTTCCGGTATCGTGGGTGCAGTTGTGACCCTGATGGGCCTGCTGGCATTTCCCGCCATGGCCAACGCCAACTATAACAAGAGCTTTGCGGCAGGTGTCATCTGTGCGGGTGGTACGCTCGGCATCCTGATCCCGCCGTCGATCATGCTGATCGTTTATGCGGCCATCGCTGATCTGTCGCCCCTCCGCCTCTATGCAGCGGCGGTGTTCCCCGGGATGCTGCTTGCGGGTCTCTACATCGTCTACGTCATCGTGCGCGTTTGGTTCAATCCGTCGCTGGCACCGAAACCTACGGTGGAAAACGTCCCTCCACCGAAAGAAATCTACCTTGACCTTCTGCTGAGCTTTGTACCGCTGACGGTGCTTATCGGGCTGGTGCTTGGCTCCATCCTTGGCGGTCTGGCGACCCCTGCAGAAGCGGCGGCGATGGGTGCATTAGGCGGCATGGTGCTTGCTGTGCTCTACCGTTCAATGACATGGACCAAGCTGAAGGAAAGTGTGTTCCTCACCGCCAAAGCCACCGCGATGGTCTGCTGGCTGTTTGTGGGTTCATGGACCTTCGCGTCAGTCTTTTCCTACCTCGGTGGGCATGACCTGATTGCACAATGGGTTGGCGGAATGGACCTTGAGCCTTGGGAGTTCCTTGTTCTCGCACAGATCATCATCTTCCTTCTCGGATGGCCGCTGGAGTGGTCAGAAATTCTGATCATCTTTGTGCCGATCTTCCTGCCATTGCTCGAAGTGTTTGGCGTAAACCCCTATTTCTTCGCGATGCTTATCGCGCTCAATCTGCAAACATCCTTCCTGACGCCGCCAATGGCCATGTCGGCCTATTACTTAAAAGGGGTGCTCAAAAACCAGATCGAGTTGATGGAGATTTTCCGTGGCATCATGCCGTATCTTGGCATCGTGATCCTAACCATGTGCCTGATGTATGCCTTCCCCGGCATCGCGCTTTGGTTCCCTGATTACCTCTTTGGGCCATACATCCCATGATCAAAGATGCATATAAACTCACCGCATCTGAGGCGTTGACGCTCTTCGCCTTGGGTAAGCTGACTTCGGTTGAATTGGTAAAATCCTGCCTTGAGCAGATCACTGCAACGGACAACGATATCCACGCGTGGGTCTATCTGGACCCCAATGCGGTGATTGCCCAAGCGACCGAATGTGATCGCATCCGCAAGGCAGGTCTGGCGACAGGGCCGCTGCATGGTATTCCCGTCGCACTGAAAGACATCATCGACACTGTCGATATGCCCACAGGGCGTGGGACACCGATCTTCAAAGGGCGCTGTACAGATGAAGACGCCCGCCTTGTTGAGCTATTGCGCGGCGCAGGCGCGATCATCATGGGTAAAACAGTCACAACAGAGCTGGCGTTTGTCCACGCGGGCAAGACGCGTAATCCACACAACTCTGCCCATACGCCGGGGGGATCATCTAGTGGTTCGGCGGCGGCGGTGGCGGCGCATCACGTGCCATTGGCAGTAGGCACGCAAACCAACGGATCGGTTATTCGCCCTGCCTCGTTTTGTGGCACCTTTGGGTTTAAGCCGACACGTGGTGTTATCTCACGCACGGGGCTTTTGGATACTTCGGATTCCCTCGATCAGGTTGGATGCTTTGGTCGAAGCCTTGCTGATGTGGGGCTCCTGACGGATGTAATAGGTGGATATGATGGCCGCGACAGCACCAGTTTTGCCCGCCCTCGTCCAGCTATGGCATATGGGGCGTCTGAGGATGCTCCCGTGCCGCCCTCGCTTGTCTGGTTTGACCTGCCTTTTAATGACCGTCTGTCCGAGTCTACCCGCGAAGGTTTGGATGCCGTGATGGATGTCCTCGGGAACCAAGTCACAAGAATGGACCCTGCAGACACACTCTCGAACCTCGTCGCGGTACAGGCCCGCATCCACGAATATGAGATTTGCGAACAACAAGCGGAGGTGTTCGATGGTCACTGGGACCAAATCAGCGAAACACTGAAGCCCGTGATTGGACGGGGTCGTCAAATCACGAAAACCGAGTATGAGGACGCGCTGGCCGTCAAAGCCTCTGCTGAGGCATTCTTCCATGACTTCTTTACGGAATACGACGCTATCATCGCACCCTCTGCGGCGGGCGAAGCGCCTCTGTTTGGACCCAACACAGGCGATCCAATCTTTTGCACTCTCTGGACACTGGCAGGTCTGCCTTGTGTGACGCTGCCCCTGCTGGTCGGGGAAACAGGTCTGCCTATCGGTGTGCAATTGATCGGTCCCGCTGAAAAAGACAACCGCCTGTTGCGCACCGCGCGTTGGCTGCAAATGCAGCTGACCGAGGCGTCAGAATAATTGAAAGGACAGTAATATGTCATACACTGTCAAGCTTATCGCAGGACTGATCGGCACAGCTTTTTTATGTATCTTCATCGGTGGCCTCTCGCAGAGTATTTCAAGTGGCTTTGCAGGCTTTACAGGTGGCGCACCGTTTATGATCATCGGTATCATTGTTTGTGGCATGGCGGTCTATGACTTCTATGATGAATGTATCCGTAAGAAATGAGTAAGCCTCGCCTTTGGATAACCCGCCGTCTGTCTGATGCAACGATTGAGCGCGCAGCGCGCGATTATGATGTGGTGATCAACCACGATGACGATGCCGGGACCACCGATCAACTCATCGCTGCAAGCGCTGAGTTCGACGCAATCATTCCGTGCCATTCAGAGCATTTCAGCGCTGGTGTGGTCGCGCAGCTAGACGGGCGTCTCAAGATCGTTGCCAATCACTCTGTTGGCGTGGATCATTGCGACCTATCGGCGCTCAGAGTACATGGAATTGCGGTGACCAACACACCCGATGTACTGTCCGATGCCACAGCCGAGCTTGCGATGCTGCTGATGCTGGGTGCGGCGCGCCACGCGGTTGCGGGCGACAGGATTGTTCGCAGCGGCGCTTGGGACAGTTGGTCACCAGCATTTATGGTGGGCAAACAGGTCACGGGATCGCGTCTGGGCATCATCGGTATGGGCCGCGTGGGCCGTGCATTCGCAGCTAAGGCACGCGGATTTGACATGGACATCCATTATTACAATCGCTCGGAATTGCCAGCTGATCAAGCACAGGGTGCTGTCTATCACGACACGGTTGAAAGTTTGCTGCGCGTTGCCGACTTCTTGTCTTTGCATTGCCCTGCCACGCCTGAAACCACAGATTTAATGGACGCTGAAAGACTTGCACTGCTGCCTCAAGGCGCTGTGATTGTGAATACCGCGCGCGGCGCGTTGGTAGACGAAGATGCGCTGGTCGCCGCGCTTAAATCCCGCCATATAGCTGCGGCAGGCCTTGATTGCTTCAAGGTTGAGCCAGGTGGAAACCCTGCATTTGCAGCACATGATAACATCTTCATGCTGCCTCACATCGGCAGTGCAACGCGGCAAACGCGCGACGCAATGGGCTTTCGTGCGCTGGATAATCTCGACGCCTTCTTTGCAGGACAGACCCCGCGTGACCTTCTTTAGACAGGACAGACAATGACCAAATTAGCATTCCTCGGCCTTGGTGTAATGGGCAATCCGATGGCTGGCCACTTGGCTGCGGCGGGCCACGATGTCACCGTTTATAACCGCACCACATCCAAAGCTGATGCATGGGCCAAACAGCACGGTGGTGCCGCAGCGCCGACACCTGCCGCTGCTGCGAACGGCGCCGAACTGGTACTGGCATGTGTCGGCAATGACGATGATCTGCGCTCAGTCTGCCTTGGCCCTGATGGCGCATTTTCGACAATGGCTAAAGGCAGCATATTTGTTGACCACACCACTGTTTCTGCTGCTGTCACTGCGGAATTGTACGCTGCAGCAAAAGAGCGCGGCATCGCTTTTGTCGACGCACCAGTGTCAGGTGGACAAGCAGGTGCCGAGAATGGCCAGCTTTCAATTATGTGCGGTGGTGATCAGGCTGACTATGACACAGCTGAGCCTGTGATGAACGTATATGCAAAGCTGTGCCGCCGCATTGGTGAGAGTGGTGCAGGCCAGATGACCAAAATGTGCAACCAGATCGCGATTGCAGGATTGGTTCAAGGATTGTCGGAGGCGATGCACTTTGCCTCCAAGGCGGGCCTCGACGGTGCTGCGGTCGTCGAAGTGATCAGCCAAGGTGCTGCAGGCAGTTGGCAAATGTCCAACAGATACGAGACGATGCTCGCTGACCATTTCGAGCATGGCTTTGCCGTTGACTGGATGCGAAAGGATTTGGGCATTTGCCTCGATACCGCTAATGAAAACGGCGCAAGCCTGCCGGTCACAGCTTTGGTGGATCAGTTTTACAAAGATGTGCAAAAGATGGGCGGCGGGCGCTGGGACACCTCAGCCTTGTTCAAACGCCTTCAATCCAGCTGAACAAAGGAAGACCCGCTTGAGCCTGTCTGACATCCGCGCGCTCACCTTTGATACGGGCGGCACGATCCTTGATTGGCACAGCGGGTTTTCGCGCGCTTTGGCCGCGGTGGGGGCGACGCACGGGGTTGAGCGTGACTGGAACGATCTTGCCAACGACATCCGCCGCAAGGGCCTTGGCAAGGTGGTCAACCTCGGGAAGGACGTTCCGCCCGAGTATAATTTTGACGGTGCGCACCGCATGGCGCTGGAAGAAGTCATTGCAGAGCAGAGCCTAGAGGTCTTCAGTGATGCGCAGCGCTACGCGATTGCATATGACGCCCCGCATAATTTCGAGTGTTGGCCCGATTTCCCACTAGTGTTGCCAAAATTACCCGCGAAATACATCTGCGCGTCTTTCACCATCCTGAGTTTTCGGATCATTATGGATACGGCGCGGCGCAATGGCCTGTCACGGGATGCCGTGTTTTCCTGCGAGGCGATCGGAAAGTATAAAATCTTGCCCGAAGCCTATGATACTGTCGCGCAGCACCTTAAATTGGATGCGTCGCAGATTTGAATGGTGGCCTGTCATAACTTTGATCTCGATGCCGCGAAAAGCTGTGGTTACAAGGCCGCCTTTGTCAGGCGTCCGCTGGAATGGGGCGTGGGCGGTCCGCCTGATTCTGAGCCTACTGCGACTCACGACATCATTGTAGATGACTTCCCCGCATTGGCGGCCAAATTGAATGTTCACGTCTGACCAGCGATGTCCAAAAGTAATCCTGACGTCTGATCCAGTGATTGGTCGCGCAGCACTCTTTTCGCAGTTGCATCAGCTGTCTTGTCCCGATGCGGTTCACGTCATGAACGCTGCTATTTGGAATGATTAAACAAGCGATTGCTTCACAATATAAAAATGGTGCTATCACCAAAGTATCACATGCATACTGCAGCGAGAATCTCTTCCCGGTTGACCTCGGTTCGGCAAGCGTTCTTTATAATTTTTCCGCGCTTCAGAACCACGATTTGATCAGCAAGCTCGTACGCAAAATCGAAATACTGCTCAACCAGAACAATCGCCATATTGCCTTGCTCACGCAGCAGACTGATGACTTTTCCGATATGCTGTATAATGTTTGGTTGAATGCCCTCTGTCGGTTCATCGAGCAACAGCAACTTTGGCTTGGTAAGCAGCGCACGCGCGATGGCGAGCTGCTGTTGTTGTCCCCCTGAGAGATCACCACCGCGACGATGCTCCATTTCGTGCAATACAGGAAATAACTCGAAAATATGGTCGGGGATGAAATGCTCCGATTTGGGGAGGCAAGAGAACCCTGTTTGCAAATTTTCGCGAACGGTAAGCAGCGGAAAAATATCACGGTCTTGTGGGACATAAGCGACGCCCATATGGGCCATTTTATGTGCTGATGTCTGATCCAGACGCGACTCGTCCAGTGTTATATCCCCACCTGAGTGTGGGTGCGTTCCTGAAATTGCACGCAGTAGACTGGTTTTGCCGACACCGTTGGTCCCCATGACGCAGGTCACTTTGCCCAGTTCCGCGGTCATGGAAATATTGTATAGGATTTGCGAATTTCCATAGTGTAATGTCAGGTCTTTGATATCCAATATGCTCTAGCGCCCCAGATAGCCATCGATGACGTCTTGATTTTTTGTCACGTGATCCAGCGACCCTTCGGCCAGAATGGCCCCTTCGTGCAGCACGGTAGCTTTGCAATTCAACCGTCGGACAAACTCCATATCGTGCTCCACAACCACAACTGCGCGGGTCTTGGTGGCCTCTACAAGGATGGCTGTCGTCTTTTCCCGCTCGGCGGGGGGCATGCCGGCGGCAGGCTCATCCACCAATAGCAGCTGCGGCTCTTGTGCCAGTAACATTCCAATCTCCAGTCATTGTTTTGCCCGTGACTCAATTCGCCTGAGACACGTAACAATGCAACGGCTAGTCCGATTTGCGCAGCCAGTGCCTCAACCCGTTTAAAGTCCGCTGCGGAGGGTTTGAAAAACAACACAGCCAAGGGTGCACGATCTTTGCGCAAAGCCATCATCAGATTTTCCTGTACTGTCTGTTCTTCAAAAACAGTCGGCTTTTGGAACTTCCTCCCGATCCCTGCTTGGGCAATTTTGGCCTCTGACATACCAACGAGTGAGAGGCTTTTGTCGCCCCACAGAATGTGACCTACATCGGGGCGCGTTTTGCCGGTAACTATATCCATAAAAGTGGTTTTTCCTGCCCCGCTAGGTCCGATCACTGCGCACAGCTCGGCTTTTGCAATTTGGAAGGCTTTGTTGCACAAATATCCTTTGCCAAGGATTCACTGTCTGACTCCATCGTGTTAGCTGGCGGTCATGAACA